>SECS01000275.1 GCA_004211435.1 Novosphingobium sp. | reverse complement strand
CACATAATAATAGGTTCCTGTTGGCAGTTCGTCGCCGTTGTTAGACTGTCCGAACCATTCATTAGAATAGTTGCTCCTTGCGTACACTTCTTTTCCGTAACGGTTAAAGATATTCAGTCGCGATGCCTCAAGGAATGAGATATCAAAGTTGTCATTTTTACCGTCATTATTCGGTGAAATACCTTTCGGTATATCACAGAATTCCGGAAGCGCATCGATAGTGAAGGCCACACCGTCAGAGAGGCATCCGGCTTCGTTCTGCACCACTAATGTATAAGTTCCCGGCGCAACATTGGTAAACGATGTTCCTTCCTGGAAATCGGTTCCATTGATGCTGTACGTTAATCCTGCTGTAGTTGGCCCTGAAATATTTATTGTTCCCGATGGCACATTACAAGTTGGCTGTACTGTAGATATGGTAGCCATAGCCGGAGCTGTAGGCACATCATTGATTACTGCGTTTACAGCTGCAGATGTACATCCGGAACCATTTTGTACAGTCACGCTGTACGATCCAGGTGCCAGTCCTGCAAAAACATTATCTACCTGGTAGTTCGTTCCATCTATACTGTAACTAAACCCGGTTCCAAAAGGGCCATCTACAGTAATGGTGCCCGATGTTGTTATACATGTTGGCTGAGTGACAGAAACTGAAGCTACTGCCGGCACACCAGCGTCATTCAATGTTATAGCAGCGCTCTGTGAAGTACAGCCACCACTATTTCTAACTGTAATTGTGTACGATCCTGCCGCAACATTGTTAAACGTAATGCTGCTCTGGAAGTTTGTACCATCAATACTATAAGTCAGTCCCGACCCTGTAGGGTTAGATATTGTGATACTGCCGGTTGGCGACGCACATGTAGGCTGAATAACAGTTGCTGTAGCAGCGATTGGGTCAGCCGGCACAGCATTGATCACGATTGGAGTTGTTACAGAAGTACAGCCTGCATTGGAAACGGTTATCGTGTAACTACCCGGTGCAAGTCCTGCGAAAGTGGTACCCGACTGAAAGTTAGTACCGTCGATGCTATAGGTAAATCCTGTCCCTTGTGGTGTACTTACAGTAATAGATCCTGTAGTAACGGCGCAGGTAGGCTGAGAAACTGTTGTAGTTGCAACAGCCGGAGCTGCAGGTACTGCGTTGATAATGATATCAGCACTTGTTGAGGTACAACCAACCGCATTCTGTACAGTTACATTGTAAGTGCCCGGCGTAAGTCCTGCAAATACAGGAGCCGACTGGAATGTCGTCCCGTCAAGGCTGTAGGTAAGGCCTGTTCCAGTAGGATCGGTAACCGTTATAGTTCCGCTGGTCACTGCGCAGGTAGGCTGTGTTACAGTGGTTGTCGCAGCAACAGGTATTGGCTGTGCAGCATTTATCACGATGTTTGGTGATACAGAAGTACAACCATCAGCATTTTGTACCGTCACGTTATAGGTTCCTGCCGGGAGATTGCCAAAAGTAGTTCCTGCCTGAAAGTTAGTGCCGTCAATACTGTAGGTAAATCCGGTTCCTGTTGGCGCTTCAACTACAATAATTCCTGTTGAGATAGCAGAGCAGGTAGGCTGTGTCACTGTAGTAGTGGCAACAGCAGGCGCAATAGCCGGATTAATTATAATCGGAGCTGTTACTGATGTACAACCGTCTGCGTTTTGAGTGGTAATTGTGTAACTACCCGCTGCCAGTCCTGCAAAAGTGGTACCCGATTGGAAATCGGTTCCGTTGATGCTGTAAGTAAATCCGGCATTCGCCGATGTCACCGTAATTGTTCCTGTTGATGTGGTACAAGTAGGCTGCGTTACAGTTGTTACCGCTGTAATAGGTGCACTTGGCGCAGTATTAATTGTAATTGGTGATGTAACTGAAGTACATCCGCCAGCATTTTGAGTGGTTATTGTATATGTTCCCGGAGCGAGTCCTGCAAAAGTAGTCCCCGACTGGAATGTAGTCCCGTTAATGCTATACGTCAGTCCTGCATTTGCCGAAGTTACCGTAATAGTGCCTGTAGTAGAGGTACATGTTGGCTGCGTAACTGTCGTCGTAGCGACCGCTGGCGCAGTTGGAGCAGGATTAATTGTAATTGGAGCTGTTACGGAAGTACATCCATCTGCGTTTTGGGTGGTTACTGTATATGTTCCCGGCGCAAGTCCTGCAAA
>SECS01000274.1 GCA_004211435.1 Novosphingobium sp. | reverse complement strand
CTTGTGTGGCCAAGGCCATTCTACGCTCCAGTGGGTTTGAAAGGCGTTGGCCTTTTCCGTCGGTCCGGTCGTGGCAATTCGGGCGACGGGTGTCTTACGCGCACAGACGGTCCGTCAGCGCTTCGATCTCCGCGGGCGTGAGGCCGATCCGTTGAAGATAGGCCGCGATCCCGCCATGCGCCGCATCGAGAAAGGCGAGGAAGGCCTCCATCGTTACGGCGTCGCTGGCGAGCATCCGATCGACATGGCCGGCATCGATGCCTGCCGCAAGCGAACGGGCGCGAAGCTGCGCGATCAGGCCCTCGGCGGAGGCGGTGAGCGCATAGTCGGCCACGATGTCGGCATGCGAGACGCCGGCGGTGGCCAGAAGCATGGCAGCGACGACGCCGGTGCGGTCCTTGCCGGCCGTGCAGTGGAACAGCACCATCCCTGGTCGGGCTTGCCCGATGGCGCGAAAGACCGTGGCGAACTGCGCGCCACAATGATCCAGCGCGCTGCAATAGCGCTCCGCCATGTCGAAGGGCTGCCGCACCATTGCGATCGGCGCCAGCGCGTCGAAGAGCACGATATTGCGGTAGGACACCGTCTCGTGGCCGATGAAGGGGTGGCTGGTGACCGCAGTCTCGTGCGGCCCGCGCAGGTCGATCACGAGCGAGAGATCATCGGCGACAAGCGTCGCCAGGCTGTCGCTCGTCAGCGGGTGCAGCGCTTCACCGCGCAGGATCCGGCGCCATTGCGTGGTGCCGCCGGCCTGCCGATTGTAACCACCGAGGTCGCGGATGTTGTGGGTGTCGGGCAGCGTCCAGTGACGCATGGCGGCCTCCTGCTGTGCTTCGGTCTGTTCGTCTTGGTACAATTTGGGGGCGCGCGTCGTCGCGGATGCAACGCCCCCACTCGCGCGTGGTCAGGGCATCAGCGCCTGGGCATTGGCCTGCGCCTCGGTCAGCGTCTTCACCACGTCATTGGGACCGAGCACGGCCTCCGAGACGGCTTCCTTCATCATCGCTTCGGCCTGGCGATAGTTCGGGCCGGGGAAGGCGACATTGGGGGTAAGACGCGACAGCTGTTCGAGGTTCGGACGGATCAGCGGGTGCGTCGCTGTCCAGGGACCGAGCAGCTTCGGATCGTCGACGATGTTGAGGCGAAGCGGCAGATAGCCGATCTTCGAGGTGATGATTGTGTAGCCGTAGTCGGAGGTGAGGAACTTCATCAACTCGTAGGCGGCGCGCTGCTTGACCGGATCCTGCGAGAAGGCATAGAGCGCCGAGCCCGAATTGGTGGGCGCGGTCGGCTTGGTCCCGAAGGCCGGCATGCCGGTCACGCGCAGTTCCCACTTGCCGTCGGCGGATTTGGACAGGGAGTTCTGCAGGGCGCTGGTGTAGAGATACATGCCCAGCCGGCCGGCGGCAAAAGCCTCCTGCGGATTGGCCGGGTCGAGGCGGGCATGGGCGCCGCTGTCGACCATGTCGCGCAGCATCTGCACCGCTTCAATGCCGTTCTTGTCGGCGAAGGTCAGCGTGTTGTCATCGCGGACCTTGCCGCCGTTCGACATCAGGATCGCCTGATAGACGAAGGTGCCGTCTGTCGGGCCATAGGCGCCGGGAAAGAAGCCGTCCGCGCCGGTCTTGGCGACGATGGCTTCGGCGGCCGTCTTCACCTCGGCCCAGGTCTTGGGTGGGGTCTCGGGATCGAGGCCGGCTTTGCGGAAGAGGTCGGCGTTGTAGTAGAGGATCGGCGTCGAGAACGTGTAGGCAAGCCCATAGGTCTTGCCGTTGATCTTGCCGAGGTTGACGCCACGCGGGATCAGTCCGTCGGTAAGGGCAGCGTAGCCCTTGGCTCCGGCCAGATCCTCGAGCGGCTGTGCACCCAGATCGGAGGCAAGATAGATGAGGTCGCGAAACACCAGCTGGGCCACATCGGGCTGCATGCCGGCGGCCATATCGGCCTGCAGGCGCGTGATGATGTCGTTGGACGGAACTCCGACAGTCTTCACCTTGATCAGCGGGTGTTCCTGCTCGAACTTGGCGATCATCTCGCGGGTGGCGTCGGCACCGGCGCTCGCCGTGGCGAGGTTGTAGTTGTAGAAGGTGATGGTCACCGGCTTGGTGATCTCGGCAGCCATTTCGGCATGCGCGGCGCCGGTTATTCCGGCGGCACCGAGGACTGC
>SECS01000122.1 GCA_004211435.1 Novosphingobium sp. | reverse complement strand
AGCAGGCGCGGGAATTCGGCGAAGATCGCTGAGCTCTTGGGATCCTGGACGTGGCTTTCCAGCGCGACCGGGCCTTCGCTGCGCAGCAGCTTCATCAGACGCGTCGTCAGGATGATGACGTCGATGTGATCCTGCTTGTTGTGCTTGGGGCCTTTCGCCGCCCGCAGGAAGCCACCGCCGAAGGCCTTGAGCTCGTGCATCGAGTTGCCCGTCACGATGGCGCCGACCGCGGCGCCGCCGATGATCAGCATTTCGTGCGGGATGGCGTGCATGACCGGGCCGAGGGCACCGCCGGTGAGGGCGAAACCGCCGAACACCATGACCAGCAGGATCACGATACCGATAGCTACGAACATTGGATTAGGCCCCTTGGAAGATCAGTATGCGTCAGTTGAGCATCGAGAACAGTGTCAGGCTCGACAGCTTGGTGAAGCTGGCCTGGCTGGCCTCGAGCACGGTCATCGTCTGCTGCAGCTCGGCGATGGTCGACGGCAGGTCGGTCGCGCCGATGCGCGTCTGCTCGTCGGCGCGCAGCTCGCCCAAATTGGTGCGCCGCTCCGTGGTCAGGTCGATCCAATTGAGCCGCGAGCCGACCAGGGTCTGGCTGGTGGTGATCTGATCGAGGCTGCCTTCGAGCATCGAGATACCGTCGTTCGCCATCTTCTGGCGATCGCCCACGCCGGTCTGAAGATCGGCGGCCAGCTTCTGGAGTTTGGTGAGGATGTCGTTCGGCTCGGTGCCGAGGATCTGCCGGCCCGTCAGGCCGCGGCTGATCGACTGACCATCGCCGAGCGCGAGATCGCCGGCGCTGAGCGTGCCGATGTATTCAGGTTTGCCTGTAACGGTGTTGAGTTGATAGGCATCGCCCGCGCTCTCGCCGCCGAACAGCGCATGGCCATTGGAATCGCGCGAATTCGCGAGGTTAACCATATTGCCGAAAATCTGCTCGATCTCGTAGCCGATGCTGGCGCGCTGTGCATCGGTAAGCGTACCGTTGGCGGCGTTGTTTGCGAGCACCTTGGCATTCGTGATGTAGTCGGCGAAGGTCTTGAGCGCTGAATCGGCCAAGGTCAGGTCGGCGCTGGCGCGACCTGCATTGCTCTCGTCGATGTTGGACAGCTTGTCGGTGCGCGCCAGCATGCGCAGCCGCGAAGCGGCCACGGGATCGTCGGACGAGCGCGCAAGCTTGTCGCCGCTGCCCAACTGCGCCTGCAACGCCTCAGCGCGGCTGCGAAGGCCGCCGATGTCGTTCTTGGCGCGGTCGTAGAAGGCGCTGGTGCTGGTGCTGATCGAAGTCATCTACGGTCTCACTTGATGCCCAGGATCGAATCGAAGATTTCCGACGCGACCTGCATGACCCGGCCCGATGCCTGGAAAGCCTGCTGATAGCGCACAAGGTTTGCCGCTTCGTTATCGAGGCTGACGCCGGCCTGAGCCTGGAGCGTGATCTTCGCCGTGCTGGCGATGGCGTCGAGCGCGTCGCGCGTGACCTTGCGGCCCTGGACGGCGCTCGAGATCGTGAAGATCAGCTTGTCGGTCTTCCCCGCGGGATCGACCGAGGAAATGCCCGACATCAGCGCGGCGAGGTTCGACTGGTCGCGGCTGCCGGCATTACTGATCAACGGAGTCAACGGAGCCGTCGCGATCTTGGCGCCGTCCTCGAAGGCGAGCTTGATATTTGCCGCGGTGATCGCCGTTCCCGAGGAATAGGTGAACATCGCAGTGCCTTGGTCGCCGTTCAGATCTTCGCCGTCGTCTTGGATGTCGTTGACCTTGGCGGCCAGCGTGCTCGCGATCGTGTCGAGACCCGTGCGGACCTCCTTGAGCTTGTCGAGCGCCTGCTGCTTGCCGACGAGCCCGCCCGAAGTCGGCGTCACGGCGGCGCCGTCGATCTTGAACGAGATCGTGCCGTCGGTGGCGCTCACGTCCATGCTGAAGGTCTTGGCCGTGCCGTTGCTGACCAGGTCGACGCCGCCGACCTTGACCGAGACGGTGTCGTCGGCGTTGAACGTGGTCGCGACGTCGACGTACTTGCTCATTTCCTCGAGCAGGTGATCGCGCTGGTCGAGCAGCGTGGTCTGGTCCGAGCTGGCATCCGCGGCGCGCGTCAGGCGCAGGTTCACTCGGGCCAGTTCGGCCGAGAGGATGTTTATCTGATTGACGCCGTCGGTCGCCTCGAACTGCAGGCCCTGACCCGCCTGGTCGAGGCTCTGCGCGGCGATGTTCATCGTGCGCGTCATCGTCCGCGCGCTTTCGACCACCGAAGCGCGCAGCGCCGGGTCGGTCGCATCGGAGGCGAGCTGCTGGAGCGAGCTCTCGAAGCCGACGACGGCGTTGTAGACGCCCGACTGCTCGAGCGCGTCCTCGATGTTCTCGAGACCGCTGACCTCGGCATTGGCGCGCGCCGAGTCGGAGCCGGTGCGACGCACTTCGGCCTGGCGGAACATGTCGGCGTTGCGGACCAGGCGCTCGATGCGCACGCCCGAGAGGGAGATGTCGGCAGCGCGGCCCGTGCCACCCGCCGAGGAAACCTCGGCCTGGATGACCGAGCGACGGATGTAGCCGTCGGTCGAGGCGTTGGTGATGTTCTGCGCGGTGACGTCGAGCGCCGCGCGCGCGGCCATTGCGCCGCTCTTGCCGATCGAGAGAAGGTCGGATGCCACGTCTTATGCTCCCTGCTTCACAGCCGTGTCGGCACTGTCGGCCGTGTTCGTTGCATCAGCCGTCTTCGCGGCCTCGTCGTTGCCGAGCAGACGCGCGAGGTGCGTTTCGATCATCTTGCCGAGGCCGAAGGCGCCGGTGTCCGAAGCGATGTCGGCGAAGCGCTCGTCCTGCATCTGGCGGAAGGTATCCATGCCCTTGCCGCCCATCAGGCTGTCTTCGCCGCCGAAGCTGGTCTTGCGCGCGGCGGCGAGCATCTGGCGAATGAAGATCGCTTCGAACTGCTTGGCGACGCCGGTCAGCTTGCCGCTGTCCGCCGCGCCTGCCGTGGTGGCGGACGCGGTGGTGGAAGCGATCGTCGGAGTGCTGATCGTGGTCATGTCAGATCACCACCATCTCGGCCTTGAGCGCGCCGGCCTGCTTGAGCGCCTCGAGGATCGCGACCAGGTCCGAAGCGCCGACACCCAGCAGGTTGAGCGCATCGACGATCTTGGCGAGCGACGCGCCGGGCTTCATCAGGAGGACCTTGCCACCTTCGTCGGTGGTCGTGATGTCGCTGTTCTGCTGCGTCGTCGTGCGGCCCTTGCTGAAAGGCTCGGGCTGGCTGACGGTCGGGTTTTCGTCGACGCGGACGGTGAGCTTGCCCTGGCTGATCGCCGCGGGGCTCAGGCGCACCGCGCTGTTGATCACGACGGTGCCCGTGCGGCTGTTGACGATCACCTTGGCGGCGGTCTCGGCCGGGGTCACTTCGATCATCTCGATCGCGGCCATCACGCTGGCGCGGGTGTTGACATCCTGCGGCAGCTTCATCGCGATGGTCACGCCGTCCTCGATCGCGGCGGTGCCGGGCATGAAGCGGTTGACCGCATCGCGCACGCGCGTGGCGGTGAGGAAGTCGGCGTTGAACAGGTTGTAGCGGATCATGTCGCCGTTCTCGAAACCGGTGGCGACCGCGCGCTCGACCGAGGCGCCATCGGCGATGCGGCCGACGGTGGGAACGTTGACCGTGAGCATCGAGCCGTCCTTGGCCGAAACGCCGAGGCCGCCGACGGCTAGGTTGCCCTGTGCCATGGCGTAGATCTGACCGTCGGCGCCCTGGAGCGGCGTCATGATCAAGGTGCCGCCGCGCAGGCTCTTGGCCTTGCCGATCGTCGAGACGGTGATGTCGAGGCGCTGGCCGGGCTTGGCGAAGGCGGGCAGGTCGGCGGTCACCATGACGGCGGCGGCGTTCTTGAGGCCCGGCGCGACGCCGGCGGGAAGCTGCAGGCCCATGCGGCCCGACACGCCCTTCATCGCCTGGGTCAGATATTCGAGGTTGTCGTCGCCCGTACCCGCGAGGCCCACGACGACACCGTAGCCCGTCAGCTGGTTCGAGCGCACGCCCTGGTAGGTGCCGAGATCGCGGACGCGTTCGGCGTGGGCGGTCTGCGGACCGAGGAAAGCGAATGCCGCGAGCAGGCAGGCCCACATCATGGAATCCCGCATCAGCGAGCGGACGTCGGCGACGATGGCGTTGAAGGTCGTGGTCATCGCAGGATTCCTCAGAACGGGCTGATCATGTTGAAGAACTGACCGAGCCAGCCCTGCTTGCTGGCGCGCTGAAGCGCACCCTTGCCCGAATACTGGATGTTGGCATCGGCAACCCGGGTCGATTCGATCGTGTTGTTCTCGTCGATGTCGATCAGGCGGACGATGCCCGAAACCTGGACCCATTCGTTGCCTTGGCTCAGGAGCATGCGCTTCTGTCCGCGCACTAGAGCGGTGCCGTTCGGACGCACTTCGGCGATGGTGACCGAAAGCGTGCTGCTGAGGGTGCTGGTCTGCGATGCATTGCCAGAACCCTTGAACGACGAATTGTTCGAGGCGTTAAGAGCGTCGGGATTGACGGAGAACGGGCCGGCCTTGGGCGGAGTCAGCGAGATGCCGCCATCGCGCTGGCTCTGCGAGCCGACGGTCTTGGATGCGTTGGTTCGCTCGACCAGCAGGATCGTCAGGGCGTCGCCCACCATCCGGGCACGCGTGCCGCCGTACAGCGGCGCATAGCCCATCGAGGCGTTGAAGATGCCGCCGGTGGCCGGACCCGCGATGGGCGCGGCGACGGGCAGCGTCGCTTCGAAAGTTTCCTTCGGCTGCTTCTTGGCGAGCGCCGGCGAGGCCGAAAGCGCCGTGGCGGCGATCACGGTCGCGGCCAGCAGCGGCATGCGCTGCGGAAACGAGCCGCGATCGGCGGGCGCGCGGCGCTTGCGCCAGGTCGGGAGGCCGAGGGGGAGGGGAGCGGATGCGGTCATGACGATTACAGCGTCTGGTTCGCGTTGCGGAGCATTTCGTCGACGGCCGAGATCATCTTCGAGTTGATCTCGTAGGCGCGCTGGCATTCGATCATGTCGACCAGCTCTTCGACGATCGAGACGTTGGAGCCTTCGAGCATGCCCTGCTTGATCGAGCCACGACCATCCAGACCGGCGATGCCGACCTGCGCCGGGCCGCTCGCGGCGGTCTCGAGCAGAAAGTTGTCCGCGGCGGCTTGGAGACCGGCGGGATTGGTGAAGCTGGCGACGGTGAGCTGGCCGAGCTCCTGCGGGTCGGCCTGGCCCTGGATCGTCGCCGAGACGGTGCCGTCGGACGAAACCGAGATCGACTGCGCGCCTTCGGGGATCTGGATTGCCGGGATCACCTGATAGCCCTGCGCGGTGACCAGCTGGCCATCGGGCGAGCGGCTGAAGTTGCCGGCGCGGGTATAGGCGGTCTGGCCACCGGGCATCTGCACCTGGAAGTAGCCGTCGCCGTCGAGCGCGAGGTCGTAGGAGTTGCCCGTGGTCTGCATCGTGCCCTGGGTCTCGACGCGCGAGGTCGACTGGACGCTGACGCCGGTGCCGAGGTTGAGGCCCGTGGCGTACTGGGTCTCGGTCGAAGACTGCTGACCGGCGACGCGCGAGTCCTGATAGGCCAGGGTCGCGAAGTTGGCGCGGTCGCGCTTGTAGCCCGTGGTGCTGACGTTCGCCAGGTTGTTGGCGATGACGCGCATGCGCTGATCCTGGGCATCCAGGCCGGTACGGGCGACGTGAAGAGCGGAAGTGGGCATTCGAATTCTCCGTCAGGACGGTGTCAGGCTAAGCTAAGCAACATGCGTGCCAATTTCCGGATCAGCCCGGCGTGATCCGCATCAGGCTGGCGCCGCCTTCATCGAGTTCCTTGGCGGTAGCGATCAGTTTCGTCCGCATATCAAAGCTTCGCTGGGCTTCGACCATCTCGACGAGGACCTCGGTCGGCTTGACGTTCGACTGCTCGAGCGAGGCCGGAATGACCTTTGCCGTTTCGTCGACCGGCAAAATTCCGCCGTTCGGCGCCCGGAAAATGCCGGTCAGGTCCTTTTCCATCTGGCTGCCGCGAAAGGCTGCGAGCTTGAGCTTGTCGACCGCCGCGGCTGGCGCATCGGGCGTCGCCGGGTCCTGGACCATCACATCGCCGTCGGGCGTGATCGTGACCTTGTTGCCGAGCGGCACCGTGATCGGCGCGCCGCTCTGGCCGAGGATCGGCAGGCCTTCGCCGTTCTGCAGCACGCCGGTCTGCGAGACCGAAAGGTCGCCGCGACGGGTATAGCCTTCGCCGCCGTCGGGCGTCTGGACGCCGAGCATGGCATCGCCCTGGAGCGCGATGTCGAGCGGGTTGCCGGTTTCGACGATCGATCCGGCCTGCATGTTCGCACCGCGGACGGCGGTCGAATTCAGCGCCCGGACTTCGAGCTGGGGACCGTCGAGCGTCATCGGCGTCGACTGCAGCATCTCGGCGCGGAAGCCGATGGTCTGGGCGTTGGCGAGATTGCTGGCGACGACGCGCTGGCGCGTCATCGCCGCAGTCATGCCCGTCGCGGCCGTGTAGATCAGACGGTCCATGGCTTATCAGGTCCGCAGATTCAGAACGGTCTGCGAGATCTGGCTGGCCGTATCGATCGCCTTCGCATTCGCCTGGAAGTAGCGCTGCATGGTGATCAGGCCGACCAGTTCCTCGGTGATGTCGACGTTCGAGCGCTCGAGCGAGCCCGAACTCAGGCCGCCGTAGATGCCGGCGCCGGGCAGGCCGTATTCGGGTTCGCCCGAAAGACCGGTGGCGACCCAATTCGACGAGCCGGTCTGCCTGAGGCCATCGGCCGCCGAGAACTGCGCGAGCGCGACTTTGCCGAGCGTCTCGTTGCTGCCGTCGGCATAGGACACCTTGATCGTGCCGTCGTTGGCGAGCGTGACGCCGGCGAAGGCCGCGGGCGTCGTCGGGGCCGGGGTGAAGTGGCTGTTGTCCTTGGGGAGCTGCAGGTCGACCGGGGTGTCGGTCGACGGGTCGATGACCGCCGGAGAAGCCGGCTGTTCGAAGATCTGCAGGCGGTTGCCGACGCCATCCTTCACGAAGCCTTCGTCGTCGACCGAGAAGGCGCCCGAGCGCGTGTACATGGTCTCGCCGCTGATCGGGTTCTTCTTGGTGAAGAAGCCTTCGCCGTTGATCGCCAGGTCGAGCGCGCCGCCGGTCTGTTCGATCGGACCCATCGACTGGTTCTGGGTGATCGACTGCACGGTCGAGCCGATGCCGAGCTGCATCTTGGGGTTGTTGCCGGTGACCAGGTCCGAGAAGAGCGTGCGGCTCTTCTTGAAGCCGAGCGTTTCGGCGTTGGCGATGTTGTTGGCGGTAACGCTGAGGCCCGTCTGGGCGTTCTTCAGGCCGCTGAGCGAAGTGTAGAAGGACATCTTAGGTCTCCCGATTGTTGGGCTTAGGCGGTGACGCCGGTGGTCGGCGTGCCAGTGTTCTTGATGACGGCATCGAGCTTGTCGGCGATGGCCTTCAGCGTCGAGGTCTGCTCCGTCCCGTTCGACAGCGAGGTGAACTGCGCCATCTGTGCGAGCATCTGGCTGTTATCCATCGGATCGGTCGGATCCTGGTGCTGGAGCTGGGTGGTCAGCAGCTTCAGAAAGTCGGTGCCGTCCATCGAGCCCATGCCCTTGCCGACCTTGGAGTCGCTGGTGGTGACCGAGGACGTGGCGTTTACGCCGCTAAAAATAGAAGTCATTTGAGCCTCATCGTATCGAGCATGAGCTGCTTGGCGGTAGTCAGTGCCTCGACCAGGTTCTGGTATTGGCGGGCGGAATCGAGCATCTCGACCATCTCGGTGTTCTCATCGACCGGGCTGGTCCACACGTCGCCGTTTGCATCGGCGAGCGGATGGTCGGGATTGTGTTCGCGGACGGCCTTGGCGTTTTCGCGCATGACCGACTGGACGTTGACCGTCGAAAGACCGCTGGTCTTGTCGAGCTGTTCGGCGAAGACCGCGCGGATCGGGCGATAGGCGCCTTCCTCGCTGCCGGCGACCGAACCGGCATTGGCCAGGTTCGACGAGGCTGCGTTCATGCGCACGAGCTGTGCCGACATGCCGCGCTGCGCGACGTCGAAGATGTTCATCGCGGGCATGGGTTAGTCTCCCTTCAACGCGCGCGTGATCGTCTCGACGCGGCCGCGGATGAAGCTGAGCGTGGACGAGTAGCCGACGGCGTTCTCGGTAAAGGCGAGCTGCTCGGTGGGCAGCTCGACCGTGTTGCCGTCGAGCGAGGGCATCAGCGGCACGCGATAGAGCGAGGCTGCCGAGGCGGCCTGGTCGGTGCTCATGCCCGAGGTTTTCGCCTTCAGCGCGGCCGCGAAGTCGATGTCGCGGGCCTTGTAACCGGGCGTGGCGGCATTGGCGATGTTGGACGTGATCAGCCCCATACGCTGGGAGCGGAGCTCCAGCGCAGCAGCATGTATTCCGAACAGGCCTTCACTCATCGAACGAGCTCCGTGTGCATGACCCGCCTGTATGAGCAAGCACCGTGCCAAACTGGAAAATGGCGGTTTTTGGCGATTTGTTAGGGGTGAATGCGGCAAAGGGTTGCCGGGTGCTGGCGGCAAATTTTGTCCGAGTCGGCCTGAAATCCTGCCGGCATTGCCGTTCTAGGATGGACGCGAAGGGGTGTTTTTTCCGATGAACCTTGCCAGCCTTTTGGATCCGGTGTCGGCCTCGATCGTCGTGGGCGGAACACTGCTCGCGACCGTGCTGCGCTGTGGAACGGGCGACTGCGGCCAGGCGCTCGCGGGGATCGGCCGGCTCGGCAGCAAGCGTTTCGACGCGAGCGAGGCCCGGTCCGAACTCGCGGTCAAGGTCCAGCAGATTCAGCGCGAAGGCGTCCTGCGTGTCCAGCCGGCCCACTCTGGCGACCGCGAATTCGATGAGGCGACCGATCGACTGATCGGCACGCGCTCGGTCGCCGGCCTGCTCGAGATCCACGAGGCGAACAAGCAGCGCCGCCTGGCTGCCGACGGCCAAGCGATACACACCCTCGCTCAGGCCGCGGATCTGGCGCCTGTGTTCGGCCTTGCCGCGACACTGTTCTCGCTGACCCAGCTTCCCGCCGACGGCATCAACAAGCATGCCTATATGGGCGCGATCTCGATGGCCGTCTGCGCCACGCTCTACGGCCTGCTGCTCGCCAACCTGGTGCTCGCGCCGCTGGCCCGCGCGGTCGAGCGTGCCGCGGCCGAGGAGGAGAGCGAGCGGCAGAAGATCGTCGACTGGCTGGCCAAGCAGGTTGCCGGCGCCATGCCGGCGCGCGTGCGACCCCAGCTCGTGCCCGAGAAACTTTCGGCATGATCGCCGGTTCGGCGTTGACGGCCGGGTCTTCGCTTACCGGTCGCGCGGGCAGCGGGTGGCAGTATCTGCTCGCCGACCTGTCACTGATCCTGTTCATGGTCACCGCCGCGGCGCTCGCCTCGGCCGAAGATGCGCCGGCAAAACCGGCAAAGCCCGTCGTTGCCGCCCGGCAAGAGCCGGCCTCTCCGCTTTCCGCCCAAGGCGAGGTCCTCGCGCTCTATCGCGCCGCGCCGGGCGCGCCGCCGCTGAACCAGTGGCTGCGCGACCAGTCGGCCGACGCGCGCCAGCAGCTCACCATCGTCGCGCAATATCGCGCGGGCGAGCAGACACAGGCGATGCGCCAGGCCGCTGCGCTCGCGCAGGACGCCGGTGAGGCCGGGCTCCATGCGCGCATCGTGGTCGAGCCGGGGCCAGGCGGGACCACCGCCGCGCTGGCTTTCGACAGCCCTGTTCCCCAGACTTCGGCCACTATGGCACAGAGCTTGCAGAAGTCCGTTCCCAGCAACTGATTGCAAAGGAACGACCATGAGCTTGGCCCTTGGCCTGACGCTGGCGGCTGCCGCCGGCTTCGCCGATCTCGATGCCATAGACCGCCAGGTCGCGGCATTTACCGGTGCGCCGATCGGCGCACCCGGCGGTGCAGCCAATCCCGTCGATCGCCGTCTCCGCCTGCAGTCCTGTGGCGCGCCTCTGGCGGT
>SECS01000016.1 GCA_004211435.1 Novosphingobium sp. | reverse complement strand
GGGGAGAGAGACAACATGACGGTCAAGGGCCTCGATCACGTCAATATCATCGCCGGCGACCTCGACGAGACCGCGCGCTTCTATGGCGACCTGCTGGGCCTGCGCCGCGGCGAGACGCCCGGCACGGCCATGGGGTTCAAGGGCGCCTGGCTCCACGACGCGAGCGGCACGCCGATCATTCACCTGATGGCCTGGAACGACGATCGCCATGCCGATCTCAATCGCGGTTCGGCCACGGGCTCGATCGACCACGTCGCACTGGCTTGCGAGGACTTCGCCGGCACCTTGGCGCGCTGCGAGGCGCTCGGCGTCGAGCATCGCGTCAACGACCGCAAGTACGGCGACCTGCGACAGGTCTTCGTGCGCGACCCCAACAACGTCATGCTCGAGCTCAATTTCGCTGGCGACTGAGCCTCGCGATCATCGGCGCGCGAAGCCGGCGGCGGTCAGACGCAGGCCGCGCAGGTCGAGCCCCATCTCGTTACGGAACCGGGCGACGGCGGCCGCGCCGAGCCGCGCCTTGAGATCGCGGTCGCCGCGGCGCACCGCCTCGCCATAGGCGGCGTGCTGCATCAGGAAGTTGAGGATCAGTGTCTCGGCCATTTCCTGGCGCTGGGCCTCGGTCAGACGGGTGAAGCCGGGATTGGCGAGCAGCACGCCGCGCACCTGCGCGCGCACGGCAAGCGCCTGGCTGCGGTCGCTATCGGCATCGTTGGCCATGACCCAGTTGAGGATCCAGTAGCTTGCGAGCGCATCGGCCGCATCGCCGCCGCGTAGCCCATCGCTGCCGACGAATTGCAGCCAGTTGCGCACCGGGTCGCCGGCGCTGAGCGCGCCCGCGAGTTGGCGGCTGCCTTGCGCACCGACCACGCGCGTCATCGCGGTCGTGAACTGCTCGCGGACGCGGGCGCTGACCGCTGGCGAGGGGCGGTAGCTGGTGGTCGCCGCAGACCGGGCAGCGGGAGTGGGACGGGCCCTGGTGGCATTCGGGCGGCCTATCGATGCTTCGATGCGCTGCTGGTTCAAGATGTCGTGCAGCACGTAGTCGTTAGGCAGGATCGTGGGCATGTCCTGTGCCGCGAGGGGCGCGGGGCCGCAGAGCAGGAGCAGGGCGGCGGCGCGGCGGGCGAACGGCATGGGCGACGTCTCCAAAGGTTCGGAAACGACCTAGGACGGGGCGGCGACCGCCGCGCGACAGCCGCGACGAAGCGCCCCGAAGCTGCGGCTATGCGCCAGGATTTTCGGCGAACTCGAACAGGATCCCGTGGTTCGCTTCGGACGGCACCGCGACCCGGTTTTGCTTGGTGCCAAAATCCAGAGGAATGCTCTGCGCCACGCAATAGCGGCGCACTTGCGCCAGATCGCGCACGCCGAACACGGTCGAGAGAATGCCCTGGCCCTGACGGCGCAGGCGTTCGACCAGCCAGCCCGGCCGCGTCGGCATCAGCAGTTCGACCACCGCATCGGCGACGCGGAGACCCACGGCTTGCCCGGCGATCGCCGGGCGATCCTCGGCGAACAGGCGCTCGGCGCCGAAGAAGCTTTCATAGAAGGCGGTCGCCGCGTCGATGTCCTCGACGACCTGCGTATAGCCGATCAGCCCGGTGAGCCCCAGCGGGTGCTCGTCGCGCCAGTGCGTGGGCGATTTCATCGGCTCGCCGCCGAGCGCGTCCCAGGTCCGCGAGTGGAACTCGCCCGCGTAGAACTCGTGAGCGACGCCGAAGCAGTCAGCCGGATCGGTGTGGAGCGCGAGGCCGATGTCGCGGACCGTGCCGATCCCGTGATCGGCCAGCGCGGCGCGGACTTCGTCCATGTCGGCCTGCCATTCGAGGCCGACGTAGTGCGGCCCGAGCCGCGCGCTGACGAGGAAGTCGTATGGCACGAACAGCTCGAAGATCACCTGGCCGATCTCGAACAGGCAGGCGTGGAACTGTTTTTGCGGCATGTCGGCGAGAAATTCGGCGCCGAAGGCCTTCTCGAAATGCGCGACACTGGTGTCGATGTCGCGCAGCACCGCGTTCATGTGGTTGACGCGCAAGGGGGAGACGGAACGGGGCATCGGAAGGGCGTCCTAGGTCTTGTCGACGGCTTCGCGGCCGAGCGCCGGGTCGTCGGTGAACAGGGCGTCGAGCCCGGCGGCGAGGTAGCGGCGCATTTCGGCGACACTGCCCTTGGGGTTGCGCGCGTCGTCGCCCGCGCCGTCGCGCAGGTCGGCGGGGAGGAAGCGGTTTTCGGGCCGGAAGGTCCAGGCGCTGACAAGTAGCCCGGCGCGGTGTGCGGCTTCGACGAGCCCGCTGGGCGCGCCCAGCTTACCGTCGGCCAGGGTCGGGATGATCGCGCGCGTGTTGGGCGAGAGCCAGTCGGCATAGGTCGCGATCGTAGCGAGCCCGGCCGGCGTCAGCATCGCCGCGGTCTGTGGCGAGGGCTCGACCAGTTGCAGCAGCTGGACATTGGCGAACTCGCCGAGCTTGGAGCGCAGTGCCTTGAGGTTCTCGGTCTCGAACGACTGCACGATCACCGGCGCGCGGCGCAGATAGGCATGCGTGCGCAGGGCCGCTAGAAAGCGCGGCTCGAGCGGCAGGCCGATGCCGGCGAAATAGGTGGAGTGCTTGATCTCGGGGATCAGCCCGATCGTCCGCCCGCGCGCGGCGGCTTCGGCGGCGACGAAATCGGCGATCTCGTCGAAGGTGACGATCTGGAACTGACCGTCGTAGCCCTGGCTCTCGGGCCGCACCGCACCGAGCCGCTCCTTGGCGCGCAGGGTCTTGAGCTCGGCCAGGGTGAAGTCCTCGGTGAACCAGCCGGTCAGCGGCTGGCCGTCGATCGTCCTGGTGGCCTTGCGGCCGGCGAATTCGGGATGATCGGTGACGTCGGTCGTGCCGCCGATCTCGTTCTCGTGCCGCGCGACGAGCACGCCGTCCTTGGTCGCGACGAGATCGGGCTCGACGAAATCGGCGCCATCCTCGATCGCCTTGGCATAGGACGCCAACGTGTGCTCGGGCCGGAGCGCCGAGGCGCCGCGATGCGCGAGGACCAGTGGCTTGGCCGGCCGGCTGGGGCGTGCGGCGGCGGGGAAGGCGCTTGCGAAAGTCATGCCGGCTCCGGCGGCGATCAGGGTGCGACGTGATAGCATCGGGCCGTCCTGAACGCCGCGTGTTACTGCTCTATGACCAAGGTTCCGAGCAAGCCGCCGTCGACCGCGAGGCCCTGCGCGGTGACGTGGCTGGCGAGGTCCGACAGCAGGAAGGCGGCGACAGCGCCGGCCTCGGCCGAAGTGCCGACGCGCTTCTGCGGGACGCGCTGGGCCATCTGCGCCTTGAAAGCGTCGGGCACGTCGCCGAGCATCGGCGTGTCGATGAAGCCCGGCGACAGCCAGTTGCAGCGCACGCCGGCGGCGGCGCCCTCCATCGCGATCGTGCGCGCGATGCCGATCGCGGCGTGCTTGCTCGTGCAATAGCCGATGTTGCCGACCATGCCCGTCTCGCCGCCGAGGCTCGAGGTGATCAGGATCGCGCCACGCCCACGCGCCGCCATCGCCGGCAGGACGTGGCGCACGGCCCAGAACAGCGAGAAGGCGTTGACGCGCATCACGCGCTCGAAGGCCTCGTCGCTGTAGTCGGGGGTCAGCGCGAACATGCCCTCGGTGCCGTGGTTGAGGAACAGGCCGTCGATCGGCCCGTGGATTGCGACGGCGCCATCGAGCGCGGCGAGCAACGATTCCTTGTCGCCCGCGTCGGCGGTGATCCAGCTTGCGGCGGGGCCGATTTCGCGCGCGGCGACTTCGAGCACGTCGGCGCGGCGCGCGATCAGCGTCACCTTGCCGCCGGCCGCGACGATCGCCTCGGCCGTGGCGCGGCCGATGCCGGTCGAGCCGCCGGTGATGACGACGTGCTGGTCGGTGAAGTTCATGGAAATCCTGCTCTTTGGTTGTCGCGGTGGGCGCGCGTTGCCGACTACAGGCGTCGAGGCTAGCATCGACGCGACAGCGAACAAGCGGAGAGCGGATGATGTGCGACGAATTCACGGGGCTCCGGCAGCCGCAGCAGGCGATGGCCGATCGCGAAGAGCAGATCTATCCGGGGCTCAGCGAGGGCATGGTCGAAGTGATCACGGCGGACGGCACCTGCGAGGCCTTCTTCGTCCATCCGGGCGAGGGCAAGCATCCCGGCGTGATCTTCTGGCCCGATGCGATCGGCCTGCGGCCCGCGAAGCAGGCGATGGCGCGGCGGCTGGCCTCGTCGGGCTATGCCGTACTCGTGGTGAACCAGTATTACCGCAACGCCAGCCTGCCGCTCGCGATCGGCTTCGACACTTTCCGCGATGCCGAAGCGCGCGCGAAGATCATGCCGTTGATCGCCGCGCTGACGCCCGATGCCTTGGCACGCGATGCCAAGGCCTATGCCGCCTTCCTCGACGCGCAGGCGTCGGTCGACACGGCGCGCGGGCTCGGCACCCAGGGCTATTGCATGGGCGGTGGTCAGGCCTTCCGCACCGCCGCGGCTGTTCCCGAGCGCGTCCGCGCGGTCGCGAGCTTCCACGGGGGCGGCCTTGTCACCGAGGCGCCCGACAGCCCGCACCGGATCATGGCGCAGACCCAGGCTGCCTTCCTGATCCTGCCGGGCCGCGACGACGACGCCGGCCAGCCGGAGGCCAAGGACGTGCTGCGCGAAGCGGCGGCAGCGGCCGGACGCCCGGCCGAGATCGAAGTCTATGCCGCCGATCACGGCTGGTGCGTGCCCGATGCGCCGGCTTACGACGAGGCCGAGGCCGATCGTGCCTGGGATCGGCTGCTGGCGCTTTACGCCGAGCTCTGACGCGCGTTATGCAGGTGGTCAGAGGCGGGGCAAGCGGAGCGACCATGCATGTGCGATGAATTCACCGAGACCGCTGCGGATACCGCGCTCACCCGCAAGGGCCTGACTCGCCGCGATTTCGCCGCCATGGGCGCGGCAGGTGCTGCCATGCTGACCTGGAGCGGGGCTGCGGCGGCCGCCGCCGGTCTGACCGAACGCACGGTGCAGGTGCCGACGCCCGACGGCACCTGCGACGCCTTCTTCGTCCACCCCGCCAAGGGCGCGCATCCGGGCGTGATCCTCTGGCCCGACATCGCCGGCCTGCGCGAGGCGAAGCAGGTCATGGCACGGCGATTGGCGGCGGAAGGCTATGCCGTGCTCGTGGTCAATCAATACTATCGCGGCGCGAAGGCGCCGGTGCTCGCCTCTTTCGCGGAATGGCGTACGCCCGAGGGCCAGGCCAAGATCACGCCGCTGCGCCAGGCGCTGACGGCGGAGGCGGTGACGCGCGACGGCAAGGCCTATGCCGCCTGGCTCGACGGCCAGGCCGCGGTCGACAAGCGTCGCAAGATCGGCACCCAGGGCTATTGCATGGGCGGGCCTTTCACCGTCCGCACGGCCTTTGCGGCGCCCGACCGCGTCGGCGCGGCGGCCTCGTTCCATGGGGGCGGCCTGGTCGGCGATGCGGCGGACAGCCCGGCGAAGCTGCTCGACAAGACCAAGGCCTCCTACCTCTTCGCCATCGCACGCAACGACGATGCGCGCGCACCCGGCGACAAGGACGCTTTGCGCGCCGCCGCCGATGCCGCCAAGCGCCCGGCGGAGATCGAGGTCTATCCGGCCGATCACGGCTGGTGCGTGCCCGATTCGCCGGTCTACGATGCGGCCCAGGCCGATCGCGCCTGGGGCCGATTGCTGGCGCTCTACGCCAAGCTCTGACGCGAAAAGGCCCGGCGGGTGAGCGCCGGGCCTTCGTTTCTCTTCGGTTCTCCGGCCGTCAGAAGGTCTCGCCGACCATCTGCTCGCTCTTGGCCCAGAGCGCCTTGGCGTTGTCGGCGTCGAGCGCATAAGGCTGCACGCCGCCGGTCAGTCCCGGAACGTCGCTGACCTCTGCGACATGGCAGTCCTCGCAGAACTGGCCGCCGATCTCGTCGGCCGGGGCGACCACCGCCGCCCAGACGCTGGTCGCGGCGCCTTGCGGGATCGTCTTCCAGGCCATCGGCGGCTGGCCCGCCGCGGCGTTCTGCTCGTTGATGCTCTGCAGGAGGTCGTCGAGCGCGCCATCGGGCATGTGACGGCTCAGTTCGGTCAGGATGCCACCTGGATGCACGGCCGTTGCACGCACGCCGCGATCGCGGTGGCGCCGGTCGAACTCGACGGCGAACAGGATGTTCGCGGTCTTCGAGCGGCCATAGGCCTGGAATTCCTCGTAGGGCGTGTGCTCGAAGTTCGGATCCTCGAGGTCGACGTCCGAATAGCGGTGGCCCGAAGACGAGAGATTGACCAGCCGCCCGCCGGGCTTGAGCAGGTGGGCCAGGCGGTTGATCAGGACGAAGTGGCCGAGGTGGTTGGTGCCGAACTGCGTTTCGAAGCCGTCCGCGGTCTTGCCCAGCGGGCAGGCCATGACGCCGGCATTGGCGATGATGACGTCGAACGGCAGGCCGGCCGCGGCGATTGCATCGGCGCCCGCACGGACGCTGGCGAGCGAAGCCAGATCGACCTCGACGACGTCGAACGAGCCGCCGTTTTCCCAGGCAGCCTCACGAACCGGTGCCGTGGCGCGTTCGGCCTTGGCGAGATCGCGCGCCGTGCCGACGACCTGGGCGCCGTGGGCGACGAGCGCGCGGGCGGTCTCGATGCCGAGCCCGGCGGAGACGCCTGTCACGAGGAAGCGCTTGCCCTTGAGATCCAGGCCGGCCAGCACCTTGTCGGTGGTCGACAGGGCGCCGAAGGTCTTGGTCTTTTCGATCGTTGCAGACATGGGTGGTCCCTTCTCCTTGCGTGAATGATGATCGGGAGATGGGATGGAACCGGTTGAAGGCCTCGCCTGATAGGCTCCGATCCTTGCCCGATCGTCTCAAACGGTACGCAGGAAGATCTCGACCCTTGCAGCCTTTCGGCCATATGCGCATCTCTCGCCCATGCATGATGACCTCAATCGCCTACTGGAGATAGCGCATCGCCACTGCCCCGGGGGACTGGTCGAGACCGCGCTCGACGGGGTACGGCTCAACCGCGTGACCGCGCCGACCGCGCCGGTGCCCGGCGTCTACGATCCGATGTTCTGCGTCATCCTCCAGGGCGCCAAGCTCGTGACGATCGGCGACCGCACGGTGCGCTACGATCCGAGCACCTATTTCGTCGCCTCGGTCGAACTGCCCGCGGCGGGCTGCGTGATCGAGGCGAGCGTCGACCAGCCCTATGTCGGCCTGTCGATCACGATCGACCGTCCGTTGCTGGCCTCGGTGATCGCCGACCTGCCCGAACGCCCGGTCGGCCGCGATGCCGGCTTCTTCGTCAGCGGGGTGACGCGCGAACTGCTCGGCTCGGTCCGCCGGCTGATCGAACTGCTCGACGCGCCGCAGGATATCGCCGTGCTCGCGCCGATGATCCGCCGCGAGATTCTTTATCGCCTGGTGCAGAGCGACGACAGCGGTACGATCCAGCAGATCGCGCGCGCCGACAGCCGGCTCTCGCGGATCCACCGCGCGATCCACCAGATCCGCGCGCACTACGAGCAGCCGTTGAGCATCGATGGGCTTGCCGATCTCGCCGGTATGAGCCGTGCCTCGTTCCACCGCCATTTCAAGGCGGCGACGGCGATGAGCCCGCTGCAGTACCAGAAGGCGATGCGGCTGCAGGAGGCGCGGCGGTTGCTGATCGTCGAGGCCAATGCCCAGACCACCGCGCATCGCGTCGGCTATGAAAGCGCCTCGCAATTCAGCCGCGAATATGCGCGCATGTTCGGGCTGCCGCCGGCGCGCGATGCCGAGCGGCTGCGCGGCGCGCCGCCGGCGCCGCAGTTCGTCGAGATCTAGCAAGCCGCTTTCCTCCGCCGCGGCGCGTGCTAGACTGCACACATCTGGTGGGGAGTTTTGGGCATATGGGCGGGTTCCTGATTGCGCTGATCGTCGTCGTCTTCGTGTTCCTGCTGATGGGCGTTCGCGTCGTTCGCCAAGGTTACGTCTACACGATCGAGCGGCTCGGCAAGTATACCCTGGCGGCGACGCCGGGGCTCCATCTGATCATCCCGTTCATCGACCGCGTCGGCCACAAGGTGAACATGATGGAGCAGGTGCTCGACATTCCCGGGCAGGAGATCATCACCAAGGACAACGCCATGGTCGGGGTCGACGCGGTGGTGTTCTTCCAGGTGCTCGACGCGGGCAAGGCGGCCTACGAGGTGTCGAACCTCTATGTCGCGATCATGCAATTGACGACCACCAACCTGCGCACGGTGATGGGGTCGATGGACCTCGACGAGACGCTGTCGAAGCGCGACGAGATCAACGCCAAGCTGCTGATCGTGGTCGACCATGCGACGTCGCCCTGGGGCCTCAAGATCACGCGTGTCGAGATCAAGGACATTCGGCCGCCGGCCGACATCTCGAATGCCATGGCGCGGCAGATGAAGGCCGAGCGCGAGAAGCGCGCGCAGATCCTCGAGGCCGAGGGTAGCCGCGCATCGGAGATCCTGCGCGCCGAGGGCGAGAAGCAGGGCGCGATTCTCCAGGCCGAGGGCCGCCGCGAGGCCGCCTTCCGCGACGCCGAGGCGCGCGAACGCGAGGCCGAGGCCGAAGCCAAGGCGACGCAGATGGTGTCCGATGCGATCGCCAAGTCGGGCAGTCAGGCGCTCAACTACTTCATCGCGCAGAAGTATACCGAGGCGGTCAGCCAGTTCGCGACCTCGCCCAATGCCAAGACCATCCTTTTCCCCGTCGAGGCGACGCAGCTCATCGGCACGCTCGGCGGCATCGGTGAACTGGCGAAGGAAGCGCTGGGCAGGGATCCCAAGTAATGGAGTGGTTCGAGGCTCTCGGTTCGCACTGGCACTGGCTGGCCATAGGCCTGGTCCTCGCCGCCGCGGAAATGGCAGTGCCCGGCGTGTTCCTTATCTGGCTGGCCGGGGCGGCTCTGATCACCGGTGTGCTGACCTGGGCCCTGCCGCTCGGTCTGGCCGTGCAGGTCGTGATCTTCGCCGTTCTGGCGATCGTCTCGGTCTTCACGGGCAAGCGCTACCTGACGGCCAATCCGATCGAGGGCGCCGATCCCAAGATGAACGATCGCGGCGCGCGGCTGGTCGGTGAAATGGTGGTCGTGACCCATGCGATCGACGGCGGCAACGGCCGGGTCAAGCAGGGCGACAGCGAGTGGCTGGCCAAGGGGCCCGATGCCGAACCTGGCACCAGGATGCGTGTTTCGGGGCACGACGGTGTGGTGCTGCTGGTGGAGCATCTTCACTGACGCTTGCACCATCTCCGGCCGACTTCCATATTCGTCGGCAAAGGAGCCTTTCATGACCGACAAGCTGAAGCTGACCGATGCCGAGTGGCGCGAGAAGCTGACCCCCGAGCAGTACCAGATCCTGCGTCACGCCGGCACCGAGCGCGCCTTCACCGGCGAATACGAGCAGAACAAGGCCGAAGGCGATTATGTCTGTGCGGGCTGCGGGGCGCCGCTGTTCGCTTCGGACAAGAAGTACAATTCGGGTTCGGGCTGGCCGAGCTATACCGAACCGATGGCCGAGGACGCGGTCGAAGAACTGCGCGACGTGTCGCACGGCATGGTGCGCACGGAAGTGCGCTGCGCCAAGTGCGAAGGTCATCTCGGCCACGTCTTTCCTGACGGACCGGGCGAGAACGGCCTGCGCTATTGCATCAACAGCGCCTCGCTCGATTTCAAGCCCAAGGAATAGGCTTTGCCAGCCCCCTGGCCTGCAGCTAGGGGGCTATGGTGCCTGCCGTTAACCCTGTGTTATGCATGTTTCGTGCAACGGACGGCACTGTCTTGAACTGCGCGTCCACCGGAGGGGCCAGCTAGCCAAATGGCACGCAACGACAACCTGCGCAAACCGCAGAGTTCGCCCCCGTCTCCACCCGAAAAGCCGAAGAAGACCCGCTCGCGGTTCTGGCGCTTCGTGCGCGGTGCAGCCATCTGGGGCTCCGCCGGCGCGCTGCTGGCGGCGATCGTCATCGTGGTTTCGGTACTCGTCGCGGCGCAGTCGCTGCCGACTTACGACAAGCTGAAGTCGAGCCAGGTCGGCCAGATGATCGTCGTGCGCGCGCGCGACGGCACCGAACTGGTCTCGCTCGGGCCGAGCTACGGCAAGTGGATTCCCTACGACCAGATCCCGCAGGTGATGAAGGACGCGACCGTTTCGGTCGAGGATCGGCGCTTCCGCTCGCACATCGGCGTCGATCCGATCGGCATCGTCCGCTCGCTGATGGTTCGCGTGGAGAGCGGCCGCTGGCGCCAGGGCGGTTCGACGATCACCCAGCAGCTCGCGCGCACGGTGTTCCTCAACAACAACCGCACCTTCGACCGCAAGATCCGCGAGGCCGTGCTGGCCATGGCGCTCGAGTGGCAGTTCTCGAAGGACCAGGTGCTCGAGCTCTACCTCAACAAGGTCTATTTCGGCGGCGGCGCCTATGGCATCGACGCGGCGAGCCGCAAGTTCTTCGGCCACGACGCCAAACAGTTGTCGCTGGCCGAGGCGGCGATCATCGCCGGCTTGGTCAAGGCGCCCTCGCGCTATTCGCCGACCGCCGATGCCAAGGCGGGCAAGGAGCGCGCCGAGGTTGTCCTCGCGGTCATGGAAGACGCCGGCGCGATCACCGCGGCGCAACGCGCCTCGGCCGATCTCGAAGGGGTCAAGCCCGCACCCGAAGCGGGCCAGAATTCGGCGCGCTATTTCACCGACTGGGCGCTGCCGCAGCTCGACCTGATCCTGCCTGACAACGACGAGCCGATCGAGGTCTGGACCACGCTCGATCCGGGCATGCAGCGCGCGGCCACGGCGGCGGTCGCCGCCAATGCGCCCAAGGGCGCGCAGGGCGCGCTCGTCAGCCTCGACCGCGACGGCGCCGTGCTCGCGATGGTCGGCGGCACCGACTACGTCAGCTCGAACTACAACCGCGCGACCAATGCCGTGCGCCAGCCGGGCTCGGCCTGGAAGCTGTTCGTCTACCTCGCTGCGCTCGAAGCCGGTTACAAGCCCGACGATCGCGTGGTCGACGAGCCGGTCACGATCCAGGGCTGGAGCCCGCACAATTCGAGCCGCGGCTATGCCGGCGAGATCGACGTGCGCACGGCCTTCGCCTATTCGAAGAACACCGTTGCGGCACAGCTCGGCAACGAGGTCGGCTTCGGCGCGGTCGCCTCGATGGCGCGGCGCTTCGGCATCACCACACCGGTCAACACCTTGCCGTCGATGGTGCTCGGCACCTCGGACGTGCGGCTGATCGACATGACGCGCGCTTTCGCCTCGGTCTCGGCCAAAGGGGCTTCGGTCGAACCCTACGGCATTCTCAAGGTGACCAAGACCGACGGCGAGGAAATCTATCGCCGTCCGGCGCCGCGCGGCGAGCTGCTGGTGCCGCAATATGTCGCTGCGGGCATTACCGACCTGCTGCAGTCGGCCGTCGCCACGGGCACCGGCAAGGCGGCGCAGATCGGCCGGCCGGTGGCGGGCAAGACCGGCACGACCAGCTCGAACAAGGACGGCTGGTTCGTCGGCTTCTCGAGCGGCGTGACCACCGGCGTGTGGATGGGGCGCGACGACGCCAAGGCCGTTCCCGGCCTCCAGGGCGGCACGGCGCCGGCCCGCGCCTTCGCCGCCTACATGCGCTATGCCGTGGCCCGGCGCCCGGTCGAGAAGTTCGACACGGAACTCAAGCTGCCCGACTGGCAGCTCGAGCCCGACGACGAGCAGCTCCAGGGCGATCCCAACGAATATTACTACACCGACGATCAGGGCAACATGATCCGTCCCGGCGACACCGACAAGGGGCCGGGCGAGCCGCCGGCCGAAGGGCAGGGTGACAACATCGGGTTCCAGCAGGACGGCTCGCCGCCCGCGGCGAACGACGATTTCCTCGACCAGGCCACCGGCCGTCGCCAGCGCGACGCGAACCCGGTGCGACCGGGCGCCGTCCCGTCACCGCGCGCAGGTCAGCCGGGCGTCCAGCCCCGTCCGACGCCAACTCCGGGGAATTGACCTCCGCCGTCACCGAAGCTCGGATCAGTCGGCACAGTCTCGCCGTCGGGTATTTCCGCACCACATCCACGTTTCCCGCCCGATAGAGCCTGAAACAGGTTCAGGCTGACGCGGGAGGAAGGAGCGGGGTTTGAGCCTCGGCTCGGGCTAAGCTCCGCCCTATACGACAAAGGGGGCGCGCATCGCTGCGAGCCCCCCCAACCATCTTGCGGACAGTTCCTTCCCGCCTACCGGATGCGGATCGGCACGTAGGTCGCCGGCTGGCCGCGGCGCTGGATGCGCAGCAGCACGGCGTTGCGGCTCTGCGTTTTCGCTGCCTTGATCGCGGCTTCGAGTTCGGCCGGCGTCGAGACGTCCTGGTAATTGGCCGAGAGCACGATGTCGCCACGCTGCAGGCCCTTGCTGCCCGCGTCCGACGAGGGATCGACCGCATTGATCACGACGCCGCGGGTCGTCTCGGGCACGGCGAGCTGGCGCGCGATCGTCGGCGTCAGCGGCAGGACCGAAAGGCCGAGTGCCTGCTCGGACACGCCCTGGCCCTGCTTGGTCGGCGGCTTGTTGAACTGGTCTTCGTCCTGGCTCTGGTCCTGGTCGAAGGTGTTCTGCGCGAGTTCTTCCTCGCTCGGGCGCTTGCCGACCGTGGCGGTCACGATCGTGCGCTTGCCGTCGCGGATCAGCTCGACCGGGATGCGCTTGCCCGGCGCGACATTGGCGACGATGAACGACAGCGTCTGGTCGCGCGTCACGTCCTTGCCGTCGACCTTGACGACGACGTCGCCGGGCTTGATGCCGGCATTGGCCGCGGCCTGGCCCGGCTCGACCGCCTGTACGAATTCGCCCTTGTTGTGCGCGATACCCAGCGAGTCTGCGAGATCCTCGTTGACGGGCTGGATGCGGATGCCCAGGTAGCCACGCTCGATCGACTGGCCGGTCTTGAGGCGCTCGACGATCGGCGCCGCGGTCTCGGCGGGAATCGCGAAGCCGATGCCGACCGAGCCGCCGGTGGGCGAGAAGATCGCGTTGTTGATGCCGATGACGTTGCCGCGCATGTCGAACATCGGGCCGCCCGAGTTGCCGCGGTTGATCGCGGCGTCGGTCTGCAGGTAGCGATCGTAGGCCGAGCCAGAGCCGGTGTTGCGGTAGACGGCCGAGATGATGCCCGAGGTCACGGTACCGCCAAGGCCGAAGGGATTGCCGATGGCGATCACCCAGTCACCCACACGCGCCGAGCGGCTGTCGCCGAACTTCACGAAAGGCAGGGCCTTGGGCGTGGTGATCTTGAGCACCGCGAGGTCCGAGGCCTGGTCGCGGCCGATCAGCTTGGCCGGATACTCGGTGCCGTCGGGCATGGTCACGGTGATCGATTCCACCTCGCCCTGACCGTCGGCGGTGATGACGTGGTTGTTGGTCACGACATAGCCGTCGGCCGAGATGATGAAGCCCGAACCGAGCGACTGTGCTTCGCGCGTCTGCGGCTGGCCGCCGCGACCACCGGGTGCGGCGCCCCCGCCGCCGAAGAGATCTTCGAACGGCGTGCCCGCGAAGGGGTTCTGGTTGGCCACGCGGACGCGCTGGCGGGTCGAGATGTTGACCACGGCCGGCGCGAGCTGCTGCGTCAGATCGGCGAAGCTGGCGGGAGCGCCGGCCCGCGGAACGACGTTCTGCATTTGGCTGGTGTCGTTCTGCGCGACTTGCGCACCGGCGGGAATGCCGGTTGCGAGCGAGATGGCGGCGCCGCCGAGCAGCAGCGCAGTGGTGACTCCATAGGCGTATCGCACGGGCTTCACGTCCTTCAGTTTCCTTTGTCTCCGGCGGCAGGGCCACCTCGTCTTAGCACCGCGAATTCAGGCCCGGTTGGCTTAACCCAGTTTGAATGGCGGCTTTAAAGGTCGAAAGGTTTGAGCGCGCGAGGCCGATATCGGTTCCTGGCGCCTGTTCCTAGCGACCCTTGAACTGCTTCAGATATTCGTTGTCCGGCGACAGCAGGATCGTCGTCGCACCTTGTCCGTTGGAGAAGGTATAGTCGTAAGACTGCATCGCACGATAGAAATCGTAGAAAGCCGGATCCTTGCCGAAGCTTTCGGCATAGGTCTTCGCCGCGTCGGCTTCGGCCTGGGCACGCAGGATCTGCGCGTTCTTCTGGCCCTGGGCGCGGATCGTCGTGGCTTCCTGCTCGCGCGCAGCCTGCATGCGCGAGAAGGCGCTTTCGAGCGCGCCCTCGGGCAGATCGGCGCGCTTGATCCGCACGTCGATCACCTGGGCACCGTATTCGCGCGCCTCGCGGTCGAGACCTTTGCGGATCTGGACCATCGCCAGGCCGCGGTCGGCGGTGAGCAGCGACTGGAACGTGCGCTTGCCCAGTTCCTGGCGCAGCACCGAACTGAGGATCGGCTGGAGCTGCTCGGCCACGCGCTCCGTGGTGCCGGCGGTGCGGACCATCTTGACCGGGTCGATGATGCGGAACCGCGCATAGGCATCGACCTCGAGCCGCTGCTGCTCGCTCGAGAGCACCTGCTGGCGCTCCATGTCGACGGCGAGGACGCGCTTGTCGATGCGCACCACCCGCTCGGCGATCGGGATGCGGAACGACAGGCCCGCACCCGTTTCGCCGAAATCGACGTTGGGGCGGAAGCGGTTGATCACGCGCTCGGGCTGGCCGAAGCGGATGACGACGGCCTGTTCGGTCTCGGGCACGACGATCACACTCGAGGCGAGCGCGATCAGCGCGACGATGATCACGGTCAGGCTGGCCTTGTGGTCTTCCCAGAGGTTCGCGAAGTTCATCACTGGCCTCCCTGCGATGCCGGGGCGACCGGCGTGACTGCCGGTGCCTCGGTGGCGGTGGCCGCCTTCCGGCGCAGTTCGGGCAGCGGCAGGTACGGCGTTACGCCATTGGCCTCGACGACGACCTTGTCGTTGCTACCGAGCACGCGCTCCATGGTCTCGTAATACATGCGGCGCTTGGTCACCTCGGGCGAAAGCTTGTACTGCTCGTAGACCTTGTCGAAGGCGGCGGCGTCACCTTGCGCGCGGGCGGTGAGCTGCTGCGCCCAGGCCTGGGCATTGGACAGATCGCGCTGCGCGTCCTGCTGCGCGGCGGTGACCTGCTGGAAGGCGGGCACGACCTTGGTCGGCGGATCGGCCTTCTTGATCTCCACGCCCTGGATGACCACGCCAGCGCGGTAGGCGTCGAGCACGGCCTGCATGCGATCGCGCACGTTCTGTTCGATCGTGGCGCGGCCGGCGCCGCCCATGGCATCGCGCAGCGACACTTCGGCGACCGAGGCGCGCATCGCCGCTTCGGCGACCTCGCGCACGGTCTGGTCGGGATCGGCGAGCTGGAACGAGTAGAGCTTCAGGTTCTTGATGTTCCAGCGCACGAGATAGGACAGGTCGACCAGGTTCTGGTCGCTCGTCAGCATCAGCTTCTCGCCTTCGCCTTCGGGGATGGTGAAGCGGTTGATCGAGGTGACGTCGGTCACGGTCACGTTCTCGATCGGCCAGGGCAGCGTCAGCGAGACGCCCGGGCTGATCGTGCGCGAATACTTGCCGCCGGTGGTGACGATGCCCTGCTCTTTGGGGCCGACCATATGCACGGTCGAGAAGCCGAGCCAGATCAGCGCGATGCCGCCGGCGATCAGCGGGAACCAGCTCTTGCCGTCGGGGCGCTGCGGCAGGCGCGGCATGCCGCCACCACCGCCGCCTCCGCCGGGGCGCCGACGGTCCTTGGAACGGAATATGTCGTCGATCGAGGGCGAGCGCCGTGGCGGCGTCTCGCCACCGCTCGGTGGCAGCCAGGGGTTGCGCGGTCCGCGCGACGGGTCGGAACCCCCTTCGCTGTCGCTGCCTCCCTCGGCCTCTCCACCGCTCTGATCGTCGTCTTTGTCCCCGCCGCCCCAGGGGCTGCGACGTCCAGCCATGGCCAGAACGCCGCGCATGAGCCCGGATCTTGGGGCACTTCCGTTCGTTGTCATGCGGCACTTATAGGAAGCATTCGCGACAAAAACAGTGCCTGCCTTTGCTTTTTCCGCCCCAGACGCCCTATGGGCGTGTGACATAGTGTTTCGCAGTAGGGACGAACGATGAGCGGCGACGACCACAGCGCTTTGCAAGCGGCCTTGCCGCCCCTGGCGCGGGAAAGGCTGCAGTCGCTGCGGCTGGCCGACGGCGTCGCGACCCTGGTGCTCGACGTCGCCGGGCTCGACCGGCTCGAGCGCGACAAACTCGAGATCGCGGTCAAGGGCGCGTTGCGCGGGCAGGACGGGGTCGGCGAAGTGCGCGTGGCAATGACCGCGGACCGTGCGGAGAAACCGCAGCGCCGGTTGATCGCGGTCGGATCGGGCAAGGGCGGCGTCGGCAAATCGACGCTGTCGGCCAACCTCGCCGTGGCCCTCGCGCGCCTCGGCAAGAAGGTCGGGCTCGTGGATGCCGACATCTACGGCCCCTCGCAGCCGCGCCTGCTCGCCACCGAGGGCCAGAAGCCGACCGCGCGCGACAAGAAGCTCGTACCCGTGCAGAGCCCTTGGGGCGTGCCCGTGCTGTCGATGGGCCACATCATCGAGCCGGGGCAGGCGATCGCCTGGCGCGGACCGATGGCGGGCAATGCCCTGTCGCAGCTCGTCGATGCCGACTGGGGCGACGCCGAGGTGTTGCTGCTCGACCTGCCGCCGGGCACGGGCGACGTCCAGCTGACCATGCTCCAGCGCTTCAAGCCGGCCGGCGCGGTGATCGTCTCGACCCCGCAGGACCTGGCGCTGATGGACGCGACGCGTGCGATTCAGCTGTTCGAGCAGAGCGAAGTGCCAGTGATCGGCATGGTCGAGAACATGGCCGGCTATGCCTGCCCGCATTGCGGCGAGATCAGCGATCCCTTCGGCCAGGGCGGCGCCGAGGCGGCCGCCAGGTCGATGGGGCACGCTTTCCTCGGCCGCGTGCCGCTCGACCTCGAGATTCGCAAGGCCAGCGATGCCGGCGAGCCGCCGGCCGCGGGCGAGGGGCCGCAGGCTGAGGCCTTCGCGTCGATCGCGCGGCAGGTGGCGACCTGGCTGGATGATCAAAAGGCCTGACATGGCCGTCACCCGCCGTGGCATCCTGATCGGGGCCTTGGCCGGCGGCGGGCTGGCGATCGGCTATGCGTTGCGCCCGCGCCATTACGAGCCGCCGCTCGCGCCCGAAGCGGGCGAGGTCGGCTTCGACGCCTGGCTGCGCATCGGCAAGGATGGCGTCGTCACGGTCGCCGTGCCGCAGCTCGAGATGGGCCAGGGCATCGGCACGCTGATCGCCCAGATCGTCGCGGTCGAGCTCGGTGCCGACTGGCGCCAGGTGGCGATAGAGCCCGCACCGCCGAGCCCGCTCTACATCAACCTGCCGCTGGCTTCGCGCTGGGCCGAGCTGTGGATGCCGCTGTTTCCGCGGATCGCCAGCGTCGGCAGTCCGATCACGCGGCACTGGGCGCAGGACAACGTCTTCACCGTCACCGCCGACGGCACTTCGCTTGCCGCCTACGAATATCCGGCGCGGGTTGCGGCGGCGAGCGCGCGCTCGCTGCTGATCCAGGCGGCGGCGGAAAAGTGGGGCGTCGATGCGAGCGGCTGCGATACGCAGAACGGTTTCGTCGTCCAGGGCAAGCGACGCCTGCCGTTTGGCGCGCTGGCAGCGGCGGCTGCGGACTTCGATCCGCCCGACGCGCCCGTGCTGCGGACAAGCCCGGCCAAGGAAGTGCAGGTCAGCGCCTTGCGTTTTCCGCGGCTCGACCTCCCCTCGAAGGTCGACGGCAGCCATCGCTTTGCGGGCGACGTGCGCTTGCCGAACATGGTCTTCGCCGCGATCCGCCACGGGCCGATCGGCGAGACCGAACTCGCCTCCTACGATCGCAAGCGCGCGGCGGGGCTGCCGGGGGTGATCGAGTTCGTCAGAGGCAAGCGCTGGCTCGCGGCCGTGGCCGACACCTGGTGGGCGGCCGAGCGCGCGCTCGCCGAGATCGCGCCGAATTTCATCGCCAAGAAGCGCGCCGACAGCGGTCGGATCGAGAGCGCACTCGACGAGGCGCTGCGCAAGGGCGAGGCCACGACCCTGCTCGAACGCGGCGATCCGAGCACGCTCAAGCGCAAGTTCTCGCTGGCGCGGCGCTACGACGTCGCCCCGGCGCTTCACGCCACGCTCGAGACCGCCAGCGCCACCGCGCGGTTCGCCGAAGGCCGGCTCGAGCTCTGGGTCGCGAGCCAGGCGCCCGAGGCAATGCGCCGCGCCGCCGCCAAAGCGGCAGGGGTCTCGCTACGCGACTGTGTGCTCTATCCGATGCCCGCGGGTGGCAGCTTCGATCGCCGGCTCGAACACGACCATGCGATCGAGGCTGCGGTGATCGCCAAGGCCGTCGGTCGGCCCGTGCAACTGATCTGGTCACGCTGGCAGGAGGCCGTCGCCGGTCCGCCGCGCACGCCGGTGACCGCGGTGCTCGCAGCACGGACCGATGCCGCCAATGCCGTGGTCGGCTGGAAGGCGCGGCTGGCGCTGCCCGCGACCGCGCACGAATTCGGCCGCCGGCTGTTCGATGGCATGGGCGATCGCGCTGCGATCAAGGCCAGTGCCGGCGAGGGCGATGCCCTCGCGGTCGAAGGCGCGATCCCGCCCTATCGCGTGGCGAACATGGTTGTCGAACATGCCCCGGCGACGATCGACCTGCCCACGGGGCGCATGCGCGGCAATGCCCATGGCTATACGGCCTTCTTCAACGAGAGCTTCGTCGACGAGCTAGCGCATCACACGCGGCAGGAACCGCTGTCGTTTCGCATCGCCATGCTCGGGCACGATCCGCGGCTGATCCACTGCCTCCAGCGCGTCGCCCAGCAGGCCGAATGGGGCGGGGGTGTCGAGGCGAGCGGGCAGGGCGTGGCTTGCCATGCCATCGGCGACGGTCGCATCGCCGTGGTCGCCACCGCAAGGCGGGACGCGGAAGGTGTCCGGGTCGACCGGATCGATGCGGTCGTCGACATCGGTCGGGTGATCAACGTCGACATCGCCCGTCAACAGATCGAGGGCGGACTGGTCTTCGGCATCGGTCTCGCGCTCGGATCAAGCACGGGCTATGCCGATGGCCTGCCCACGAGTGGCCGGCTCGCCGAGCTCTCGCTGCCTTTGCTGGCCGACTGCCCCGAGATCCGCGTGACCTTCGTCGACAGCGACGCGCCCGCGGCCGACCCGGGCGAACTCGGTGTTGCCGTCGCGGCACCGGCCTTGTCGAACGCGCTGTTCTCGGCCACGGGGCTGCGCTTTCGCAAACTGCCGCTGCTGTCGGAGGAGATTTGAGCGTGACCGCACACCGGATCGGCGTCCTGCTGGTCAATCTCGGCACGCCCGACGCGCCGACGCCGCAGGCCGTGCGCCGCTATCTGGCCGAATTCCTCTCGGACCGCCGCGTCGTGGAGATCCCGCCGCTGGTCTGGCAGCCAATCCTGCGCGGAGTGATCCTCAACACGCGGCCGAAGAAGTCGGCCCATGCCTATGGCTTGGTCTGGACCGAGGAAGGCTCGCCGCTCGCGGCGATCACTCGCGCTCAGGCCGAGGGCCTGCAGGCGCGCCTTGGGGCCGAGGCCACGGTGTGCTGGGCCATGCGTTACGGCAATCCGAGCATCGCCGCAGAGCTGGACAAGCTCCAGGCCGAGGGCTGCGGTCGCATCCTCATCGCACCGCTATACCCCCAGTATTCGGGGGCGACGACAGCCTCGGCGATGGACGCGGTCGGGGCGGCACTGGGGAAGCTGCGCTGGCAGCCGGCGATCCGGACGCTGCCCGCCTACTATGACGACCCTGCGCATATCGCCGCGCTCAAGGCCGATATCGAGCGTCAGCTCGCCGCGCTGCCTTTCGCGCCCGAGGTACTGCTGCTGAGTTTTCACGGTATGCCCGAGCGCACGCACACGCTGGGTGATCCTTACTATTCCCAGTGCCTCGAGACCGCGCGGCTGCTGGGCGAGGGGCTGGCGCGCAAGGACCTGCGGATCGAGACCAGTTTCCAGTCACGGTTTGGCCGCGCCAAGTGGCTCGAGCCCGCGACCGACGTCGTGCTTGCGGCCGAGGCGGTCAAGGGCACCCGGCGGCTTGCGGTGGTCGCGCCGGGCTTCTCGGCCGATTGCCTGGAAACGCGCGAGGAACTGGCGATTCGCGGGCGTGAGCAGTTCCTTGCCGCGGGGGGCAGCGACTATGCCACGCTCGACTGTCTGAACGTCACGGACGCGGGCATGGCCATGCTCGAAAGTCTGGTTCGACGCGAGCTGAGCGGCTGGCTGTGATATGCTAAGCCTCCATTCTTGACTTAACCCCCCTTTGTTCTACTCTCGTTCTGAATTCGGAATCGGAGTCGGAACCTCATGCCGCAAGCCCATTTCGCCTATTCGTCGGTGCGCGACAGCGGCGCGAGCGACGCCGCCGGGCTGCCGCTCGGCCTTTCGGTCTTTGCCGATCGTGTGCATCTGCGCGACGAGATGCGCGACGATGCTCAGTCCGCCGGCTTCCGCATCATGCGGACCGACGGGATCGCGAGCCTGCTTGAGGGCGAAGCGCGGCCTTTGGGTGAAGTCGTGTTGCTCGATTGTCCGGTGATCGACGGCAGCATGCTTGCTGCGCTGGCGCGGCTCGATCTGCGCGCGGCGAACAGCGGCGCCCAACTCGTGGTCTCGACCACGGTCGAGGCGCTCGACGACGTGTTCGCATGCATGGACCAGTCGAACCCGCAATTTCTCGTCGATCCCAGCCGGGCCGAGCGCGTGATCGCGCTTGGCCGGGTGCTCGCCAAAGTCCCGCAACTGCGATTGCGCGAATTGACGGAAACCGATCGGCTCATGTTGCTGCGCCTGACCGAGCAGGTCGCGCAGATCGCCGAGCGGCTCGACCGGCTGAGCGGCCCGACGCATGGCCATGGCCCCGACAGTGCTTTCCGCTTCGAGGCGTTCAAGCGCGATTTCGCCCATCCTCCGGCGAATCCGATTGGCGGTCCGATCGCGCCCTCAGCCGAGGACGAGGGCGCGCGCGCTACTCGCCAGACGCGACCGCCTCTGCCCGATCCGCGGCTGCTGCGCCGAATCCTGCGCCAGCGCCAGCTTCGAGGGCGGTTCTTCGACGGTGAACTCTTCGCCGATCCCGCCTGGGACATGCTGCTCGACCTCACCGCCGCGCGGGTCGAACACAAGCGGGTCTCGGTCACCTCGCTGTGCATCGCTTCCTGCGTGCCGCCGACCACCGCGCTGCGCTGGATCGGCCAACTCACCGAAGCGGGCCTGATCGAACGAGTCGAGGACGACACCGACCGGCGACGTGCCTTCCTCGTCCTCACCGACCGCGCCGCCGATGCCATGGCGCGCTATTTCCTGGAACTCGACGCGAATGCTTCGCGGCTGATCTAGCAGGCGCGCGAAACGAGTTGGGCCTTGCGCCGCAATGGCCGACGAGAGCAAAATGGACATGGAGGCGCAGGTCGAGGCAAATCTCGTCGATCGACATCCGGCCGAAAAAACAGGAGGATGCGGTCGTAACGGCGCTGTGACCGCGTTGCGTCGCGATTGACCGCGCGGGAAAATCGCCTAAAGCGCGATTTCCTGCGATCGGGCGCTTAGCTCAGTTGGTAGAGCATCTCGTTTACACCGAGAGGGTCGGCGGTTCGAGCCCGTCAGCGCCCACCATCGCAGGTCCCGCTTGCCATAGCGGGAGCCAAGTTCCACTTCGTCGGTTCCTGCCTCTGGAGGCGAGCATGGACGAAGCGGACGACACGGCGACGGGCGGCACCAAGGCGAGCCGCGGTTCCAAACGCGAGACCCGGAAGATCGAAGGTCGACAATTGCGGCCCTCCACCCTGATGATGGGTCATGGCTACGATCCCGTCCTGTCCGAGGGCGCACTCAAGCCGCCAATCTTCCTCACCTCCACCTTCGCCTTCGAGAGCGCGGCTGCCGGTAAACGGCATTTCGCCGCACTGACCGGACCGGGCGCGGCTCAGGCCGATGCGCTGGTCTATGGCCGCTTCAATGGCCCCGATCAGGAAATCCTCGAAGGCCGCCTTGCCATCTGGGAAAACGCCGAAGCGGCGTTGTCATTTTCCTCGGGCATGTCGGCGATCGCGACGATCCTGCTCACCCATGCGCGACCGGGCGACGTCATCGTCCATTCGGCGCCGCTTTATGCTGCGACCGAAACCCTGATCGGCAAGCTGCTCGGCCGGCTCGGCGTCAAGTGGCTCGACTTTCCCGCCGGCGCCACGCGCGAGGAGATCGAGGCGGTGCTGCGCGATGCCGGATCGGCGCGCGTGCCGCTGATCTTCCTCGAAAGCCCGGCCAACCCGACCAACAGTCTGGTCGACATCGAGGCCGTGCGCGATGCCCGCGACGCTGTCTTCACGAGCCACGACGAGCGCCCGCTGATCGTGATGGACAACACCTTCCTCGGTCCACTCTGGCAGAAGCCGCTCGCGCACGGTGCCGACGTGGTGGTCTACAGCCTGACCAAGTACGTCGGCGGTCATTCGGACCTTGTCGCCGGCGCGGCGGTCGGATCGAAAGCGGCGATCGGCGCGATCCGCGCGACGCGCAACGTCATTGGGACGATCACCGATCCGCACACGGCCTGGATGTTGCTGCGCAGCCTCGAGACGCTCGAACTGCGCATGAGCCGCGCGGGCGAGAACGCGGCCAAGGTCTGCGCCTGGCTGCGCGAGCACCCAAAGATCGAGCGCGTTGGCTATCTCGGTTTTCTCGAGGAAGGCAGCCGCCAGGCCGATATCCATCGCCGCCACTGCACGGGCGCCGGATCGACCTTCTCGCTCTATCTGAAAGGGGGGGAGGCAGAGGCCTTCGCGTTCCTCGATGCGCTCAAGATTGCCAAGCTCGCGGTCAGCCTTGGCGGCACCGAGACCCTGGCTAGCCATCCCGCCGCCATGACGCACCTCTCGGTCGCGCCCGAACGCAAGGCGCTGCTCGGAATCAGCGACAGCCTGGTGCGGATATCGATCGGGATCGAAGACGCCGACGACCTGATCGCCGACTTCGAGCAGGCGCTCGACCGGGTCTGAGCGCGGCTTGTATTGCGTCTGAGGCGACCTACATCGGTGTCAGCACGGTCAGGCTGGCGGTACTTCCCCCTTCCGCCGCCACCGCGCCGAGTGGGGTGGCTGCAGACACTCCAGCTCGATCCAGCCAGACTGGACCGAAACGCGGAGCGGCCGAGCGATCGGCCGCTCCGCTCGTTTTCGCATCAGCGGCCGAGCTGGCTGCCCAGGATCAGACCGATGATGCCGGTGCCGATTGCCGCCATGATGATGTCGCCATTGTCGTCGCGATAATAGCGATAGCCGCGACGCGGGGCCGGCAGATTGTACGAACCCCAGTCGTTCACATAATAGCGGCTGTTGTTCCAGTTGCCGTAGCGCTGACCCTCGCGCCAACGGCCGTTGTAGCCGTTGTAGCCCGCCTGGCGGTTGTAACGGTTCCAGCGCCACTCGTTGCGGTTGCGCTGCGAGCCGTTCCAGCCCCGGCGATTGTCGTAGCGGTCGAACTGGTCGGGGCGGCCGTCACGGTCGCGGTCGCGGTTCCATTCGCGGCGGTCGGATCGGCCGTCGCGGTCGCTGTCGCGCCACCTTTGCTGGGCCGCGGCGGGAACCGCGGGGGGAAACGACTCTGTCAGGATACCGTTCCCCCATCGTGTCGGCCGATGAAGCGTTCGATATCGCGGATCAGGTGACGACGCGGCCGCCGTTGACGCCGATGGTCTGGCCGGTGACGTAGCCGGTCTCGTCGAGGCAGAGCCAGGCGCAGGCGTTGGCGATGTCGTTCGGCTCGCCCATGCGGCGCACCGGGATCGTCTGCAGCAGGACCTCGGTCGGAATCTGGAAGCGATCGCGGTTCGCCTCGGACATGATCGTGCCCATCACCGAGCCCGGCGGGATGTTGTTCACCGTGATGCCGTAGGGGCCGAATTCCTGCGCCATCGAACGCGTCATCGTCACCACCGCGCCCTTCGACGACGAGTAGGGGATCATGTTGATCGCTCCGGTCTGTGCCGAGGAGGACGAGATGTTGACCACGCGGCCCCACTTCGCCGCCTTCATGTCGGGCAGGACTTCCTGGGTCAGCAGGAACGGTCCGCGCACGTTGACCGCATAGATGAGATCCCAGCGTTCCTCGGTCAGTTCCTCGAAGGGCGTGAAGTCGGTGACGCCAGCGTTTGCCGCCTGCCGCCTGTATTGCTTCGACCGTCTCGGCGCAGCGGGCTTCGTCGAGATCGAGCACGCCGACGGCCACGCCGTCCTTGGCCAGACGCTTGGCGCAGGCGGCGCCGATGCCGGCGGCTGCGCCGGTGACGAGGGCTACTCGGTAGGTCATGATTCGCTCTCCGCTGTTCAGGTGTTCAACATTGCCCTTAGCGCGAATAGCCGGGCTGGGAAGCGGCTTTTGCGGGCGATCGTACAACATCGCCTAGGCACGGCGAAGTGGCTAGCGGTGTGGGACTTTCGGCGGTGGCGTGGCGCGGGTCAGGCGGTCGAATATCTCAGCCATCACCGCGCTCGCCTCGCGTGCCTTGCCGCCCGCACAGCTCGCCTGCAGCGCGAAATTGCCCCAGCTCTTGCCGTTGAGGAAGTTGATCCCGGCGATGCGCGGCTGCGCGGGATCGAAGATGCAGCCCGTCGGATAGACCTCGCCCGCATAGCCGCCGACGGGATCCTCGGGGCCGAGGGCCTGCGGGCGCAGCAGCGCGGCCTGCGCGCGCAGCGCTTCGAACTCGGCCTGGGGCAGGGTGAAGCTGCGACGCTGCTCGCTGAAGTCCTGGGCTTCCTCGGGGTTTTCCGGCGCGCCGACCCTTTCGAGCTCCTCGAGATACTCGATCGAGCCGCCCGGGGTGATCGACCACGAATGGAAGCGCCAAGCTCCACCGGGCTGCTGGACGCGCTTCCACACGGTCAGCGTGTCGCCGGCGATGGCATAGGCGCCGGGCGCGGCGAAATCGCCGACCAGACTAGGCTCCGGCACGTCGGCCTTGCCGCAGGCGGCCAAGGCTAGCGGCAAGGCTAGCGAGAGGATCAGGCGGTCAACGCGCAAGCCGGCGCTCCACGAAGGCGGTCACGGCGGCGAAAGTTTCGGCCGCGCCGGGGCGCTGGAGGCCCATGATCACCGCGACATGCTCCATGCCGTCGATCGCGCAGAGCGTCGAGTTCACACCGGCGGCGAGGAGCTTGTCATGAAACAGCTGCGAATCGTCCCGAAGCACTTCGCCTGTGCCTACGCTGATCAGCGTGGGCGGATAGGCGGTGATCGGTGCGAGCAGCGGCGAGGCCAGCGGATGCTCCGGATCGAAGCCTTGGAGGTAGAGCTCGGCCGCGACATCGGCGGATTCCTTCGAAAACATCGCGTCGAAGGCGGCATTGGCCGCATAGGAGCCGGCGGTGACGCGCAGGTCGAGCCAAGGGGAGAGCAGCACCAGCCCATCGATCCGCGGCGCGCTGCCCAGCGCGCTGAGCAGGCCGAGCGAGGCTGCCAGACCACCGCCTGCGGAATCGCCGCAGACGATCAGCGGCGCGTCGCCGATTTCTTCGCGCAGCGCGGTCAGCGCGGCGAGTGCGTCGGACAGGCCGGCTGGAAAAGGTCCCTCGGGCGCGAGGCGGTACTGCGGGACGACGAGCTCGACATCGCATTCCTTGGCCAGGGCTTCGGCGAAGAGGCTCTCGAATTCGGGGCGGCCTATGCGAAAACCGCCGCCGTGAAGCTGAAGGACATGGCCGCGCGGGGTGCCCTCGGGCTTGAAGCGCAGTGTGCGCAGTCCGCCGAGCTCGTTTTCAACCGGAGGTTTCTCGGTTTTCCAGGTGCCCGCATCGACCATGACCTGCATCTGCGCCCGGCGCTCGAGCAGATCCGCGGGCGCGGCGCGGCCCGCGCGCAAGGGCGGAAGCGATATGGTCATCGATGGATGGTCCCTCTCTGCAGCTTTGCATTCGGCTGTAGAGCGCTCGCCGCCGCGCCGGAAGGCCCCGATACGCAGTTCCGCAATGACGGATATGGAAAAGGCGACGAGCGACCGCTTGCGCGCAAAATCGCGACACGATCCATCTTGCGGAGACCCCGTTTCGCCCCCAAATGTTCAAGCGATGTTCAGCCGCGCGAGACTACGGCTCGTTCGTAAAACTATCGGGCGCCAAGCAGTTAGGTCATGGCCCCCTGGAGAGTCATGATGTTCGCCAATCCGCAATCCCACCTCGGCCGGATCAAGGCCGCCGCCGCGGCGGTTCTGATGCTCGCGGTGACCGCCTGCGCTTCGCCGTTCAACGCCAACGTGTCGCGCTTCCAGTCGCAGCTTCCCGCGCCTTCGGGCCAGACCTTTGCGGTGGTTGCCGACGATCCGTCGATGGCCGGCGGTATCGAGTTCGGGCAGTATGCTCGGCTTGTCGAGGCCAAGCTGGCGCAGCAGGGCTATACCCCGGTCGCAGAGCCCGCGAACGCGACGCTGCTGGTCCGCTTCGACTACGGCGTCGACAAGGGCCGTGAGCGCGTGCGTTCGACCAGCTTCGGCGCGGGTTCCTATTGGGGGCCCTGGCGCGGCTATCGCGGCGGGTTCGGTTATGGCCCCGGCTTCTATCGCCCCGGCCTGTGGAACTATGGCTGGTACGACCCCTGGTTCGACCAGGGCGGCGTCGAGAGCTACACCGTCTTCACCAGCGGCATCGAAGTGAAGATCGATCGCCGTGCCGACGGCCAGCGCCTGTTCGAAGGCAAGGCCGAAGCGGTCTCGACCTCGAACCGCCTGCCTTATGTCGTGCCGAATCTCGTCGAGGCGATGTTCACCAACTTCCCGGGCAATTCGGGCGAGACGGTGCGCATCAGCGTCGCGCCCGAAAACAAGCGCGGCTGATTTCAGCTTCCCAGCGAGGGACGAAGAAGGGCGGGACCGGCAACGGTTCCGCCCTTTTGGTTTGAGCTTGGCATAAGATCCTCCCCTGTAGGGGACCTGGCAGGCCGCCGGCCTCACGGAGGGGTGTCCCCGTCTCCGTGAAGGTTGCGCCCCTCCACCACCAGCTAGGCTGACGGTCCCCTCCCCATACCGGGGAGGATCGTGGATCAATAAGCCCGTTCGACGATGCGGTTGGTGTTCGTCGCGCCGTTCTCGAAATAGCCGAGGTCGTAGTCGCCCTTGATCGTCGTGCGCTGCATGCGGCGGCCGTATTGCGGGTCGTGGCCGCTGACCGCGTGGAGCACGCGCCAGTTGTCCCAGATCAGCATGTCGGTCTCTTTCCACTTGTGGAAGTAGGACAGCGCCTGCGCCTTTTCGAAGATCTCGGCGCAGACCGCCTGGAGCAGGGCGTTGCCTTCGGGGGTCTCGTCGCCTTCGAAGCCTTCGGCCATCCACGGCGAGACGTGGAGCACCTTCTCACCCGAGCTGCGCGTCCAGACCGCCGGGTGGATCGCGCGCGGCACGTCGGCGGCGGCATCCATCACCGCCTGGGCGTGCGAGTTCTCGCTGAGCACGGCGAAGCCTTCGGGCGCACCGAAGTGGAAGTTCGCCATGATGACGTTCATCCGGTAGAGCACATTCTTGCCCTCGATCGCCGCGCGCAGATCGGGCGAGAGCGCTTCGTAGAGCTCGATGCCGTCGGCGAAGCCGGTCATGCCGCCGTCGGGCGGAATGTCGATCGCACGCAGGACGCCGGCGCGGTTGAGCTCGTTGTTGTAGGCGTGGTCGAAGTGCCAGGGCAGCCACTGCGCGGTCTTGCGTCCGCCGATCGACATGAGCCCGTCGGTGCCGGGGGTGTAAGTCATGTCGATCACACCGGGCATGGCATCGTCGACGCGCGGCACGGCTTTGCTCGGGTGCTCCTTGAGCGGACCGAACACGTCGCTGAGCGCGACGTGCATCTGGCCCGAGGGCTCGACGTCTTCGAAGACGATGACGCCCTTGGCTTCGAACAGCGCATTGATCTCCGCGCGGATCGCGGGATCCTGCGTCTGGGCGAGCGTCAGCCCGCCGATGCGGGCGCCGAATGCACGGCCTGCGGTCAGAGGCCTCACGTCGAGAGTCATGACATTCTCCTGGAATCGCATATTTGCGCCGCGCCTATCACGAAAGCGAAGGGCTTGCCTTGACGAAATAGGACAAGGCCGGCCCTGCGAGTGTGCAAGACCGGCCCTGTCATGTTCATCGTTTTATTCGGCTGCGACGGGTTCGGCCGAAGCACTCTCGCGCAAGGTGGGCATGACCTTGTCGGCGAAGCGCTTCATCTGGTCGTAGACGCGGTCGTAGGACATGCCGCCGTAGGAGAAGTTGGCGATGATGTCGTAGTCGCCCACGGTCGCCTTGCGCATCGCATCCTTCTCGATCAGCTGTGCGGGCGTGCCGATCAGGTTGCCGCCGATGTAATCCTTGTAGGCCTTTTCCGGCCCGCCGGCGGCGTTCATCGCATCGCCCAGCGCGACGTAGGTGGCATAGGAGGGCATGTTCTTGAAGTGCTCGCCACCCCATTCGTAGTGGTTGGCGACCTGGTAGAACTGCTTGGCGAAATACTCGTCGGTATATTCGGCCACCTGCTCCTCGGTGTCGACGCAGACGACGAAATCCGAGATCACGAAGGGCGGGGCCTTCTTGCCGTGCTTGGCCTCGAAGGTCGAGCGATAGGCGTTGATCTCCTTCATCGAGTGCGACCAGTCGCCCTGGCTGAAGCGCAGCGCCTTGAGGCCGTATTCGGCGGCAACCTCGGCCGAGCTCGGCGACATCGAGACCATCAGCATGCGGTCGCGCGTCCAACCCTCGGGACGCGGCCGGATCTCGACCTCGGGCTGCTGGAAGTGCTTGGTGTTGGCCTTGACCGTGCCGGTCTCGAGCCCGTCCATGATGATCAGTGCGGCCTCGTCGAACAGCTCGCGGCTGTCGGCGATGTCCTTGCGGAAACCGTTGAACTCGCGTCGTGCGGCGCCGCGACCCATGCCCAGGATCACGCGGCCTTCGGACAGCGAGTCGAGCATGGCCACCTTCTCGACCACGCGCACGGGATCGTTCCACGGCAGGATCACCGCGGCGGGCATCAGCTTGATCGTCTTGGTCTTGGCTGCGACGTAGGACAGCGCCTGCAGCGGATCGGGGCAGGCGGCATAGTCGGTGAAGTGGTGCTCGACCATTGCCGCGAAGTCGAAGCCCATGGCCTCGGCTTCGATGGCGATCTGCGTTTCCTTCCGGAAGAACTCCATGTCGGGCATGCCGTGGAGGTTCTGGAAGCCAAGATGGACGCCGATCTGCATGATGTTCTCTCCTCGAAAGTCTTGATTGTCAGGCGGAGACCAGGCGTTCGCTGGTCGATGTGATTGGTTCCTCGCCGTTGAGCGTGGCGCGGTGGAACTCGCGGCCGCTCTCGCGGTCGAAGGGCAGGACGCGGTGCATGGCGCCGGTGTTGTCCCAGATGACGAGATCACCGAGCTGCCACTTGTGGCGATAGACGTACTCGTCCTGCGTCGCGTGGCGCATCAGCCGTTCGAGCAGGTCGTGGCTCTCGGCCTGGGCCATGCCCTCGACATAAGCGCCGGAGGTGCTGAGCACGAGCGACTTGCGGCCAGAGCGATGGTGCCAGACGAGCGGATGCGAGCGCTGCGGATAGCTATACCAGACCGCGAATTCCTCGGGCGTGACGTCGCGCATCACCGGGAACAGCGCCGCCTGCATCGTGTGGACCACGCGCAGTTGTTCGAGCGCGGCGCGCTCGCCCTCGGGCAGGTCCTCGAAGGCGGCATAGGTGTTGGCGAAGCAGGTGTCGCCACCGGTCTGCGACAGCTTGAACGGGGTGAACAGCGTCGCCAGCGGCGGTACCGGCTCGTAGGTGCCGTCCATGTGCCAGAGGTGGTTGCCGGGCAGGAACCGCGCGTAGTCCGGGTTCACCTTGCTATCGAGCGAGATCTTCATCACGCCCTCTTCGCCTTCGTTGAGCGTGCGCCCGTCGGTGCCGCGCTTCGACGCACCGAGCCGCAGGTCGCCGAGCGAGCGCGAAATCGTGCGCAGCTCGGCATCGTCGGGTGCGATCCCGCGAAACAACAGCACGCCGCGCGCGTCGAGCAACGCGCGGATATCCTGCGCGCGTTCGCCGCTGAGCAGGTCGGCCTTGGTGATGTCCACCTGCGATCCCATGCGGGGGGACAGATCGATCGACGAAAGCGCCATGGCTGGCATCCTCTCCATGTCCGTCAGGCCGACTCGGCTGCAGATCATTTGTTACTCTTATCGTTTCAATAGCAAGCCGATATGATACCGTCGAGAGCGTTTTTTGCGGAATTGGCTTGAATAGTCACTTGCATCGTTTCAATGTCGGGCGATGGCCGAAATGCAAACATCGCCACCGATCCTGCGCCGGCCCGGGCGGCCGACGCTCAGCGACGAGCAATTGCTCGACATTGCGCTCGACCTGTTCCTCGAGCACGGCTTCGAGCGCACGAGCATCGACGCGATCACCGCCGCGGCGGGCATGGCCAAGCGTACGGTCTATGCGCGGTACGCCGACAAGGAAGCGTTGTTCAAGGCGGCGCTGGCGCGCGCGATCGACGAGTGGATGGTGCCCGTGGCGCGGCTGCGTGCGGCCGAGGTCGACGACCTGGAAAAGGCGCTGCTGGCGATCGCGCAGATGCTCCTGACCAACATCCTCAGCCCTGCGGGCCTGCGGCTGCTGCGGCTGAGCAACGCGGTCTCGGTTTCCATGCCCGAAATCGCCGCCGCCAACACGCGCATGGGGACCGAGCCGACCCTGGACTATCTGGCCGACCTGTTCCGTCGCCGCCTGCTGCCCGCCGATGCCCCCGCGCCCGAAGCCCAGGAGGCGGCGCTGGCGTTCCTCCACCTCGTCGTCGGCGGTCCGGCGAGCACGGCCGCCTGGGGTGTTGCGTTCGACGACGACTCGATCGATCGCCACACGCGCTACTGCGTGCGACTGTTTCTGCATGGGGCCTTGCCTGCGCAGGATCGGGGACTGATCGAACGCGAGAACCGGCGGCTCAGGGCCCATGCCGCAGAGGTGGCCGAGGTATTGGATTCGTTGAATAAAAAACTGCGTGACGGGATCTGACGGCGCGCGACGGGCCGTGCGCAAGGTGGGGTAAAAAGTCTACTGAGTCGCTTGAGATTGGTCGGACTTGGTTTATCTTAGGTTAATCGACTCGGAGGAAGCGCCATGCGGCAAATTCAGATTGGATCGATTGTTTTCGCCAAAGGCGAACGGATGTTGCGCCGGGTTCTGGCGATCAAGGACGATCATGCGCGACTGGAGGGCATCAATGGCAGCCCGCGGCGCTGGTTCTCGCTCTCGCAGCTTTCGCTGGGCGGCGAAAGCGCCCCGCTCAAGACACACCTGCTCTGAATTCATCGAGCGGGTGAATTCGTGAGGCGCCGCTGACGCGCGCCTCACCTTCCCTATTTTACATGCGCCATGAGCGGATCGGCCATCAGGCTGGTCGCGAAAGGTTTGAGCTGATCGAGCGCGCCGGCCTGGACCAGCTTGGGCCAATCGGGTTCGGCGATCATCGCGCGACCGACCGCGATCAGGTCGAAGTCGCCGCGATCGAAGCGGCGCATCAGCTCGTCGAGCTTGGCCAGATCGAGCTCGGCGGTCTTGCCTTCGCTGAGGCTGACCAGGAAATCGAGATCGAGCCCGATCGAGCCGATCGTGCAGGTCGGCACGCCGGTCACCGCCTTGACCCAGCCGGCAAGATTGCGATCGTCGATCTCGGGGAAGCAGGGTTCCCAGAAGCGGCGCTGCGAGCAGTCGAACAGCTCGACCCCGGCCTCGACGATCGGTGCGAGCAGCGCTTCGAGCTCCTGGGGCGTATCGGCCAGGCGCGCGTTGAAATCGACCATCTTCCAGTTGGACATGCGCATGATGATCGGCATGCCGGGTTCGAGCTGCGCGCGGCAGGCGCGCACGACTTCGGCGGCGAACTGGCCGCGCGCGCGCGGCGAGCCGCCATAGCGGTCGCTGCGGTGGTTGAGCGCCTTCCACAGGAACTGGTCGATGACGTAGCCGTGCGCGCCGTGGAGCTCGATCCCGTCGAAGCCGAGCTCGACCGCCTTGGCCGCGCCGCGTGCATAGGCGGCGATGACCTCGTCGATCTGCGCCTGGGTCATGCCCTCGGTCACCTGCTTGCCAGGCGCGATGTAGCCCGAGGGGCTGACCTGACCGAGCTCGTCGCGGAATTCGACGTCGTTGCCGACGAGCACGTCGGGGCCGCGGTAGACGAGGCCGACGTGCCAGAGTTCGGGCAGGCAGATCCCGCCCTCGCGGTGGACCTTGGTGGCGACGTTGCGCCAGGCGTCCCAGGCGTCGTCGCCGTGGAAGCGGCCGAGCATCGGATTGTCGCCAGACGAAGGGTGATCGATATAGGCGCCCTCGGTGATCACCAGGCTGGCGCCGCCCTGCGCGCGCCGTGCGTAGTATTCGGCGGCATCGTCACCGGGGATGCCACCTTCGCAGACCTCGAGCCCCATCGGCGGGAAGACGAAGCGGTTGGGCAGGGTGAACCTGCCGAGCTGGAACGGTGTGAACAGGCCGCTGAAATCGGTCATGGGCTCTCCGGGAATGTCACTCACGCCTTCTGAGCGGCGCGTTCGCCAAGCAATTTGTACAGATGTTCAGCCGATGTCGAGCGGAAGCTTGTCAGCGCCGGGCTTGCAGGCGGGTGAGATCCTCGGCGCGATCGACGTCGAGCAGGATACCGTCGTCGGCCACTTCGACGAAAGCCAGGTCGTCGCGCTGCTTGAGCAGGCGGCCCGCGCCCTCGTCACCCGCCAGCCGGGCGATCTCGGGAAAGGCGCGCGCCGCCAGCAGGACGGGATGGCCGTTCTTGCCCGCGTGGCGGGGCACGGCAGCGAAGCGATCGTCCAGAACCGCGGCGAGCCGGGCCGCGACGTCGTGCGGGATCAGCGGCATGTCGCCGAGGAAGATGAAGACCCCCGTGACTTCACCAGCCGCGGCGACGCCGGCCTGGAGCGATTCGGAAAGCGCGGTGCTTGCGATGCACACGCGCTCGATCGGGGGGACTGCCGGCCAGTCGCCGAAATCGACGCGATCGCCGCAGACGACGATGACGCGTTCGACTGGCGCCGCACGCGCAGCGCGAATCGCGTGATGCAGCAGCGGTTCGCCGCGGAACGACGCGGAGAGCTTGTCGCCACCGAAGCGCCGTGCAGCGCCGGCGGCCAGGACGACCGCGACGAGCGGCGTGGTCACGCGCGTTCCCGGGTGGGGTTCAACGCCTGCATGATCTCGGCCAGGATGCCCACCGCGACCTCCCAGGGGGCCTTGCCTAGCCCGGCGATGCCCGGCGACAGGTGCAGGCGGGCCAGTTCCTCTGCGGTCGCGCCGGCGGCTGCGAGCGCCGCGAGCCGCGTGGGTGCACGCGACTTGGCGCCGATCATAGCGACATAGCCGGCGCCGTGGCGCAGCGCGTGGAGGCAGCCGCCGAGGTCATGATGATCCTCGTGCGTCGCGCCGACATAGGCGGTCCAGCGATCGACGCCGATCTCGGGCAGGAGCGCCGACGGTTCGCCGCGCAGATAGGTGACCTTGGAGAAGGGGGAAGGGCCCTCGGGTCCTCCGGGGCGCAGCAGCAGCGTTTCGAACTGAGCTTCGGCGGCGAGTTGCGCCAGAGCCAGGGCGCCAGGATCGCCGCCCGAGACGATCAGCCGCCGCGGCGGATCGTAGCGGCGCTCGATCCGCAGAGGATCCTGGGTCAGCGAGAGCAGGGGCGCGTCGTCGCCCACGAGCACTTGCTGATCGGTTCCGTCGGTCGACCAGAGGCAGGGGCGGCGCTCGCGCGCATTCTCGAGCAGGGCCTGCGCCGCCGGGCTGTCGGGATCGATCCTTTCGAGCAGGACGTGCAGCGCTCCGCCACAACGCAGCCGGATGTCGATCCAGGGGCTGCCCATGCCGTAGTGGAGACGGCGCGGCGCGCCGTCTGCCAGCACTTCGGCGGCATGGCGGGCAACGTCGCCCTCGATACAGTCGCCCGAGAAATAGCCGCTGGCCTGGCGGCCGTCGAACAGCATCTGCGCGCCCGGTCCGCGGGGGGCGCTGCCTTCGACCTTGTAGAGCGTGGCCAATGCAGCGGGCCGGCCGGCGGCGAGGGCGCGGGCCAGCATGGGGCGCACGTCGTCGCTCCAGCCGAACAGGGGCCAGTCGGCATCGGCGATCACGTCGTCTTCGATCATCACAGCTATGATATGTACCGTCTCATAGAACGGCAAGGCAGCCCTATGCCGAAGCGGGTGAGCGTTCACCGCTGATAAGGGGGGCGATGATCAGGCGATTGAGGATCGCGGCGATCTCTTCGGGCGAATAGGCCTCGTCCTGCGAAAGCCACCAGGCGAGAAGGTCGATCGTTCCGCCGGTGCCGTAGACCACGCCGAGGTCGGCGGGGAGCCACGACTTGCGCTCGACCATGTCGCGCGGCAGCTGCCGGGCCTGGCGGATGAATTCCTCGCGAACGATCCCCGCGGCGCCGCCCGTCAGCAATGCGGCCCAGAGATTGCGGTGCTCGGCGACGTGACCGCACAGCGCGCGCGTCGATTCAAAGCTGTTGGAATCGTAGAGCACCGGCAGCGTGCGGGCGAGCAGGTCGGCGATTTCTTCCGAGGCGACATCGCTGAGCAGGGCTTCCTTGGTCGGATAATGGCGGAAGAACGTGGCGTAGCCCGTTCCTGCGCGCGCCGAGATCTCGCGGATTGTCAGCTGGTCGAACGGTTTTTCCTCGAGCAGTTCGAGCAGGGCACCGGTCAATGCGTTGCGCGAGCGTACCTGGCGGGCGTCGCTGGGGCCTTCCCTGCTGATACGACTGACGGCGGCTTCCATGACGGTGCCGTAACATTGGTATTCGCGTGTGTCGATTGGCCGGCAGGTGCTGGCCGAGAATCCGGTTCAAATCATGGACATTATCGTGGTCGCGACGTTGCCGCGGTGCGATCAGACCAAGGTGATGCGGTCGGCGTAGAGCAGGCGACCGCCCGAAAGGTGCCAGAGTGCCTCGTTGAAATCACCCGGTGCCATGGCGAAGCAGCCCTCGCTGCGGCCGATCTTGCCCCACTTCGAGACCATCGACGGATCGACGTACCAGGCCGGATGGACGACGATCGCGCGGGGCAGGGCGAGCGAATTGTCGGGATCGAGCCCGACCAGGCGGATCGAGGTGCCGTACTTGCCCTTGTACCATTCGCAGGTCAGGTAGCCGCCGCGCGAGGTGGCCTCCGAGCCGGGTACGTTCGAGAACTGCTTGAGCCAGCCGTCATGCTCGGGATCCGAGCCGCGGCCATGGGCGACGAGGAACGAGCGGACCGTGCCGTTCTCGAGATTGGCGAAGTGGAATCGCGGTAGCGACGAAGGGCGAGCAAAATCGGCGATGCCTGCGATGTCGCGGCGCCAGACGGCATTGCCGGCACGCGCGACCTCGCGCTGGGCAATCTCGAGCACGCGGCGATCGTAGACGGGGTTGGGATCGGGAACCGCCGGAACGGTCAGCGCCGGGGGCGTCGGCGCTGCGGGAGCTGCCGGCGGCACGAAGGTGTGGTCGAAGGCATCGCCCAGCGGATCGGCCAGTGCGCGCGCCGGCACGGCGAGCGCAGCGGCTCCGATGAGCCCGCCCTTGATGACATCCCGTCGTTTCAATCCCGCCGACATAGCTTTCCGATATAGGGAGAACGTGAAGAAATCGCCATATCGGATTGAAAGCGGTTCCACTCTTGAACGGAATTAACGTGCATTCCGGCCGTGCACGGCGGTTTTTAGGCGACGACTTTCAGCCGTGCCTTGTCGTGCTGCGCCATCCAGGCCTCGACCACCGGCGCGATCGACTTGCGCCACTTGCTGCCGTTGAAGATGCCATAGTGGCCCACGTCGGGCGCGAGATGGTATTTCTTGCGGCTCGCCGCGAGCTTGGAAGCGAGCGTCAGCGCGGCCTTGGTTTGGCCGATGCCCGATATGTCGTCCTTCTCGCCCTCGATCGCGAGGATCGCGGTGTCGCGGATCGCGGTCAGATCGATCGGCTTGCCGCGGTGGACGAACTCGCCCTTGGGCAGCGAATGGCGCTGGAACACGTGCTCGATCGTCTGGAGGTAGAACTCTGCGGTCATGTCGCAGACCGAGCGATACTCGTCGTAGAACGCCTTGGTCGAATCGGCGCTGTCCTCGTCACCGGCGACCAGGTGCTCGAACATCTGGTAGTGGCTCTGCAGGTGGGTGTTGATGTTCTGCCACATGAAGCCGGCGAGCTGGAGGAAGCCCGGATAGACCTTGCGACCCGCGCCCGGATAGATCGCGGGGACCGTGGCGATGACCGTGTTCTCGAACCACGAGAAGGGCCGCGTCGTCGCGAGGTCGTTGACGCTGGTCGGCGCCTCGCGCGTGTCGATCGGCCCGCCCATCATCGTCAGGGTGGTCGGCCGGCACGGGTTGCCGTCGGCGCCCATGATCGCGGTCGCGGCGAGTGCCGGCACCGAAGGTTGGCAGACCGCGATCACGTGAGTGTTGGGGCCGATGTGCTCGAGGAAGGCGATCAGGTAATCGATGTAGTCGTCGAGATCGAAGCGGCCGGTCTCCACCGGAACGGTCTTCGCGTCGGCCCAGTCGGTGATGTAGACGGTGGCGCGCTCGGCCATGCGCGCGACGGTGCCGCGCAGCAGCGTGGCGTAGTGTCCGCTCATCGGCGCGACGATCAGCAGCTTGGGCGCATCTTCGGCCAGTCCGGCGTGGGTGAAGCGCAGCAGGTTGCCGAAGGGGCGGTGGAGCACGATCGCCTCGGTTACGGCATGCGTCTCGCCATCGACGGTGACGCTCTCGATGTCGAAGGCGGGCTTGCCGCGCGGCGCGGCCGCATGGGCGAAGACGTCGAGCGCCGAGGACATTACCGAGCCGAAACCGAAGGCGCCGAACGGCGACAGCGGGTTCGCGAGCATTTCCGCGGTAACGGATGCCCAGACGCTCGCGCCGGTGAGCATGGCGCGCTGCAACTCGTAGGCCTTATAGAGCAAGGGTCGACTCCTGAAGCATGCCCGTAATCTGGGACTTCGAGACCGATTGTGCAATGCGGCATTTTTACGGGCGCCGCGTGAGCTGGCGCACAATGGACCGGCTTGTCCGCCAGCTTGTGCGGCACACGCTTTCCCTCGGCCCGCAGTGGTTGTAAGGGCGCGCGATGACCGCCGAAAGTATCGAGGCCGAAGCGCCGCTTTCCGCCGAAGGCCCGGAGTCTGCGGGGGAGTCGACGAGCGAGCCCGAGGCCCTGCCCGAAGGCAAGCCTGCGCGCAGTCTCGGGCCGCTGCGGATGATCTGGCAGCTGACGCTCGCCTATCCCAAGCAGATCGCCATCGCGGTGCTCGCGCTGCTGACGACCTCCTCGGCGACGATCGCGATCCCTGCGCGGTTCAAGGCGATCATCGATCAGGCCTTCGGCCCCAACGCCGCGGTCGAGACGATCAACCATGCCTTCTACTATCTGCTGATGATCGTCATCGTGCTCGGCCTGGCGACGGCCGTGCGCTTCTACTTCGTATCCTGGCTCGGCGAGCGCGTGGTCGGCGACCTGCGGCTGCGCGTACAGGACAACCTGCTACGCCTGGCACCGAGCTTCTTCGAGGCGAACAGCCCGAAGGAGATCTCCTCGCGGATGACCTCGGACACGGCGATCATCGAGACCGTGGTCGGCACGACCGTCTCGGTCGCGCTGCGCAATCTGATCACCGGCGTCGGCGGCGTGATCTACCTGTTCTTCCTCGCGCCGATGCTCACCCTGGGCCTCGTCGTCGGCATCCCGCTCGTGGTCCTGCCGATCGTCTGGTTCGGCCGGCGGCTGCGCAACGTCTCGCGCACGAGCCAGGATCGCGTCGCCGGGATCGGCGCGATCACCGCCGAAGTGCTCGGTGCGATCCGCGTGGTCCAGGCGTTCAACCAGGAAGGTCGTGAACGCGCGCGCTTCGCCGATGAGGTCGAGCGCACCTTTGCCACGGCCAAGCGCCGCATCACGATCCGCGCGGCGATGACCGCAACGATCATGGTCCTCGTCTTCGGTGCGCTGGTCCTGCTGATGTGGCGCGGTGCGCTTGCCGTCGCGACCGGCGAGATCGGCGGCGGCACGATCGCCGCTTTCGTGCTGACCGGCGGGCTGGTGGCGGGCGCCTTCGGTTCGCTGACCGAGGTCTACGGCGACCTGCTGCGCGGCGCCGGTGCCGCCAGCCGGCTCAACGAATTGCTCAACGAGAAGCCGACGATCGCGCCGCCCGCGCGGCCGATGGTCCTGCCCGAGCCGCGCGGTCAGCTGGCCTTCGAGCGCGTCTCGTTCCGCTATCCATCACGGCCCGAATTCGCCGCGCTGGTCGACTTCAGTCTGGCGGTCGAGCCCGGCGAGACCGTCGCCATCGTCGGCCCCTCGGGCGCGGGCAAGTCGACGATCTTCCAGCTCGCCGAGCGCTTCTACGATCCGCATCAGGGCACGGTGAAGCTCGACGGTGTGCCGCTGATCTCGGCCGATCCCGCCGACATTCGTCGCCGCATGGCGCTGGTGCCGCAGGAAGGCGTGCTCTTCGCCGCCTCGGCGCGCGACAATCTGCGCTATGGTCATTGGGAGGCCAGCGACGAGGCGATCTGGGATGCCGCGCGCGCGGCCAATGCCGAGGGTTTCCTGCGCGAGCTCCCCGAAGGCCTCGACACCTTCCTCGGCGAAGACGGTGCGCGCCTTTCGGGTGGACAGCGCCAGCGCATCGCCATCGCCCGCGCACTGCTGCGCGATGCGCCGATCCTGCTGCTCGACGAGGCGACCTCGGCGCTCGACGCCGAAAGCGAGCGGCTGGTCCAGGATGCGCTCGATCGCTTGATGGCCAGCCGCACCACCTTGGTCATCGCGCACCGCCTGTCGACCGTGCGCCAGGCCGATCGCATCGTCGTCATGGACAAGGGCCGAATCGTCGAACAGGGCACGCACGAGGAACTCAGCGGCGCCGGCGGGCTTTATGCCCGGTTGGCCTCGCTGCAATTCGACGAACGGCAGTTTTCGTCCGTCGAATGACCTCCTTGCCTAGAGCAGGGCAGTCTAGGTAGCCTGGCTTCCGCATCTTACCGGGAGCCCCCATGCCCTTGATCCGTCGCGCCGTCCTGGCCGTTACCGCCGTTTCCACCCTGGCGCTCTCCGCGCCGCTCTTTGCCGAGGCGCCCGCGAAGCCTGCCGCGGCCACCCAGCCCGCCAAGGAGGATTGGGGCAAGTTCGGCGTCCAGACCCAGTGGATCGACCCCGCCGCCAAGCCCGGCGACGACTTCAACCGCTACGTCAACGGCAAGTGGGACGACGTCACCGCGATGCCCGCCGACAAGACGCGGATCGGCGCCTTCATCACCCTGCGCGACCTGTCCGAGGACCGGCTGCACGCGATCCTCAACCAGCTGACCGCGAGCAAGCCCGCGCGTGGCACCGCCGAAGCGCGTGTCGCCGATGCCTACAAGGCGTTCATGGACACGGCGGCGATCAACAAGGCCGGCCTCGCGCCCGCGCGTCCGGTGCTCGACCGTATCGCTGCGGCAAAGACCACTGACGATCTCATGGCGCTGTTCGCCACGCCGGGGATCGAATCGCCGATCGGCGCGGGCGTCGATGCCGACGAGAAGCAGAGCGACATCTACGCGCTCTATCTCGGTCAGAGCGGCCTCGGCCTGCCCGATCGCGACTACTACCTGGCGGACACTCCCAAGTTCCGCGACATCCGTGCCAAGTACCTCGACTTCCTGACCCTGATGCTCGGCAAGGCCGGCTATGCGAACGCGCGTGTCGCGGCGCAGTCGGTTTTCGATCTCGAGACCGCGCTCGCGCGCACCCATTGGGATCGTGCGATGCAGCGCAACCGCGACCTCACCTACAACAAGCTGAGCCTTGCCGCGCTCGATGCCCTGGCGCCGGGGCTCGTGCGGAAGTTCCTGGCCGATGCCGGGGCCGGCGCCGCGACCGAGGTGATCGTGCCGCAGATGCCGCCGACGCCCGCGGAAATCGCCGCAGCCAAGATCACGCCCGATGATCTGAAGACCAAGCTCGGCGGCGGCGTACCGGCGACGCTCGCGCTGATCACGGCAACGCCGATCGACACCTGGAAAGCCTATCTCACCGCGCATTTCCTCAGCGACCACGCGGCCTATCTGCCCAAGGACATCGACGAGGCGCAGTTCGCCTTCTACGGCACCGTGCTCGGCGGTCAGCCGCAGCAGCGCGCGCGTTGGCGCCGCGGGATTTCCGCGGTCGAGGGGCAGATCGGCGAACTGCTCGGCGAGGTCTATGCCCAGCGCTATTTCCCGCCGGCGAACAAGGCGGCGATGGACGATCTCGTCACCAACCTGCGCAAGGCGATGGCGGCCAACCTGGCCGAGCTAAAGTGGATGGGTCCGGAGACGCGCAAGGAAGCCCAGGCCAAGCTCGATGCCTTCACCCCGAAGATCGGCGCGCCGGCGAGTTACAAGACCTATGACGGGCTGGTGATCGATGCGACCAAGCCGCTGGCCAATCGGCTCGCCGCGTCCAAGTGGGAAACCGAGTTCCGGATGGCCCGCCTCGGCAAGCCGGTCGATCGCGCCGAATGGTTCATGTTCCCGCAGACGGTGAACGCCTATTACAACCCGACCTTCAACGAGATCGTCTTCCCTGCGGCGATCCTGCAGCCGCCGTTCTTCGCGCTCTCGGCCGATCCTGCGGTCAACTACGGCGGCATCGGCGCGGTGATCGGCCACGAGATGGGTCACGGCTTCGACGACCAGGGCGCCAAGTCCGACGGCCGCGGCAACCTGCGCGACTGGTGGACGCCGCAGGACAAGGCCGCATTCGAGGCGCTGACCGGCAAGCTCGTCGGCCAGTACAACGCCTTCTGCCCGTTCGACGGCAGCAAGGCCGGCAGCGAAAAGGCCTGCATCAATGGGTCGCTGACCCTGGGCGAGAACATCGGCGATCTCGGCGGGCTCAGCCTCGCCTATCGCGCCTACAAGCTCTCGCTGAACGGCAAGGAAGCCCCGGTGATCGACGGCTTCACGGGCGACCAGCGCTTCTTCCTCGGCTGGGCACAGGTCTGGCGCGGCAAGACCCGCGAGGAGCAGGCGCGCCAGTTCCTCGTCACCGATCCGCATTCGCCCGGCGAGTACCGGATCAACGGCATCGTCCGCAATTTCGACGAGTGGTACAAGGCGTTCGACGTCAAGCCGGGAGAGAAGCTGTACCTGCCGCCCGACCAGCGCGTGCGCATCTGGTGATCCCTTGGCGCCGTCCCGACGAGGGGCGGCGCCAGATTACCGCAATGCAACTTGACTTGGCCGTGCGGTCCTTCATCACCGCACGCGCATGGACCTGACCCTCACCGCGATCCTCCTCGGCATAGTCGAGGGCCTCACCGAGTTCATCCCCGTCTCCTCGACCGGGCACCTCATCCTCGCTTCCGAGATCTTCGGCTATGACGCGAACACCTGGAAGGTGTTCAACGTCGTGATCCAGCTCGGCGCGATCCTCGCGGTGATCGTGCAATACTGGCGGACCTTCTGGGCCGTTGGCACGGGCCTCCTGCGCTGGCAGCCGATGAGCGTCGCCTTCGTGCGCAACCTGCTCGTCGCCTTCATCCCTTCGGCGGTACTCGGGCTCGCGCTCAAGGACTACATCGACGTGCTGCTGGGCAGTCCGCTCGTGGTCGGCTGGGCGCTGATCCTGGGCGGTATCGCGATCCTGGGCATCGAGCGCTGGGCCAAGCCCGGAGGGCCGACGGGTGTCGCGCAGTTGCCGGTCGGCCAGGCGCTGGGTGTCGGGCTGTTCCAGTGCATCTCGATGATCCCGGGCGTCAGCCGCTCGGGCGCGACGATCATGGGCGCGCTCGCGATGGGCATCGAGCGGCGCACCGCCGCGGAGTTCAGTTTCTTCCTGGCCGTGCCGACGATGATGGGCGCGACCACGCTCGAGCTGTGGGACAGCCGCGCGTCGCTCGCTGGCGGGCTCGGCCCGGTCGGCTGGAACGAGATCGCAGTGGGCTTCGTCGTTTCGTTCATCGTCGCGCTGGTGGTGATCAAGGCCTTCGTCGCCTTCGTCAGCCGCTCGGGCTTCTCGCCCTTCGCCTGGTACCGCATCGTTGCAGGCATTCTCGCGGTGGTCCTGCTCAGCACATAGGAGACGGCGGATGGGCAAGCTCAAGAAGAAGAAGTACCTCGAGCTGCTCGAACCGCTGCAGGAAGACCTGGTCGCCATGGCGCGCTGGGCCGAGGCGACGGGCGCGCGGATCGTCGTGCTGTTCGAGGGGCGCGATACGGCGGGCAAGGGCGGGGCGATCAACGCCATCGCCAGCCATCTCAACAGCCGCCAGTGCAAGGTCGTGGCGCTGAGCAAGCCCAGCGACGACGAGAAGGGCCAGTGGTATTTCCAGCGCTATGTCGGCCACCTGCCGACGAGCGGCCAGATCGTGCTGTTCGATCGTTCCTGGTACAATCGTGCCGGCGTCGAGAAGGTCATGGGCTTCGCTACCGAAGAACAGGTCGCGGCCTTTCTCGACCAGGCGCCGCGGTTCGAGAAGCTGCTCGTCCAGGACGGCGTGTTGCTCTTCAAATACTGGCTGACCTGCGACCAGGTCGAGCAGGAAGAGCGCCTGCGCGAGCGCGCCGAGGACCCGCTCAAGCGCTGGAAGCTCTCGCCGATCGATCTCGTCGCGCGCGAAAAGTACGATGATTATACCCAGGCGCGCGAGGCCATGCTGGTGGCGACGCACACCAAGCAGGCGCCCTGGACCCTCGTCGATTTCAACGACCAGCACCGCGGCCGGTTGACCGTGATCCGCGATTTCCTCGACCGCTTGCCGGACAAGAAGGTCGAAGCGCCTGACATCGAGTTCAAGCCGCTCGAAGACAAGCCGGGCGAGGAGAGCTTCGACAAGCTCAAGCCGATCAAGGCCTACCCGGTCGATTGATCGCTCGGGCGCGCGGAGGCCTCTCGCCAGCCCGATGGGGCGTGGTTATGGTACCGAAGAGGCCGATTTTCCCAGGGAGAGAGACATGCGCAAATTCACCGCGGAACAGCTGCACGCGGCTTTCGAGCTCCAGCAGATGCTCTACGATTTCGCCTATGAGCTCGACCACGGTTCGGAGAAGGTCGGCCGGTACTATGCCGAAGACGGCGCGTTCCGCACGGGCGGCATCAATGTCGAGGGAAGGGCCGCGATCCAGGGCTTCTACGACACGCGCAACGAGAACGTGAAGAAGTACCAGAAGGACGGTCAGCGCACCGGCCGCCACATCTTCACCAATGTCCGCGTCGTGTTCGACGAGGCCGATGCCGACAAGGCGACGATCCACTTCACCAACATCAACTATGCGGGCGAGGGTCCGGCACCGGTCCAGGGCCTCGGCAGCCCTTCGGCGATCGCCGACGGCCTGATGGAATGCCGCCGCCAAGCCGACGGCCACTGGCTGTTCACGCTGTTCGCGCCCAAGCAGGCGCTGATCGGCGAGGACGATTTCATGAAGCTGATGCTGGCGCTCAACGCCAAGAAGTGAGGGCTCAGGCCGGCGCGCGATAGCCGAGGCTGCGTGAGATCGTCGCGGCCTCGTCGCGCACCAGGCGCTCGAGTTCGTCGAGCCGGTCCTGCAGTCGCAGGCTCGGCGCGGCGACGATCAGCGCCCCCAGGACCGTGCCCGCCGCATCGCGGATCGCTGCGGCGGTGCCGGTGACGCCTTCGGAGGCCTGGTCGATCGTCTGCGCCACGCCGGCCGCGCGCGCGGTGGCGATCGCCTCGACCAGCGCGCGCTTGCCCGTCAGCGTCTCGGTGGTGAAGGCTTCGGGCTTCACGCGTTCGAGATAGCGGCGCAAGTCCGCCTCGGATCCCGCCGCGAGCAGCGCGCGGCCGCCCGCGGTCGAATAGAGCGGCCGGCGGTCGCCGACGGGCACGATGAAGCGCACGGTCTTCTGGCTCTCGATCACGTCGACATAGGTCAAGGTCTCGCCGTCCTCGTCGCCGACGCCGAACAGCACGGTCTCGCCGCAGCGCTCGGCCAGCCGGCGCATGCCCTCGCGCACGAGGTCCGAGCTCTGCAGTCGTCGGCGCGCCTCGAGCAGCGCGCTCGACAGGCCGAAGGCGCCGGGGCCGAGCTGCCAGGCACCATCGGCGGCCATGACGAAGCCTTCCTCGGCCAGCCCGCGCAGCAGCGCCGCGAGGCTCGACTTGGGCGCGCTGAGCGTACGCGCGAGATCGGCCAGGCTCATCGGCCCGGGGCTCGTGCAGAGCGCCTCGAGAATGCGGATGACCCGCGTCACCGACTGCGGCGACTGCGACCCGCGCTCATCGGTCGGCGTGCGTGTTCCCGGCGATAGCCCCATTGCGCCGATAGAGCGGAGCAGGGCGGGGAATGCAAGCTTGCGGCTTGCTCCTAGGCGAAAGCGGGCAGCACGTCCTCGGCGATATCGCGGGCGTAGTGCAGAAACCGCTCGACCGGCAGGCCCGGCGGCATGCCGAGCAGATAGTGTTCGAGCGGCATCCGCGCCTGGAGATCCTTCAGCTTGGCGATCGCCTCTTCGGGCGTCAGGATCTTGAATTCGCCGCTGGCCTTGTATTCGTCGAGCGTCTTGGGCTTCATCCCGCCCATGCCCAGCGCCTGATCCTCGGCGAAGAATTCGGCGTAGCTGTTGTTGACGTGGAGGAAGTGCGGCGCGAGCTCTTCCATCGCCGCTTCGGGATCGCGCGCGATGAAATGGGTGAGCGCCGGTATGCGTACGCCGACCGAGGCCGCATCGCGCCCGCGTTCCTGCAGCTTGGCGGCGTAGGAGTCCCAGATCTCGGCATTGCCGATATAGCCGTCGCCATAGCGTGCGACGCGATCGAGCGCCTTGTCGGAGAAGCCGCCGATGTAGAGCGGGACGCGGCCCTGCGGCGCCGGCGGGCTCAGCCTGGCGCCGGTAATGTTGAAATGCTTGCCAGCGAAATCGACGGTCTCGCCGGCCCAGAGCCGGGTGACGATCTGGAGGAATTCGTCGAAGCGCGCGCCGCGGAGGGTGAAATCGACGCCGAAGGCCGCGGTCTCGCGCTTGCGGTAGCCGATGGCCAGGCCGAGATCGAGCCGCCCTTGCGACAGCAGGTCGATCATCGCCGCTTCCTGCGCGAAGCGGACGGGTTCGTAGAGCGGGGCGAGCGCGACGCCGGTGCCGAGCCGCATGGTCTTGGTCCGCGCGGCGATCGCCGCGAGCAGGGTCAGCGGTGTCGGCAGATAGCCGTCATCGGCCAGATGGTGTTCGGGGACATAGGCCGCGCCGAAGCCGAGCCGCTCGGTCTCGACGATCGCGTCGAGCGTTTCGGCGTAAAGCGCTTGCCACGGCCGCTGCCACTGTGGCGGATTCCGAAAGTCGTAAAGGAAGCCGATGGTCAGTTTGGACATGCACGCTCTCCCCGCCTGCTGAACAGGTGTTCTACAGGCGCGGTATGGGAAAAGCTGTGCGGATGTCCAGCGGCTTTACGAAGCGTCCATCGAATAGCCGGCGGCGCGGACCGTGCGGATCGGATCGCTCTCGCCGTCGCGGTTGATCGCCTTGCGCAGGCGGCGGATGTGGACGTCGACCGTACGCTCGTCGATGTCCGAATCCATGCCCCAGACGCCGTCGAGGATCTGCTGGCGCGAGAGCACGCGGTTGGGGCGTTCCATGAAATAACGCAGCAGCTTGAACTCGGTCGGGCCCAGGTGCAGCGCTTCGCCCTTGCGGCGCACGCGGTGCGAGGCGAAGTCGAGCTCGAGATCGCCGAACACGAGCACGTCGCCGGCCAGCGACGGACGGCTGCGGCGCAGCAGCGCCTCGACGCGCGCCATCAGCTCGCGCGGGCTGAACGGCTTGGTGACGTAGTCGTCGGCGCCGGTCTTGAAGCCGCGGATGCGGTCCTCTTCCTCGCCGCGCGCGGTGAGCATCAGGATCGGCACGCGCGCGGTCGCTTTGTCCTTGCGCAGCTGGCGGCAGACCTCGATGCCGGGGACCTGTTCGATCATCCAGTCGAGAATGATCGCGTCGGGCGCCTGTTCGCGCACCATCAGCAGGGCTTCCTCGCCGTCGCCGGTCGAGCGGACCTCGTAGCCTTCGGCGCCGAGGTTCCAGGTGAGCAGTTCGCAGAGCGCGAGATCGTCTTCGACGACCAGGATCGAAGGCTTCATCAGACCACTCCACTCGTGTCGCGCGGACCATCCTTCTCGGAGAAGTACTGGCCCGTCGCGGCGAAATAGACCATCTCCGCGACGTTGGTCGCATGGTCGCCGATACGTTCGAGATTGCGTGCCACGAACAGCAGCTGTGCTGCGCTGGAGATCGTTGCCGGGTTCTCCATCATGTGGGTGACGAGGTTGCGGAACAGGCTGTTGTAGAAGTTGTCGAGCTTCTCGTCGCGGTTGATCACCTCGATCGCGAGCAGGCTGTCGCGCGCGCCATAGGCGTTGAGCACGTCGCGGACCATGCCCTGGGCGATCTCGGCCATGGCCGGCACCAGGGTCAGCGGACCGATCTTGGCGCGCCCTTCCATGTGGCCGACGCGCTTGGCGATGTTCTTGGCATAGTCGCCGATGCGCTCGATCACGCCCGAGATCTTGAGCGCGGCGATGACGTCGCGCAGGTCGTCGGCCATCGGCGCGCGCAGCGCGATGACGCGGACGGCGAGGCGATCGACCTCGGCCTCGAGCGCGTCGATCCGCGCGTCGGCGGCGACGATCTGCTTGGCCTTGTCCTCGTCGTGCCGGGCGAGCGCATCGACCGCGTCGCGGATCGCGACTTCAGCGAGGCCGCCCATCTCGGCGATGAGGCCGCGAAGCTGACTGATCTCGCTGTCGAATGCCTTGACGGTATGTTCTGCCATATCGGTTTCCCCGTCAGCCGTAGCGGCCGGTGATGTAGTCCTTGGTCCGTTCTTCGCGCGGATTGGTGAAGATCGCGTCGGTGTCGCCATACTCGACCATGACGCCGAGGTGGAAAAAGGCCGTGCGCTGCGAGACGCGCGCTGCCTGCTGCATCGAGTGGGTAACGATCACGATCGCGTAACGCTCCTTGAGCTCGTCGATCAGTTCCTCGATGCGCGCGGTCGCGATCGGGTCGAGCGCCGAGCAGGGCTCGTCCATCAGGATCACTTCGGGGCTGACGGCGATGGCGCGCGCGATGCACAGGCGCTGCTGCTGGCCGCCCGAGAGCGCGGTGCCGGCGTCGGTCAGCCGGTCCTTGACCTCGTCCCACAGGCCGGCGCGGCGCAGCGCCTTCTCGACGATCTCGTCCATCTCGCTCTTGCCCGCGGCCAGGCCGTGGATGCGCGCGCCATAGGCGACGTTCTCGAAGATCGACTTGGGGAAGGGGTTCGGCTTCTGGAACACCATGCCGACGCGGGCGCGGAGTTGCACGACGTCCATGCGGCCGTCGTAGATGTCCTCGCCATCGAGCTTGATCGAACCTTCGACGCGGCAGGAGGCGATCGTGTCGTTCATGCGGTTGAGCGTGCGTAGGAAGGTCGACTTGCCGCAGCCCGAAGGGCCGATGAAGGCGGTGACGATGCCCTCGTCTATGTCGATCGACACCTGGTCGATCGCCTTCTTGGCGCCGTAGAACACGTCGACGTTGCGCGCGGAGATTTTGGGTGTCGTTGCCATGATTACCAGCGGGTCTCGAACTTGTTGCGCAAATAAATGGCCACACCATTCATCGCGAGGAGGAACACCAGCAGCACGATGATAGCTGCCGAGGTGTTCTGCACGAAACCGGGGTCGATTTCGTCAGACCACAGAAAGATTTGCATGGGCAGCACGCTCGACGGATCGGTGATCCCGCCCGGCGGGGTCGAGACGAAGGCGCGCATGCCGATCATCAGCAGCGGCGCGGTCTCGCCCAGGGCGCGCGCCATGCCGATGATCGTGCCGGTGAGGATGCCTGGCAGGGCCAGCGGCAGGACGTGGTGGAACACGGTCTGCACGGGGCTCGCGCCCACGGCCAAGGCCGCGTCGCGGATCGACGGTGGCACGGCCTTGATCGCGTTGCGGCCGGAGATGACGATGACCGGCATGGTCATCAGCGCCAGGGTCATGCCGCCGACGAGCGGCGACGAGCGCGGCAGATGGGCGAGATTGATGAACACCGCGAGGCCGAGCAGGCCGAAGATGATCGAAGGCACCGCCGCGAGGTTGTTGATCGAGACCTCGACCCATTCGGTCCAGCGGTTTTTCGGCGCGAATTCCTCGAGATAGATCGCCGCGAGGACGCCCATCGGGAAGGACAGCGCCAGGGTCACCAGCATGGTCAGCAGCGAGCCCTTGACCGCGCCCCAGACGCCGGCCGTCGATGCATCGGTCGAATCCGAGCCGAGGAGAAAGTCCAGGCTGAGTCCGCCGATGCCGTTCTTCGCCATGGTGAAGAGCAAGACGGCCAGGAACAGCAGCGAGATAACGATCGAGGCCAGGCCTATCGCACGGAAGCGGCGCTCGGCGGCGTGGCGCTTGGCGAGGCGGCGCTGGGCCGCGGCGGATTGCCAGGTGTCAGTCATAGGCTTCGCGGAACCGCTTCACGACGCGCAGCGCGACGATGTTGAGGACGAGCGTGATGATGAACAGCACGAGGCCGAGCGCGAAGGCCGACAGCGTCTTGGGGCTGTTGAACTCCTGGTCGCCGGTCAGCAGCTGGACGATCTGATAGGTCACCGTGGTCATCGAAGCGAACGGATCGGCCGACAGGCGCGCGGCGGCGCCGGCGGCCATGACGACGATCATCGTCTCGCCGATCGCACGGCTGACTGCGAGCATCACGCCGGCAACGATGCCGGGCAACGCGGCGGGCAGCAGAACCCGCTTGATGGTTTCGCTCTCGGTCGCGCCCATGGCCAGGCTGCCGTCGCGCATCGCCTGCGGCACGGCCGCCATCGAATCGTCGGCCATCGAGGATACGAAGGGGATGATCATCACGCCCATGACCAGGCCCGCAGCGAGCGCGCTTTCGGTCGAGGGATTGTCCTTGCCCATCATCTCGGCGAAGTCGCGCACCATTGGCGCCACGGTCAGCGCCGCGAAGTAGCCATAGACCACGGTCGGGATGCCCGCGAGGATTTCGAGGATCGGCTTGAGCACCTTGCGTGCCGTCGGCGTGGCATATTGCGTCAGGTAGACCGCGCTCATCAGCCCGAGCGGGATCGCGACGATCATGGCGATGATCGCGCCGATGTAGATCGTGCCCCAGAACAGCGGCACCGCGCCGAAGTCCGCGCCGTCGGCGACATCTTTGGGCGACCAGTGGAGGCCGGTGAGGAAGTCGATCGGCGAGATCTGGCTGAAAAACAGGCCGGTCTCGTAGAGCAGCGAGACGACGATTCCGATCGTCGTCAGGATCGCGACCAGCGAGGCCAGCAGCAGCAGGAACATCACCGTGCGTTCGGTCCGCGTGCGTGCCGGGAAGCCCGAACGGACGCGGGTGAAGGCATAGGCGCCGCCAGCAAAAGCGAGCACCAGCGCCAGCACCCCGCCGATCATGGAGTAGCGGAACTGGAGATCGCGCAACGGCTCGGCGAATTCGGTGGCGAGCGGGTTGAACGCCGCCGCGCCCGGATCGCGCGCCAGGTTCCAGGCCTCGGACAGCACGGCGGCGCGGTCCATGTCGATCGTCGGCAGCTTGGCGGCAATCGGCTGGGCCAGGATCGCCGTTTCGACGAGGCCCGGCATGATCGCCTGCCAGGCCGCCCAGGCGATCAGGGCCGGAACGATCAGCCACAGCGCGACGTACCAGCCGTGATAGCCCGGCATCGAATGCAGAGAGCCGCGGCCGGTGTAGAGCAATCGCGCCTTGGACCGCGCGGCGAACCAGCCGACGATGCCCAAGGCGAGGATCGCCGCGAGGACGATGTTCGAGGTCATGGTAAGGGGCTATCCGGCCTTACTTGAGGCCCGACGGGTCCAGCAGGGTCATCTTCGCCGCGATGTCGGCGCTCTTGGCGCGAACGTCCTCGGGGGCGACGACCATGCCCTTCGCCTTCAGGTAGCCGTCAGGCCCCCAGGCCTTGGCCCATTCGGCGACATAGGCCGCCAGGCGGCCCTGGGTGGCGTTCAGGTGCTGCTTCTTGACGTAGAGGAACAGCGGACGCGCACCCGGATAGGTGAAGTCCGAGATCGTCGCATAGGTCGGCGCGATGCCCGACATCGTGACGCCCTTGAGCTTGTCGGGGTTCTCTTCGAGGAAGGAGAAGCCGAACACGCCGACCGCCTTGGGGTTCTGCGCGATCTTCTGAACGATCAGGTTGTCGTTCTCGCCCGAGTCCACATAGGCGCCGTCGTCGCGGACTTCGGTGCAGATTTTCTTGTGCTGGTCGGCGTTCGATTCCTTGAGTGCCTTGGTCGCGGCGTCGGTCTCGCAGCCCTTGGTCAGGATCAGCTCGGCCAGTGCGTCGCGCGTGCCCGAGGTCGAGGGCGGGCCGTAGACCAGGATCGGGATCGCCGGCAGGGCGGGGTTGACCTCGCTCCACAGCTTGGCGGTGTTGGGCTTGCCGAAGGGGTTGGCGGCGATCGCCTTGTAGACGTCGACGGGGGTCAGGGCCATGCCGGGGCCGCCCTTCGCTTCGCCGAAGGCGATGCCGTCGAGGCCGACCTGAATCTCGACGATCTCGGTCACGCCGTTCTTCTTGCACTCTTCGAACTCGGACTTCTTGATCCGGCGCGAGGCGTTCTCGATGTCGGGGTGGCTGGCGCCGACGCCGGCGCAGAACAGCTTCATGCCGGCACCCGTGCCGGTCGATTCGATCACCGGCGACTTGCCGCCGGCGCTGGCCTTTTCGGCGACGGCCGTGGCGAAGGGATAGACGGTCGAGGAGCCGACGGCGCGCACGAAGTCGCGCGATCCCGCGGATCCGCCGCCCGAACTGCCGCAAGCGGCAAGCGCGAGCGTGGAAACTGCGGCAACGGCAAGATTACGGATGATACCCATGGAAAGACCCCTTAGCCTCCGGTTATGAGGCGCTCCTATTGGTCTTCGATGACAGTTCTATGACAAATCGATGACGCATCGAGGACCCGGAAAATAAGGCATTCTCGGCGCCTGTCGTGCGAAATGGTTCTGATGCCGCCGAAAGGCGGCCGTGCGCCGATCAGCCCTTGCGCAGCGGCAGCATCAGCGAGGCGGTCGTGCCTTCGCCCAGCCGGGTGGCGATGTCGAAGCGGCCGCGGTGGCGCTCGACGATGTGCTTGACGATCGACAGGCCCAGGCCGGTGCCGCCGGCCGCGCGGCTGCGGCTGGTGTCGGCGCGGTAGAAGCGCTCGGTCAGCCGCGGCAGGTGTTCGGGCGCGATGCCTTCGCCCTCGTCGCGCACCGTGACCGAGAGCCAGCCCGTATGCGTCGCCTCGAGCGTGACGTGGACCGGCCCACCGGGCTTGCCGTACTTGAGCGCGTTGTCGATGAGGTTGCGGATGACCTGCGCCATCTGCCCGCGGTCACCGGCGATGATTGCGCTCTCGCAATTGGCGCCGACCGAGACGTTGGTGCCCTCGCGGAATTCGCCCGCGACCTCGCGCGCGAGGACGGCGATGTCGACCTCGTCCGAGGGGACCTCGTGCTTGACCGCCTCGATCCGCGACAGCGACATCAGGTCCTCGACCAGGTGCTGCATGCGCAGCGACTCGTGGCGGATGATCTCGAGGAAGCGTTCGCGCGTCGCCGGGTCGTTGCCGGCCTTGGGCGTGAGCAGCGTTTCGACATAGCCGATGATCGCGGCGAGCGGGGTGCGCAGTTCGTGGCTGGCATTGGCGACGAAGTCGGCATGGGCACGCGCGGTGCTGGCCTGGACCGAGAGATCGTAGAGCGTGACGAGTCGTTCGCCCGGACCCACGACCTGGCAATCGACTTCCCAGACCGAGCCGCCGACCGAAAGCCCGTCGATCCGTGCCGAACCGCCGGCGTCGTCGAGAATCACCGAGACCGCCTGGGGATTGCGGATGGCGATGCGCACGTCCTGGCTGACGATATGGCTGCCGAGCAGCGCCTTGGCCGCGGCATTGGCGAATACCACCTGCCCGCGCGCGACCGCGAGCGCGGGGGTCTGAATCTGTTCGAGCAGGTGGACGCCGTCTAGTGCCATGTGTCGCCTTGTATCGGTTCAGCGCGGCCGGTGGAAGCGGCTCAGGAGGCGTGCGGGCAATGCCCGATCGGAAAGGATCGCCTGCGCGGCGTTGTGCCCCGGCGCGCCGGTCACGCCGCCGCCCGGATGCGCGCCCGAGCCGCAGAGGTAGAGCCCCCGGATCGGCCCGCGATAGTCGCCCTGGCCGAGCACCGGCCGCGCCGACCAGAGCTGGTCTAGGCTCATGCGGCCGTGGAAGATGTCGCCGCCGACCAGGCCGAACTTGCGTTCGAGATCGAGCGGTGAATGGATTTGCCGCGCGATCACGCTGGCGCGGAAATTGGGCGCGTGCCGCGTCACCGTGTCGATGATGCGGTCGGCGGCCGCTTCGCGTTCGTCGTCCCACGAACGACCATCCGGCAATTCGGGCGCAAACTGCTGGCAGAACAGGCTTGCGACGTGTGCGCCGGGCGGGGCCAAACTGTCGTCGAGCGTCGAGGGAATCAGCATCTCGACGATCGGTTCGTGCGACCAGCCGTGCGCGCGAGCATCGTCCCAGGCCTTGTCCATGTAATCGAGCCCGGGGGCGATCACGATGCCGGCAGTATGGTGATCGGCGAGTGTCTTCCCCGGCAGCACGTTGAAGTCGGGCAATTCGGACAGCGCCACGTTCATGCGAAAGGTGCCCGAACCGGTCTTGAAACCGGCCATGCGTCGGCGGAAATCGGCGTCGAGATCGCCGGGATCGATCATCCGGCGATAGAGCAGGGCCGGCCCGACATTGGCCGCAACGCGCGGGCTTATGATCTCTTCGCCGCTTTCCAACCGCAAGCCCGCGACCTTGCCGCCATCGACCAGCACCTGCGCCACCGGCGCCTCCAGGCTGATCTCGACGCCGGCGTCGATACAGGCCGCGGCCATGGCCTGAGTGATCGCGCCCATGCCGCCGATGGCGTGGCCCCAGGCGCCCTTGTTGCCGTTCACTTCGCCGAAGACGTGGTGGAGCAGGACATAGGCCGAGCCCGGCGTCGAGACGCCGGCCCAGTTGCCGACCACCGCGTCGAAGGCGAAGGCCGACTTGATCCGGTCGTCCTCGAACCAGAAGTCGAGGAATTCGCGCGCCGACTTGGTGAAGATCGCGAGCAGATCGCGCTGTGCCGCGAGATCGAGCTTGCCGAGCGGCCAGCCCTGGCGCGCTGCCGCGACCAGTTCGGCCAGGCCGCCGCCGGCGTTTGGGGGGATCTCCAGCGCCAGCCCGCGCAGGACGTCGGCGACCTTTTCGAGCGCCGCGTCGTAGGCCGGATAGGCCTCGGCATCGCGCGGGGAGAAGCGCGCGAATTCGGCCCTGGTGCGCGCCATGCCGCCGCCGAGCTTCAGGTGGTCGTTCTCGAAAGGCAGGAAGTTCGACAGCCGTCGCTCGACGATCCGCAGGCCGAGCTCGTGCAGCCGCATGTCGGCGATGACCTTGGGCTGGAGCAGGCTTACGGTATAGCTGGCGGTCGAATTGCGAAATCCGGGCGCGAATTCCTCGGTGACTGCCGCGCCGCCGACCAGGTGGCGGCGTTCGAGCACGCGCACGCGCAGGCCGGCCCGCGCCAGGTAGAAGGCACAGACCAGACCGTTGTGCCCGCCGCCCAGAATCAGCGCATCATAGTGCTTGCTCACGCTTTGCCTCCGTGGCCGACTCTTGCCGTGCCATGCTGCGTGTGCGAAACAACACGCATGGGGAGCTTGCCGGGACGGATACCAGTGCAGCGCTTACGGCAGGGGATTCAAGAGTGAGTTTCACCGCAGACCGGCTTCTTCTTTTCGGCGCGACCGGCGATCTGTCCAAGCGGATGCTGTTGCCCTCGCTCTGCGCGCTCGATGCGGACGACCTGCTGCCGGCAAAGCTGCAGATCATCGGTACGGCGCGTTCGGAGCTCGACGACCAGGGCTTTCGCGCGCTCGCGCGCGAAGCGCTGGAGACGTTCCTGCCGGCAGAGCGCCGCGGCAGCCTCGACAGTTTTCTCGAGCGGCTCCATTATCAACCACTCGATGCGACCCAGCAGGACGGCTTCGCTGCGCTGGCCGACAAGGTCGGCAAACCCGAGCAGGGCCTGGCCATCTTCCTGTCGACCGCGCCGAGTTTGTTCGAGCCGACAATCCACGGCCTGGAACGCGCGGGGCTGACGGGCGACACGGTGCGCATGTGCCTCGAAAAGCCGCTCGGCACCGATCTGGAATCGAGCCGGCACATCAACGACGCCGTGGCGAGCGCCTTTCCCGAGGACCGCATCTTCCGCATCGACCATTATCTGGGCAAGGAAACCGTCCAGAACCTTCTCGCGCTGCGCTTCGCCAACATCCTGTTCGAGCCGCTGTGGAACGCGGCGCATATCGATCACGTCCAGATCACCGTCGCCGAGACCGTCGGCCTCGAAGGCCGCGTCTCGTTCTACGACGATGCTGGCGCGCTGCGCGACATGGTGCAGAACCACATGCTCCAGCTGCTCTCGCTGGTGGCGATGGAGCCGCCGTCGAGCTTCGACGCCACGGCCGTGCGCGACGAGAAGGTCAAGGTTCTGCGATCCCTGCGCAGCGTCGGCCCCGACGAGACCGTCACCGGCCAATATCGCGCTGGCGCGATCGAAGGAAAGGCCGTGCCCGGCTACGACGACGAGCTGGGCAAGGATTCGGACACCGAGACTTTCGTTGCGATCAAGTCGTACATCGACAATTGGCGCTGGAAGGGCGTGCCCTTCTATTTGCGCACCGGCAAACGGCTGCCCGAGCGCGTGACCGAAATCGTCGTCCAGTTCCGCAAGGTGCCGCATTCGATCTTCGCCGGGAAGGGGGCCAAGGCCGAACCCAATCGGCTCGTCATCGGCATTCAGCCCGAAGAAAACATCACGCTGTCGTTGATGGCCAAGGTGCCCGGGCTCGATCGCGGCGGCATCCGACTGCGCCCGGTGCCGCTCAACATCGCCATGCAGAACGCCTTTGCTGGCAAGGAGCGGCGCATCGCCTACGAACGCTTGCTGCTCGACCTGATCGAGGGGGACCAGACCTTGTTCGTGCGTCGCGACGAGGTCGAGGCGCAATGGGACTGGGTCGACGCGATCCGTGCCTCCTGGGTAGAGCAGGGCGCCACGCCGAAGAATTACACGGCCGGTTCTTGGGGGCCATCAGCCGCGATCGCGCTGGCCGAACGCGACGGTGTGACGTGGCACGAGTGATGAACGGATGCGTTGTGTGCAAAGGGCGTGAAGATCAGGAGGTAAGGCCATGAGCAATCTCAACGCTGAGGTCGCCCGCGTCACCGAAAGGATCGTCGCCAAGTCGCGTGAGAGCCGGCAGCGCTATCTTGATCTCATGGCGCGCGAGGGCGACAAGCACGGCAGCCGCGATTTCCTCTCCTGCTCGAACCTCGCGCACGGCTTCGCCGCCGCGCTCGAAGACAAGGATTCGATCGCCACGGGACGCGGGCCGAACCTCGGCATCGTCACCGCCTATAACGACATGCTCTCGGCGCATCAGCCCTATGGCCGCTATCCCGAGCAGATGAAGCTCTATGCGCGCGAGGTCGGCGCCACGGCGCAGGTCGCGGGCGGCGTGCCGGCGATGTGCGACGGCGTGACCCAGGGTTTCGACGGCATGGAGCTGTCGCTGTTCAGCCGCGACACGATCGCGATGTCGACCGCCGTGGCCATGAGCCATGCGATGTTCGACGGCATGGCGCTGCTGGGCATCTGCGACAAGATCGTCCCCGGCCTGATGATCGGCGCCCTGCGCTTCGGCCATCTGCCCGCGGTGTTCATTCCTTCGGGACCGATGCCCTCGGGCATTTCCAACAAGGAAAAGCAGAAGACCCGCCAGCTCTATGCCGAGGGCAAGGTCGGCCGCGCCGAGTTGCTGGCGAGCGAGAGCGCGAGCTACCATTCGCCCGGAACCTGTACGTTCTACGGCACCGCGAACTCGAACCAGATGATGATGGAGCTGATGGGGCTTCATATGCCGGGTGCCGCCTTCGTGCCGCCGAACACCCCGCTGCGGCAGGCGCTGACCCGCGCCGCGGTCCACCGCTTGGCGGCGATCGGGCGCAACGGCAGCGATCCGCGGCCGATGGCGCAGGTCGTCGACGAGAAGGCGATCGTCAACGCCTGCGTCGGCCTGCTGGCGACGGGCGGTTCGACCAACCATGCGATCCACTTGCCGGCCATGGCGCGCGCGGCGGGAATTCAGCTCGACTGGGAAGACCTCGACCAGTTGTCGGCTGCCGTGCCGCTGATCGCCCACGTCTATCCCAACGGGGCGGCCGACGTGAACCACTTCCACGCCGCGGGCGGCATCAGCTACGTGATCGGCGAACTGCTCGAGACCGGCCTCGCCCATGCCGATGTGCTGACGATCGCTGCGGGGGGCATGGCCGACTATGCGCGCGAGCCTTGGCTCGAGAGCGAAGCTTTGGCCTGGCGCGATGGCCCGAAGACCAGCGGCGATCCGGCTATCCTGCGCAAGGTCGCCGACCCCTTCCTCGCCGATGGCGGCATGCGGCTGGTCCAGGGCAATCTCGGCCGTGGCACGTTCAAGACCAGCGCGGTCGATCCCGCGCGCTGGACGATCGAGGCGCCGGTGCGCGTGTTCGACACGCAGGAGGGCGTGACCGACGCCTTCAAGGCCGGCGAGCTCGACCGGGACGTGATCGTCGTCGTCCGCTTCCAGGGACCGCGCGCCAACGGCATGCCCGAACTGCACAAGCTGACCCCGCCGCTCGGCGTGCTCCAGGACCGCGGCCACAAGGTCGCGCTGGTCACCGACGGGCGCATGTCGGGCGCTTCGGGCAAGGTGCCCGCGGCAATCCACATTACCCCCGAGGCGCTGAACGGCGGCGCGCTGGCGCTGCTGCAGGACGGCGATCTCGTCCGCCTCAGCGCCGAGGAGGGGCGGCTCGACGTGCTGACCGACCTTTCGGGGCGCGAACCCGCGCAATGCCGCGAGGCCTCGGCCGGCATGGGGCGCGAGCTCTTTGCCGTGTTCCGCCATCTCGCCGGCGGCGCCGAGCAGGGCGGTTCGGCGATGTTGGAGATGGCCGGCCTGTGAGGTGGGGGAAGATCTGGTGACCCGCATCGTCGTTGGCGATATCGGCGGGACCAATGCCCGCTTCGCATTGGCAGAGGTCGCGCAGGGGCGCGTGATCTCGCTCGGCGAACCGGTGATCCTGCCGACCAAGCAGCATTCCGGGCTGCCCTCTGCCTGGCAGGCCTATGGCGAACAACTCGGCGAACCCCTGCCGCGCCTTGCCTCGCTCGGGATTGCCGGACCGGTCACGGGCGGGCCGGTCGATTTCAAGAACTCCGACTGGATCGTCTATCCCGATACGATCGAGCAGGACCTCGGCCTCGACCAGGTGCTGTTGCTCAACGATTTCGGGGCCATGGCTCATGCGGTCCACGCGCTCGACCCCGAGCATTTCGTCCACGTCTGCGGCCCTGACGTCCCGCTGCCCGATCATGGGGCCATCTCGGTACTGGGACCGGGCACCGGGCTCGGCGTCGCGGTGCTCCAGCGCACCGCTGGCGGGCCGGTCGTGCTCGAAACCGAGGGCGCGCACATCCATTTCGCGCCGCTCGACGAGACCGAACAGCGGGTCAGCGCGGTCGTCAGCGCGAAGTACGGCCGGACCTCGGTCGAACGCGTGGTCTCGGGTCCCGGTCTCGGCGACGTGGTGCGCGCGCTTTCGCCCGATGACGCTCGCAACGATGCGGCGCTCTGGGAAGCGGCCATCGCCGGCGGCGAACCGGTGCTCGTCGAAGCACTCGATCTGTTTCTCGCGAGCTATGGCGCCGCCACCGGCGATCTCTCGCTCGCGCACGGCGCCATGGGCGTGGCGCTGACCGGCGGGCTCACCAACCGGCTGTTGCACCTGATCGCCGACAGTCGGTTCCACGCGCGGTTCTGCGACAAGGCGCGCTACCGTGCGCGCATGGAGACCGTACCGGTCAAACTCGTCACCCATCCGCAGCCGGGCCTGTTCGGCGCCGCTGCCGCCTTTGCCAGGGAGCACGCATCGTCATGAGCCGCATCGAAACCATCATGCTGACCGCGCCCGTGATCCCGGTGCTGGTGATCGAGGACGTCGCGCACGCCGTGCCGATCGCGCAGGCGCTGGTCGCGGGTGGCCTGCCCGTGCTCGAAGTCACCCTGCGCACCCCGGCTGCGCTCGACGCGATTCGCGCGATGAAGCAGGTGCCCGGCGCGATCGTCGGCGCGGGCACGGTACTCAATCCGGCCCAGCTCGACGCCGCACTCGAAGCCGGTAGCGAGTTCATCGTCTCGCCGGGGCTGACCGAAACGCTGGGCAAGGCGGCGATCGCGGCCGACGTGCCGTTCCTGCCGGGCACGGTGAACGCGGGCGACATCATGCGCGGGCTCGATCTGGGCCTCAACCGCTTCAAGTTCTTCCCGGCGGTGGCATCGGGCGGGATCCCGACCCTATCGGCGCTCGCGAGCGTCTTTGGCGAGGCGCGCTTCTGCCCGACCGGCGGGATCAGCTTCGCCTCGGCACGCGAGTGGCTCGCGCTCGATGCCGTGCTCTGCGTCGGCGGCTCGTGGGTCGTACCCAAGGGCGCGCCCGACGTCGCCGCGATCGAGACCGCCGCGCGCGCCGCCAGCGGACTCCGCGCATGAGTTCGGTGGTTCTCGGGGTCGACGATCTCGATCGGCGCTTGCAGGAGCTCCACGCTCGCACCGCCGAAACGCCACTGTTCAATCCGGTCTTCCAGCTCGGGCTAGAACTCTCGCGCCAGCTCGAAAGCGGCGAGCTCTCGCTCGATGCGGTCGAGGGGCTGGTGGCGGAGCTCGAATGCGAGGGCCTGCGCGCCCGCGCCGCGCGGCTGCACCGGCTCGTCGCGCCGCTCGAGCCCGAAGCCAACGACGCGCGCCTGCGCGAGCTCGCGGGCGAGGAGGACTTCGTCGCCTTCGCCGCGCGCTGGCAGCGGCCGCTCGCGCATGTCGTCTTCACCGCGCACCCGACCTTCCTTCTGACCAAGGCGCAGACCGAGGCGGTCGCGGCCTCGGCTTCATCGGGCGAGATCAGCGAGCAGACCACCTGCGTCGCGCCGCACGACCGCGATCACATCACGCTCGATACCGAGCACGAGGCAGCGATGGCCGCCATGGCGCGCGCGCAGGATGCGCGCGACCGGATCGCCGGCCTGCTGTTCGATGTCGCCGCCGCGCGCTGGCCCAAGCGCTGGCGCTCGTTCCAGCCGATGCCCGTGCGTCTGGCCAGCTGGGTCGGCTACGACATGGACGGCCGCACCGATATCGGCTGGGCCACCTCGGTGCGCTATCGCCTGATCGAGAAGGCTCTGCGTCTGTCGCGCTACGCCGGAACCTTGCGCGACGCCGCGCCCGCGATCGCCGACCGGCTCGCGCGCGCCGGTGCGCACACCGACCGCATGGTCGAGATCTTCGGCGGCGATCTGACCGATCCCGCCGCGGTTTCCGCCGCCGCCAACCAGCTCACCGAGGATCACGCCGATCGCCTCGTCAGCCTCGCGCCGGTGATCGCCGAGCTCGAGGACGAGGCGCGCACCGCCGATGCCGACACCGCCCGCGTGCTGCTCGTCGCCGCCGCGGCGATGCGTGCCGACGGGCTCGGCATGGGCTGGATCCATTTCCGCGTGAACAGTTCGCAGCTGCAGAACGCGATCCGCCGTCGCATCGACCCGGAGGGCAAGCTCGATCTCGCGAGCCAGGCGGCGCTGGTGAAGATGCGCGAGATGCTGGCCGCGGCCAAGCCGCTGCGCTCGAACTTTGCGGCCCTGGCGATCGAGAACTCGACCGCCGTGCGCCAGTTCCTGGCGATGGCGCAGATCCTCGCCCACGTTGACGCCGACGCGCCGATCCGCATGCTCGTCGCCGAATGCGAGCAGCCGACGACGGTGCTCGCTGCGCTCTATTTCGCGCGGCTGTTCGGGATCGAGGACAAGGTCGACGTCTCGCCGCTGTTCGAGACCGAGTCCGCGCTCGAACACGGCGGGCGTTTCCTCGATGCGGTGCTCGAGGAAGAGGCCTACCGCGACTATGCGCGCAAGCGCGGCCGGGTCTCGATCCAGACGGGCTTTTCCGACGCCGGTCGCTTCGTCGGCCAGATCCCCGCCGCACTGGCGATCGAGCGCCTCCAGGGTCGCCTGGCCGAGGCGATGGCCGCGAACGGGCTGACCGACGTCTCGGCGCTGGTGTTCAATACCCACGGCGAATCGATGGGGCGCGGCGCTCATCCCACGAGCTTCGAAGACCGCCTGGCCTGGCCGATGTCGCCTTGGGCGCGGCGGCGCTTCCTGCGCGCGGGGATCAAGCTCGAACCCGAGGTCTCGTTCCAGGGCGGTGACGGCTACCTGTTCTTCGGTTCGCCCGAGCTGGCCTTCGCCACGCTCACGCGCTTTGCCGAGCAGCCTTTGTGGGAGGCTGACGCCCAGGCCCCGACCGATCCGTTCTACCGCCGCACCGACCTCAGCCTCGATTTCTACCGCGCCGTGCGCAGAGTTCAGCAAGAACATCTGGGCAGCGCCACCTATTCGCGCGCCTTGACCGCCTTCGGGCTCGGCATGCTCAACGATACGGGCAGCCGCAAGTCGCGGCGCCAGTCGGACCTCGCCGCCGACCGGACGATGAGCCTGCGCCAGATCCGCGCGATCCCGCACAATGCGATCCTCCAGCAGCTAGGTTTTCCGGTGAACGTGATCGCGGGCATCGGCACGGCGGCCGAGGGCAACCGCGAGGAAATCGCCGCCTTGCTGCGCGACAGTCCGCGCGGGCGTCAGCTCGTCCGGCTCGTGCGCGCCTCGAACGCGCTCGCTTCTATCAAGACCGTCGCGGCCTATGGCGAGCTGTTCAACTCGGCCTATTGGGCCAGCCGCCCCTATCGCGGCAACGAGCAGCACATCGCCGATGCCTGTCTGACCTTGGGCGAATACCTGACCAAGGACGATCGCGCCGGCGTGTTCCGCCGCTTCGCCTCGCGGCTGCGCGTGGATTCCTTGAAGCTCCACCGCCTGTTGGCGCTGCTGCCCGACGAGGCGCCGCTCGCCGATCGCGAGCACGCGCGGCGCAACCTCGGCGTGCTCCAGTCGATCCGTATCGCGCTGCTCCAGCACATGTTCCTGCGTGCGGTGATGGTGCCGCCGTTCAGCCAGGCCAACGACATCAGCCGCGAAGACGTGATCGAGATGGTCTTCACCCTGCGCATCGACGAGGCGCTGGGCCAGTTGCGTCGTGCCTTCCCGATCTCCTTCCCCAAGATCGGCGATTTCGACGTGGCCCAGCCGAGCGACTATCCCGACGAGGGTGCGACCTCCTATGCCGCGATCCACCGCGACTTCATCGACCCGCTTGCGCGGTCGCAGGGTCTGGCGCTGCGGATCACCACGGCGATCGCCGATTCCTTCGGCGCGCACGGTTAGCGGCTGTTAACGCGTGGCGTGCCATAAGCGCCCGTTCCAACCTGTGAGAGACGCGCGATGCCGAGCCTGATCAACGGACGAGTCCTGCTGGGAGCCGCTGTCGTCGGCCTGGTCGCGGTGGCCGGAACGATGATCGTCGCGCATCAGGACAAGGCGCCGCCGGTGGCACGGAAGGGCGCTGCGGCTCAGGTGGCAGCGGCGGCCCCGGCCACGCCCGTGCCTGCGGCTAGCGCGAGCCCAGCGGTCGACGAGGGCTTCACGATCAAGCGCATCCTGCCGATCGAGGGCGCGATCAAGTACGGCGAATGGCACTGGGACGACAAGGACGTGCCCGACGGTCCGATCGTCGTCACGGTCGATCTCGATGCGCGCGTGCTCTCGATCTTCAAGGGCGGCTACGAGATCGGTGCCTCGGCCGTGCTGCTCGGCACCCAGGACAAGCCGACCCCTCTCGGCGTCTTCCCGATCATGCAGAAGAAGGCGCAGCACACCTCGAACCTCTATGATGCCGAGATGCCCTATATGCAGCGACTGACCAACGACGGCGTCGCGCTCCACGCGAGCAACGTGCGCTGGGGCTATGCCAGCCACGGCTGCATCTCGATGCCGCTCGAATTCGCCAAGAAGGTGTTCGAGACCACCAAGGTCGGCGACAAGGTCTACATCACCCGCGGCAAGCAAGTCGGCATGGGCGATTCGCTGACGAGCTGAGTTTTCTCGAGATCCTCCCCTGCAAGGGGAGGTGGCATTCATGTAGTGAATGACGGAGGGGTGTTCCCCTCTCGATGACGTGACACCCCTCCCCCACTCGCTTCGCGAGCGGTCCCCCTCCCCTTACAGGGGAGGATCTTTCTTCGGCGCCCGCCGCACCGGCGCTTTCATGAAAGTCCACACGCCGCGCGCGGGCCGCACGACGAGGCTGCCGATCGAGGCGGTCTCGCCTGCCAGCAGCCTGTCGAACAGCCGCGCCACGGCGCTGCCGCGCGGTTCCTCGCCGTCCATCTGCACGACGATCCGCGTCAGCACGCGCAGCGCGATCGCGCGCGGCGCCTGGGGACGGTAGGTCACACCGAGGCCTTCGGCCGAGACGCATTCGCTCCACTCGCGCCGCGCCGCCCAGTCGAGCGCGGCATCGGCGTCGGCGAGATGGCCCGCGCTCTCGGCCACGGCGGAAACGTCTAGCCAGTCCGCTTCGGCCAGCGCCTTGCGCAGCCGCGCGCGATCGAAGCGATCGTCGGCATTGCTCGGATCCTGTGCGGCGGTGACGCCCGCCGCGGCGACGAATGCCTCAAGCTCGGCCTTGCGCCAGGCGAGCAGCGGACGAAGCAGCGAAATGTCGGTGCCCGGCACCTGGCCGCGCGCGCGCGCGCCTGCGAGCCCGGCGACACCGCTCGCGCGGTTGAGCCGCAGCAGCAGCGTCTCGGCCTGGTCGTCGGCATGATGCGCGGTCAGCACCGCATCGAGCCCGCGCGCCGCAGCCCATTCGGCGAGCGCCGCATAGCGCGCGGCCCGCGCTTCGGATTGGACGTTGCCATGAGCCACGGTGACGGCAAGCACTGCGTGCGGCACGCCGAGCTGAGCGCACAGCTGCGCGACCTCGGTGGCTTCGGCGGCGCTTTCGGCGCGCAGACCGTGATCGACCGTTGCCGCTTCGATCGCGCCCGGCAGCGCCTCCGCGGCGAGCAGCAACAGCGCCAGACTGTCTGGACCGCCCGAGACCGCGAGGCCCAGCTTGCCCGGCTCGCGCCGCAGCGCTTCCAGGTCCCGAACGAAGCGGCCGATCAGCGCGGGATCGAGAGCCGCCACCTTATTTGGTGCACTTCACCCCGTTGCGGGTGACGTCGTACTGGCTCTTGAGCCGTCCGGCGGCCTCGCTCGCATAGGTCTCGGCGAATTCGGCGAGGGCGATGCAGGCGCGGCTGGTGTCCTTGAGCTGGCGCATCGATTCCGCGAGCAGCAGCAGGCTGTCCGAGGCGCGCGCGCCGGTCTTGTCCGACTGGAAGTTCTGCAGGAACCAGGTCGCCGCATCGCGCGGCTTGCCGTCGTCGAGATAGGCACGGCCGAGCAGGTTGCGCGCATAGCTGATCTTCGCGTGGCGCGGGTAGCGATCGACGTACATCTTCAGCTGTTGCTGCGCTTCGGGATAGAACTTCGCTTCCCAGAGGCGGAAGCCGTAAGAATATTCGTCCTCGCCCGTGTCGTTGGTCGCGGGCTTCTGGATCGCGCGGACCGCGGCGACGCGCTGGGCCGAGGCCGGGCCGCTGGCGGCCGCCGTTGACGCAGCGGGGCGCGTCGCGACCGGCGTTGCCGCGGGAGTCGGCTTCGGAGTCGGGGTGACGACCGCGGCTGGCGTGGGAGCAGGCGTCGCGACGGCGGCAGCCGGCGCGGGCGTGGGAACGGTGATCGCCGGCGCGGCATCGGTCGGCGCCGGACCCAGGCGCGCCTCGATCAGCGCCACGCGGTTTGCCGTCTGCTCGACCTGCGCGGTCAGCCGCTGGAGCTGCGTCTCCAGCGTCTCCATCCGCGTCAGCAGATCGGTGACGGGTGTGCTTGCGGGCGCGTTGGGGGTGGCCGTCGTGGTCTGGCCGGAGCCGATCTCGGGTGTGAAGAACTTGCCGTCGCCGCCTGGGAAGACCTGCCGCTGCAGCGCGCGGATTTCGGCTTCCATCTTGCGGATCCGCGCCTCGGCCATGGTGTCCTGCGCGAAGGCGGGGGTCACGAAGGCCACCTGGGCCGAACAGATCAGCACCACCGCCAGGGCGGACAGTGTCGCCGCCTTCACCGGGCGCACCCGCCCGAGCCATGTCGTCATTATCGCACCTGTTCCCGTATCCTCAGGCCACGGCCTGCCAGCATGCGACCGAACCGAGCATTAACCATACGGTCGCACAAGCTGATTGCCGCAGCGACGCCCCGCTGTCGAGCCTTGGTTATTGTGAAGCTGGGGAAGCTTCGGCCGCCGGTGCGGCGGGGGCCGGCTCCGGCGTGATCGGCGGCAGCGTCAGCGGCGGACGCGTCGCGCGGGGCGAAGGTTGCGGTGCCGGTGTGGCGCGCGCGACGCGTCCGCCGCTGACGCTGCCGCCGAT
>SECS01000273.1 GCA_004211435.1 Novosphingobium sp. | reverse complement strand
GAGAAGAAAGCGCGCGAGTTGGGCAAGCCGCTGATCCGCCTCAAGGCCGCAGCGATGCGCACGCGTCCGCCGGGCTCGTTCGAGGTTTTCGCGCCGTCGATCGACGTGACGCGCGGCGGTTCGGCCACCAACATCGCCTCGGCCGACGCCTTCCGCCTGGCCGGGATCGGCCCCGAGGACATCGCGGTCGCGCAGCTCCAGGACACCGAGGCCGGCGCCGAGATCATGCACCTGGCCGAAAACGGCTTCTGCCGCGACGGCGAGCAGGAACAGTGGCTGGCCGAGGGCCGCACCGAAATCGGCGGCGCACTGCCGGTCAACACCGACGGCGGATGCCTCGCCTGCGGCGAACCCATCGGCGCCTCGGGCCTGCGCCAGGTCTACGAGAACGTCGTGCAGCTGCGCGGCGACGGGGCTGGCCGGCAGGTGCCGGGCGATCCCAAGACCGCCTACAGCCATGTCTATGGCGCCCCCGGCGTATCCGCCGTCACGATCCTGGAACGCTGATGGATATCGACCTTCCTCCCGAAGATGCCGCCTTCCGCGACGAGGTGCGCGCCTTCCTGGCCGCGCACCTGCCCGAAGCGATCCGCGCCGGTGCCGCCGCCTCGCCAACCGTCTTCGTCGAGCCCGAGATCGGCCAGGCCTGGAACGCCGTGCTCAACGCCAAGGGCTGGCTCGGCTATCAGTGGCCCGAAGCGCACGGCGGCACCGGCTGGTCGCCGCTGCGGCGCTACATCTTCGAGAAGGAATGCGCGCTCGCGGGCGCGCCGAACCTGACCGTGCTCGGGCTCAAGCTGGTCGCACCGGTGATCTGGACCTTCGGCACCGAGGCGCAGAAGGCCTTCTACCTGCCGCGCATCCTCAGCGGCGAGGACTACTGGTGCCAGGGCTTCTCCGAGCCCGGCAGCGGTTCGGACCTCGCCTCGCTGCAATGCCGGGCCGTGCTGAACGGTGACCACTACGTGCTCAACGGCTCGAAGATGTGGACCACCCACGCGCACCACGCCAACCGCATGTTCTGCCTGGTGCGCACCGATCCCGGCGCTAAGAAGCAGGCCGGGATCAGCTTCCTGCTCGTCGACATGAACCAGCCGGGCATTTCGGTCCGCCCGATCCTGACCGTCGCGGGCGATCACGAGGTCAACCAGGTGTTCCTCGAAGACGTGGTCGTGCCCGCGCAGGATCTCGTCGGCGACGAAGGCCAGGGTTGGGCGATCGCCAAGTTCCTGCTCGAGAACGAGCGCGGCGGATCGTGCCACGCGCCCAAGCTGATCTACGATCTCGACCAGCTCGTGCAGGCGGCGCAGAGCGAGAGCGACGGCCGCGGCGGCACGATGGCGCAGGACACGCACTGGCAGCGCCGCGCGGCGCGCGCGCGGCTCGGCGTCCAGGCGCTCGAGATGATCGAGCTCAAGATCATTTCCGAGCTGGCGCAAGGCCGCAAGCCCGGGCCGCAGACCTCGCTGGCCAAGCTGCTCGCCTCGAACCTGCGGCAGGAGATCGATCTGCTCGCGGTCGACCTCTACGGCCCGGCCGGGCTGCAGCTCGAATGGACGCGCCCGCTCTATGGCGACAACGCGCCCGCGCCCGTGCATTCGCGCGATGCGCAAATGGCCGCGCCGCGCTATCTCAACAGCCGTGCCTGGACGATCTTCGGGGGAACCAACGAGGTCCAGGCCAACATCATCGCGCGGTCCGTGCTCGGGCTGGGCGGCTGATGCAGAACAGAACGATCGGGAGCCTGAAATGCAATTGAGCCGCGAGGCGCTGCTGCGCGCCTACCGCCAGATGAAGGTGATCCGCGAATTCGAGGAGCGCCTGCACACCGAGATCCAGACCGGCGAGATCGCCGGCTTCACCCACCTCTACTGCGGCCAGGAGGCCGTGGCGGTGGGCGTCTGCGAGCATCTCGACAATGCCGACAAGATCGTCTCGACCCATCGCGGCCACGGCCACTGCCTGGCCAAGGGCTGCGATCTCGACGGCATGATGAAGGAGATCTGGGGCAGCCGCGAGGGCCTGTGCAAGGGCAAGGGCGGCTCGATGCACATCGCCGACGTCGACCAGGGCATGCTCGGCGCCAACGGCATCGTCGGCGGCGGTGCGCCGATCGCGGTCGGTGCGGCGCTGGCGGCCAAGCTCGACGGTGACGGAAAGGTCTCGATCGCCTTCTCGGGCGACGGCGCCTGCAACCAGGGCAC
>SECS01000272.1 GCA_004211435.1 Novosphingobium sp. | reverse complement strand
TGGGCGCTGTCGCCGGTTTCGTTCGTCTATGGTGCCGTCTCCGGCCGCCGCATGGCGAAGTCGAAGCGGGCGCAGGCGCCGCTGCCGGTCATCTGCGTCGGAAACTTCACCGTCGGCGGCGCCGGCAAGACACCGACGGCGATCACGCTTGCCCGCGCCGCCAAGGCGAAGGGCCTCACCCCCGGCTTCCTCACCCGCGGCTATGGCGGATCGCTCGACGTCACGACAATGGTCGATCGTTCCAAACACAAAGCCGAAGCCGTCGGCGACGAAGCGCTGCTTCTCGAGCGCGAAGCGATGACCGTCATTTCCCGCCGCCGCGTTGATGGTGCAAGGATGCTGGCGGAAAACGGCGTCGATCTCATCATCATGGATGACGGGTTCCAGAGCGCCCGTCTCTCGATCGATTTCGCGCTTGTCGTGATCGATTCCGTCCGCGGCATCGGCAACGGCCATCTCGTGCCGGGCGGTCCCGTGCGGGCACCGCTGGCCGAGCAGATGCGCCAGGCCTCCGCCATCCTCAAGGTCGGCACCGGCGACGCGGCCGACAGGATCGTGCGCCAGGCATCGCGCGCCGGCAAGCAGGTCCACGTCGCGACACTCGATCCAAGCCCCGGCCAGTCGCTGGCGGGCACAAATCTTCTCGCCTTTACCGGGATTGCCGATCCGGAAAAATTTTACCGCACGGTCAACAGCGTCGGCGGGTTGATTTCAGAGCGCCGGTCGTTCCCGGACCATCATTTCTTCACGGCGGATGAAATCGAAAGCCTGCTGGAGGATGCCGACAGGAACGGTCTCCATCTCGTGACGACGGCCAAGGACGCGGTGCGTCTCGTCGGTCATCACGGTCCGGCCGAAAAACTGCTCAACCGGGTACAGGTGGTGGACGTGGAGATGATCTTCGACAATCCGAAGGCGCCCGGCCAGATCATCGACGCAGCACTCGCCCGTTTTCGCGAACGTCGATTGAAGAACGGCGTTAAACCCTGATCAGGGCGCAAGCGCGCGTCGGTTGATTGTGCTTAAGCCCGGCTCTGGTTCGGCAGCAGGCCGGAGCGCTTGTCGGCTTCCAGCGAGGACGCGCAATCGGCATAGGCTTCCTGCCGCGCCACGCTCCAGTATTTGAGCTCGTCGACCGGGATCTGTGCACCCGTCATCGCGCAGATCACGTATGAACCGCTGCTGACGATCTGGTAGTCGCCATCCAGGTACCGGATTTTCGCCTCGCGGAAGCTGCCGCCTTCGAACCGGTTCATCTGTCTGCGTCTCCTGCGAAAAAACATCGGATTGCTCGCGCGTTATGCCGTCATTCCCTACACCGCGTCTGGCGCGCCTTCAAGTCCGCCCGAACAGGCGTTCGATGTCGGAGAGCTTGAGTTCGATATAGGTCGGGCGGCCGTGGTTGCAGGTGCCGGAACCGGGCGTTGCCTCCATCTGGCGCAAAAGCGCATTCATCTCGTCGGGCCGAAGCCGGCGCCCTGAGCGCACCGAGCCATGGCAGGCCATGGTGGCCGCGACATATTCGAGCTTGCCGCGCAGGGCCCCAGCGGTTCCCCATTCAGCCACTTCGTCGGCGAGATCGCGGATCAGCGAGGATGCATCAACTTCGCCCAGCATGGCGGGCGTCTCGCGCACCGCAACCGCGCCTGGACCGAACCGCTCGACCGCCAGCCCCAGCCGGTCGAGTTCCTCCGCATGCAGCATCAGCCGGTCGCACTCCTCTTCCGGCAGATCGACGATCTCCGGAATGAGCAGAACCTGAGACGCCAGCCGCTTGTCGTTCAAAGCCTGGCGCAGTGCCTCGTAGACCAGCCTTTCATGGGCCGCATGCTGGTCGACGATGACAAGGCCGTTTTCCGTCTGGGCGACGATATAGTTCTCGTGCACCTGCGCGCGCGCCGCACCCAGCCGGTGGCGCTGCCTGTCTTCCGAGACGTGCACCGTTTCCGATATGGAATCGTCCGTGCGGGCCGCCGGCATGGTTAGACCGTCGAAATCCTGCTGCGCCCGTTCCCCGAACCCGAACGGTGCCTGCAGCGGCCGCGACGGAGAGGCCGCCGGGCTCCAGGGAGCGGGCGTCGGAGACCGATAGGCGGGCGAAGCCGAAAACCCTGCCGAGAATCCAGGGCGGAACGCCTGCATCATGCCGGATGCGCCGGTCGTGTTCGCCCGGTCGCCCTCGCGGTGCAACGCCTCGCGGATGGCGCCGACGATCAACCCGCGCACCAGCCCCGGATCGCGAAACCGGA
>SECS01000121.1 GCA_004211435.1 Novosphingobium sp. | reverse complement strand
GGCCTCAAAGGCGCCGATCTTGCCGCACTCAATATCCCGAGCGAGGCCGAATACATCGCCATGTACTGCCGCAGCACCGGCCGCGATGCGATCCCCAACTGGGACTTCTATATCGCCTTCAACTTCTTCCGCCTCGCCGCGATCTTCCACGGCATCAAAGGCCGTGCGATCCGCGGCACTGCCGCCTCTGCGCATGCGCATGAACGCGGACAGAAGTTCCCGTTGTTGGCCCGCTTGGCAGCCGAGGCGATGGAGGCCTGCGGCTAGGCTACCCGCGCCAGAACGGTATCGAGGCTGCGGCCGAGATCGTGCGTCTCCCACAGGTTCATGAACACCGTGAGCATGTGGAGCTGGGTGCGCGCGCGTTCGCTCTCGACGAAGCGGCGGTCACGCCGGCTCTCGGCCTGGTCGAGATCGGGGATCTCGCGCAGGATCAGCGGCACGGCGTCCAGCAGCCAGCAGATCCCGAGCAGGCCGACGTGCATGTCCATCTCGAGCCGGATTTCAGCCGGATCGAGCCCTTGCGCGGGATCGAACTGCGCCACGTAGAGCGCGAGCAGTTCGTCGAGATGCGCGTCCCACAGTTCGGGCTCGGCGCCCGACAGCGTGCCCCACAGCGCCTGGGCGACGGACATCTGGCCGACGCGCCCCCAGTCGATGAAACCGCAATGCCGCTGGCCGTCCTCGTCCTGCCAGAACCAGGCATTGTCGACGTTGGCGTTCCAGTGCGCGAAAACCACGTTCTTGGGCCGCGCATAGAGCCAGGTCTTGATCGCCTGCTCGTGTTCGAGAAAGCGCGGCACATCGCGCATCAGGGCTTCGTGGAAGCTGTCGGCACGGATGTTGACCGGCAGGAGCCGCGGGTAATTGCGGCAGAACTCGGCATAGCGCGAGACCCGGTTCTTCAGCTTCTGCGCATCGTAGCGGATTCTATCCGAGGCGATCGCCGCCGCGCGGTCGAAACCGAAATATTCGTCGATCCGGGGGGAGAGCCGGGCCGCGCGATGCGCCGCGCCGAGCCGCGCGTTGGTCGCGATGATCACGCGGTAGTGGTCGAGCGGATCGGGCATCTCCCAGTCGAGGCATTTCTCGTAGTGACGCTCGTTGCGCCCTTCCCCGTACGGAATGCGCTGGGTGATCATGATGCCGGTGCCGCTCTCGTGGTGGAAGTCGCTAAAATAGCAGGCGGGCACATCGATCGGAAAGTCGCCGACCGACAGAGCCGCAAAGCGCGCCTCATCTTCCATCTCGTAGCGCTGGTTGTCGCGCAACGGATCGTCGAAAGCGCGCGAGAACTTGACGAACAGATCGGTGTGCAGCGCTGGATGGGGCTTCGCATATTCGACCGACAGTAGCACCTTGCGCCCGGTGCTGCCGCGCGGGCAGTCCTCGAACTTGGTGATCCGTGCCACGGCATTGTCGGCGGACAGCGAACCGATGCGCTGGAAGGCCTCGGTCAGGAACGCCCCGCCGTCAGCGAGCAAGGCCTCGGGATGGGCCGGCATCGCCATGCCGAACATATCACCTTCGATCCAATCCATTCCGTCGACACCTCTGGCCTTCGATTAGCGCTGCTGCCTATCCCATGATAGCCGGCGGGTAATTGATTGTGTTCGCAATCGCGCTGACCTGCGACCGCCCTTCGCCTCCGCGCGCGTTGATCGTCCCTCTGGATTGCCCCACAAAATTTTCCAGGCAATGATCCACCTGACCACGCCGCCAACCGACTTCGAGTCGACTGCGTGCGCCGGCCAGAGTCGCATCGAGGAGAGGAAAATGGTTTCTGCAACGACCGCGGGTGCCGCGCGCGCCGCGTCCAAGATTCCGCCGGCAGAGGAAGCGGTCCTCTACGAGAAGGATCCGCGCACCAAGATCGCGACGATCACGTTCAACCGCCCGAACGACCTCAACGCGATGAGCGTCGACATGCGGCTGCGCTATTCGGACCTGATCCACCGCGCCAATGTCGACGACGACGTCAAGGTCCTGGTGATCCGCGGCAACGGCAAGCACTTCGGGGGCGGCGGCGACCTGCCCGAGCAGGCCGACATGCTCTCGGCGGATTCGCGCGCCTCGCTGCTCCGCGAATTCCGCATCGGTGAGGACGAAGGCGTCAAGTATCCGGCCGGCGATTCCTATCGCTACCTCGCCTCGCTCGTGCAACTCTATGCCAATTCGAACTTCGGCAACCGCGCGCTGCAGGACTTCAAGAAGATCTCGATCCTCGAAGTGAAGGGCTATTGTTACGGCTGGCACTTCTACCAGGCGGCCGACGTCGACCTGATCGTCTCGTCGGACGACGCCTTGTTCGGCCACCCCTCGTTCCGATACGTCGGCTGGGCGCCGCGCATGTGGCAGTGGGCGACGATGATGGGCCTGCGCAAGTTCCAGGAAATGGTCTTCACCGGCCGCCCCTTCACCGCCGCCGAGATGAAGGAACTGCACTTCGTCAACTCGGTAGTCCCGCGCGACCAGCTCGAAGCGGAGACGATGAAATATGCGATGGCCTGCGCCAATTGCCGCCCGACCGACACCGTCATGATGCAGAAGACCTTCTTCGAGGTCTTCAAGCAGGAACAGGGCGAATACAAGGGTTCGATCCTGGCAGCCTGGCTCGAATCGATGCTTGGCATGGTCAAGAACGAGGACCAGCTCACGCTCGGCGACGAGACCTTCGACAAGGGCCTCAACAACGCGGTGAAGGACAACGATTCGCTGTTCCCGCCCGACTGGCGCCTGTCGATGGGCGGCCGCAAGAAGGCCGAATGACCTGTGCCTTCGGGCCGTGTGAAAGTCACCCCGCGAGCGATCGCGTAAACCTTGGCGGCTCCCCTTGTGGGGGCCGTTTCTTTTTGTGACGGGCTAGCCGACGAAGGTTCGGGCGCCTCTGGCGATCACGGCTTCCAGCGGTCCGCCGATCACCACGCCGTTCTCGGCGAAGTGGCCGAGCAGGAACGCGAAAGCCTCGCCGTCGCGGCGCTCGATCAGCGCCTCGATCACCGCACCGAGCACGGCCAGGGCTTCGTCATAGGCTGTCTCGAACTGCTCGAGACAGACGATCTCCCCACCGGCATCGGCCGCCTCGGACAGATTCGCGACCAGCGGCAGGTCCGCGTCGCCGGCTAGGACGCGCAAGGCGTTCTGCGCCTCGGCGAGCAGCGGCACGATCTGCATCGCCGTGTCGAACGCCTGCTTGAGCTGCGGACTGTCCTCCGCCAGCGGCAGCAAGCCCTGCGCTTCGGCACCGAGCCGCGCCAGTTCCTGCACCGCAGAATGGCCGGCGAACTGCGCCGTCACGCCGGCGAGCCCGCGCGCTGGCCGGCCCTGCGAAGGCACGGTCGCCGCCCCCGTGCCATCGCCGAGCATATCGGCCGCCTGCCGGAAGAAATCGCCGATCTCGTCACGATCGAAGCCAGCGGCCCGCAGGAGATTCCCCGCTGAGACGATCACCTCCTGCGCCAGCGCCTGCCGGTCGATCGTCACTTCGTCATGCTTCGTGTTCGTCATGCCAGCGCTATAGGACAAGCCGACCACAGGCTCCAGCCGCCCGATACCCTCTTGATGGATAATGCATTATCTGTCAGCAGAGCCGCATGACCGATCGATCCAGACCGTTGGCGGGGAAGCGCGTGCTTGAGCTGGGCACGATGATTGCCGCGCCGTTCGCCACGCATATCCTTTCCCAGCTTGGGGCCGAGGTCATCAAGATCGAGCCGCCGGCGGGGGACACGACGCGCTCGCTGGTGCGCGGGGGGCCGAGCGGGACGATCGTCGCCTATAGCCATTCGAAGCAGGCGATCTGCCTCGACCTGACGACCGCCGACGGCAAGGCGGTGTTCCGCCGCCTCGCCGCTACCGCCGACGTCGTGATCCACAACCTCGCGCCCTCGGCGGCACGCAAGCTCGGCGTCACGGCTGACGACTGCGCAGCGGCGAATCCCGACGTGATCCACGTTCACGTCAAGGGCTATACTCACGGTCCCCAGGCCGACGACCTGATGACCAACCCGATCGCCGAAGCCGCGACCGGCGCGATGGACGACCACCGGGTCGACGGCCGCCCGACGCGCTTCGGGCCGTCGTACCACGACCAGTTCGCCGGCACCTATGCGGTGATCCGCGTGCTGGCGACGTTGCTCAACCCGGCACCCACCGCGGCCGACCGCCGCATCGAGATCGGCCTCTACGAGACCGGCCTGCACCTCGCGGCGCGCGACCTGGCGGGCATGCAGCTCAAGACCCAGCTGCTTGGCCGGCTCGAGAAGGAAGGCGGCGGCGAGTTCTCGATGCCCGGCTATGGTTCATACCTGACCGCAGATTCGCGCTGGATCTATCTGTTAATCCTGACCGATGCCCACTGGGCCAAGCTGACAAAGGCGCTCGACATGCCCGAGGACGGCGACCCGGCCTATGCCAAGTTGCGCGACCGCAAGGCCGCGCGCGAGACGGTCGAGGCGGCGGTCAGCGCGGCGGTCGGCCGCTATTCACAGGCCGAGGCCGAACGCCGGCTGCGCGCGGCCGGGCTCGGCTTCAACGAGGTCGTGCCGCTCGAGCGCGTGCTCGAGGCGCCGCAGGCCCGCCAGCCGGGCAAGCTGCGCGAGCTGACCTTCCGCGGCCTGCAGTTCGAAGTGCCTGAGTTTGCCGGTGACGGGGAGATCGTGCCCAACCTGCCCCCGCCCGAGATCGGCGAGCACACGCGCCCGCTCCTCGAAGCGCTCGGTTATGCCCCTGCCGAAATCGAGGCGCTGTTGTCTTCGGGCGCAGCCAAGGCCTATCAGGACGGCGATTTCGCCTGGGCCCCGGTGCGACAGAAGAGTTGACCGATACGATGATGCAGTTTCGCACCAAGGAAGAGCAAGTCGCTGATTTCCTGCGCGAAGGCATCATATCGGGCCGCTTCGCCCGTGGCGCGCGGCTCAAGCAGCAGGAAATCGCCACGCTGCTCAACACCTCGATCACGCCGGTGCGCGAGGCGCTCAAGCTGCTCGAGGCCGAAGGCTATGTCGCCGGCGACTCCTATCGCGGCGCGGTGGTCGCGCCGTTCGACATCGAGGCTTCGACCGAGACCTTGAACCTGCGCATCCTGCTCGAAACCCAGCTCGTGCGCGGCGCGGTCGAGCGTGCGACCGCGGCCGACATCGCCGAACTCAAGGTCATGGCCGACGAATTCGCCACGGCCTTCGACGCCGGCGACAACGAGACCGCGCGCGCTGCCAACTACCGCTTCCACCACCGCATGTTCGAGATCGCGCGGATGCCGCAGACCCTGCACTTCGTGCAGATCCTGTGGGCGCGCTATCCGTTCGACCTGATCAACCAGTTGAAGGGCCGCGTCAGCCGTGCGGCGAACGAGCACGGCGACCTGCTCCAGGCCTTCATCGGCGGTGACGTCGCGGCGGCAATGCTGGCGACGCGACAGCATATCGAGGCGGGCTGGACCGAGCTGAAGCATTCGGTTTCGGCGGCCTGAAAAACAAGGATTTTTCTCGCACGAAGACTCAAAGGCACGAAGAGGTTCTGTCTTCCGGCAAAGCCGCTCCCTTCCTGTGACGCTTCGAGGAGAGAAATGGCCTTCGCCGAGACGCAACGCCTTCGCGTCTTTGTGACCTCGTGCGAAATACCCCTTCTTTTGTACTGTAATCAAAGGCCAACCCATGAAGAAAACGCTCTTCCTCGTCATGGACATGATGAACGATCTCGTCGCCGAGGACGGCTTCAACGCGCAGACCTATGGTATTCAGGTCAAGGAACGAAACGTCCTCGACAACACCGCCAGGGCCATTGCCACCGCGCGGGCGGCGGGCGCCTTGATCGGCTATGTCCGCGTCGGCTTTTCTGCCGACTATCGCGAGGCTCCCGCCGCCTCGCCCATCTTTTCGGGCGCGCGCAAGAACGGGATATTCCAGCTCGGCACCTGGGGCACCGAGGTCCACGCCGCGCTAGCGCCCGATCCGCAGGATTTCGACGTGATCAAGCACCGCGTGAGTCCGTTCTACGGGACGTCGCTCGAACCGATCCTGCGCGCCAACGCGGTGGAGCGGATCGTGATGTGCGGCGTCTCGACCAACGGCGTCGTTCATTCGGGCGCGCGCGAAGCGCACGATCGCGACTACGAGGTCGTGGTGCTCGAAGACTGCTGCGCCGGCGTCACGCCCGACGAGCACCTGCACGCTGTCGCCTGCATGGGCCGCTACGGATCGATCGTCGACAGCACCGATTTCGACTGGCAGGCCTGACCGCTTCGCGGCCCGAAAGGCGCCTCTGCAAGCAAATTGCAAGCGCTCTGCACGCCACTGCAAACGCACTGCAACGGCCCGACAACCCCAGGTAACGCTCGGCCTGCAAACAAGCGCGGAACGATGCGCTGCCCGCTTGACCCCTCAAGATAATGCATTATGCACCAACTCATCGAATCCACCCCAGCCGGCGCCGAGCATCCCCGCGCCGCATCAGGAGCCAAGCGATGAGCGCAGACAAAGACATCGGCCACGCCGCCGCCGAAGGAAAGATCACTCCCGAGGCGATCAAGGCCGCCGAAAACATGATCGGCATGCAGCTGCGCCCCGAAGGGCCCTATCTGCAGGACGCGACCGAGGACACGATCCGCAACTTCTGCAACGGCATCGGCGATCTCAACCCACTCTACCGTGACCTCGAATCCGCGCGCCTGACGCGCCACGGTTCGATCCTGGCGCACCCCAACTTCCCGATGGCCTTCGGCTGGGTCGGTCGCACGCGCTGGGGCCTGCCGGGCGTCCACGGCTTCTACGCCGGCAACGACTGGGAAATCTTCCGCCAGATCCGCCCGGGCGATCGCATCACCGCGATCGAGCGCGTCGTCGGGGTCGAGGTCAAGGAAAGCCAGTTCTCGGGCACCCTCGTGCTCCAGTACGTCGAGGCCAGCTACTACAACCAGCGCGGCGAGCTCGTCTCGCGCGCCCTCGGCACCTGCACCCGCCACGAGCGCAAGGCCGCGCGTGACGCCGGCAAGTATTCGGACATCAAGACCCACGAATACACCGCCGAGGAATTCGAGCACATCGACCAGGCGATCCTCGACGAAGAGAAGAACATCCGCGGCGGCAACGTCCGCTACTGGGAAGAGGTCCAGGAGGGCGAAAAGCTTCCCGAGATCGTCCGCGGCCCGCTGTCGCTGATGGACACGATGGGCTTCCTCGTGGGTTGCGGCCGCGGCCACACCCACGGCGTGATCTTCAAGAACGCGGTAAAGCACCCGGGCCACTTCTTCCGCAACCCGGAAGCCGGCGGCGGCATCGAATACACGGGCATCGGCCACCACCGCGAGTCGACGGCCAAGGAAGTGGGCGTCCCCGGCGTCTACGATTACGGCCCACAGCGTTCGTCGTGGATGGCTTCGCTGGTCACCAACTGGATGGGCGACGCCGGCTTCCTCAAGCGCATCAAGACGCGCATGAGCCGCTTCAACACGATGGGTGACTGCACCTGGGGCCGCGGCACCGTGACGCGCAAGTACATGAAGGACGGCTACGCGCTCGTCGACATCGAGATCAAGGGCGAGAACCAGCGCGGCGAACTGACCACGCCGGGCCTCGCCACGGTGATCCTGCCTTCGCTCGATCCGAGCACCAAGGTGTTCGTCGACGGTTCGGGTCTCGATCTCGAACTGCCGGTGGTGCGCTGAAATAGCCACCTCCATCTCCTCCCCGGCAACGGGGAGGGGGACCATCCGAAGGATGGTGGAGGGGGCCCTCGGCCAAGCGCGGTGTTTGCGGGTGAGCCCCCTCCACCACGCCGCTTCGCGTCGCGGTCCCCCTCCCCGTCCCGGGGAGGATTTTAGAATGCCCACTTCCCCCCTCGCCTCCCTGCGCATCGTGGTCATCGCGCGCGGCGTCGCTGCAGCCTATGCCGCGCGGCTGCTCGGCACGATGGGCGCGGAGGTCTTGTTGGTCGAGCCGCCGCAGGGCTCCGCCCTCCGCCGCCAGCCGCCATTCCTCAAGGACGGCGTTTCCGCGCTGTTCGCCTATCTTTCCGCGGGTTTCCGCAGCCAGGTGGCCGAGCTCGACACCCAGCAGGGCCGCGCCACGCTTGGCGCGCTGCTGAGCCAGGCCGATATCCTGATCGACGACACCCCCGTCGCGGAGCGCCAGGCGCTCGGCCTCGACGAGGCTGCCGTCGCGCAAAGTCATCCCGATCTCGTGCACGTTTCGGTCCTGCCCTTCGGCGCGCACGGCCCCAAGGCCGAGTGGAAGGGCGAGGACATCCAGGTCCAGCACGCCTCGGGCGAGGGCTATCTGCTGCCCAATGGCCTCGCGGTCGAGATGTTTCCCGATCGCGCGCCGCTCAAGGTCCACGGCCATTTCGGCGCGATGCAGGGCGGGATCGCCGCGGCGCTCGGCGCGCTGTCGGCGCTCTGGGCGCGGCCCGAGGTCGGCGGCCAGTTCGTCGACGTCGCCAGCCAGGATGCGACCTTGGCGGTTGGCGCCTTCGCCATCCAGCGGCTCGGCGACGGCTCGATCGAGCACCGGGTCGAACGCTCGTTCCGCTATGGCGGGGTGATCCCCTGCGCCGACGGATACGTAGAATTACTTACACTCGAACAGCGCCAGTGGCACGGGCTGGTCGAACTGCTGGGCAAGCCCGCATGGTCGCAGGATCCGGCTCTGGAAGACTCGCTCGAACGCAGCCGCCAGGGGCCGATGATCAACGGCCACATTCGCGAATGGGCCGCCGTGCGCAAGGTCGAGGACATCGTCCGCGAAGGGCAGGCGCTGTCGGTGCCCTTGGCCAAGTATTACACGCCGGCCGAAGTCGTACGCGATCCGCACGAGAAGGTCCGCGGATTGTTCCAGCCGGTCGAGACCGACGCGGGCGTGTTCGACATGCTGGTTTCGCCGTTCCAGTTCGACGGTGCGGCTTTGGAACTGCGCAGCGGCCCGCCGGCCTTGGGCGAACACAACATCGCGGTGGAGGCCTGACATGAAACCCCTCGCCGGCATCCGCATCGCCGACTTCACCGTGCACAACGCGGGCCCCTTCTGCACCCACCTGCTCAGCCAGCTCGGCGCCGAGGTTGTAAAGATCGAGTCCGCCATGCGGCCCGACGCGTTTCGCAAGCCGCATCCGGTCTATGGCCGCATGGGCCCTGCGACTTTCGATCAGGTCGCCTCGACCAAGCTCTCGGTGCGGATCAACCTGAAGAAGCCCGAAGGCGTCGCGCTGGCCAAGCGGCTGGTCGCGGTCTCGGACATTGCCGCCGAAAGCTTCCGCCCCGGCGTGATCGGCCGGCTCGGGCTCGGCTTCGAGGACCTCAAGGCGGTCAAGCAGGACATCATCATGCTCTGCGTCTCGTCCTCGGGGCAGAGCGGGCCGGACAGGCACTTCGCGGGCTATGCGCCGCTGTTCGGCGCCTGGGGCGGCCTGGGCGAGATGACCGGCTATGCCGACGGGCCTCCCGTGGAGATGCGCCACGTCATGGATCACACGGTCGGCATGAATTCGGCCGTTGCGGTGATGGCCGCGCTCCAGCGGCGGCGGATCACCGGCGCGGGCGGGCTCGTCGACGTTTCGGCGCGCGAGGTAGCCTCGTCGCTGCTCGGCGAGGCCTTGCTGGTGGCCGCCGCGGGCGAGGAACCGCACCGCATCGGCAACGCGCACCTGAGCCACGCGCCGCACGGCGTCTATCCGGCGCAGGGCGAGGATCGCTGGGTCTCGATCGCCGTGACCACCGATGCCGAATGGCAGGCGCTGGCCGCGCTGATAGACGAAGACGGCGCCTTTGCGGGGGGGCTGGCTACGGACGCGCGTTTCCTGAACGCCGCCGATCGCCACGCCAACCGCGCCGCACTCGAACCGATCCTCTCGGCCTGGACCGCGACGCGGCCGGCCGACGACACGTCCGAACTGCTCCAGGGTCTGGGCGTCGCCGCGCATAGTTCGTGGACCACGCCCGAGATCGCCGCCGACCCGCACCTGCGCGCGCGCGGCGCGATCTGCGAGGTGCAGGAGCCCGACGGCAAGCACCGCGCTGCGGTCGGCGTGCCGATGCGGCTGTCGAAGGGCGCCGAGATCGGCATCCATCGCGGCACGCCCAAGCTCGGCGAGGACGAAGACTACGTCTACGGCGAGCTGCTGGGCCTGGGCCGCGACGAACGAACGGCGCTCGAAGACGCCGAAGTGATCTACTGAACGATCGGCAATGGGAGTGCGGGAATGAGTGAAGTGCCTGTCCTCGGCTTCATCGGCCTCGGCGTGATGGGATCGGGAATGTGCCGCAACGCCGTGACCAAGCACGGCGCGCCCGTGCA
>SECS01000271.1 GCA_004211435.1 Novosphingobium sp. | reverse complement strand
GTCGAGTTCTGAGCCGGGTCCAGCACCTCCAGCAGGGCCGAGGAAGGATCGCCGCGCCAGTCGGCGCCCAGCTTGTCGATCTCGTCCAGCAGGACGAAGGCGTTGGTGGTCTTCGCCTTCTTCATCGACTGGATGATCTTGCCGGGCATGGAGCCGATGTAGGTCCGGCGGTGGCCGCGGATCTCGGCCTCGTCACGCACGCCGCCCAGCGACATGCGGACGTATTCACGCCCGGTCGCCTTGGCGATCGACTTGGCCAGCGAGGTCTTGCCGACGCCCGGAGGTCCGACCAGGCACAGGATCGGCCCCTTCAGCGAGCCGGTGCGCGCCTGGACGGCCAGATACTCGACGATCCGTTCCTTGACCTTCTCCAGGCCGAAATGATCCTCCTCGAGGATGTCTTCCGCCTTCTGCAGGTCGATCGCCTTCTGCTTGGCCTTGCCCCAGGGGATCGACAGCAGCCAGTCGAGGTAGTTGCGCACCACCGTCGATTCCGCCGACATCGGGCTCATGTTGCGCAGCTTCTTGACCTCGGCGTCCGCCTTGGCCCGCGCTTCCTTGGACAGCTTGACCTTCCGGATGCGCTTTTCGAGCTCCATGATCTCGTCGCGCTGATCGTCGGTCTCGCCCAGCTCGCGCTGGATCGCCTTCATCTGCTCGTTGAGATAGTACTCGCGCTGGGTCTTCTCCATCTGGCGCTTCACGCGCGAGCGGATCTTCTTCTCGACCTGCAGGACGGAAATCTCGCCTTCCATCAGGCCGTAGACACGCTCCAGCCGGCGCGGCGTCTCGATCATCTCCAGCAGCGCCTGCTTGTCGGAGATCTTGACCGACAGGTGCGCGGCGACGCTGTCCGCCAGCTTGGACGGATCGGTGATCTGGGGAATCGAGCTCAGGGCCTCGGGCGGCACCTTCTTGTTGAGCTTCACATAATTCTCGAACTGCTCGATGACCGCGCGCGACAGCGCCTCGGCCTGGGCGGGTTCGCCCGGCTCGTCCGCCAGGGCCTCGGCCTCGGCCTCGAAATACTCTTCCCGGTCGGTGAAGCGGATCAGGCGGGCGCGGCTCTTGCCCTCGACCAGCACCTTCACAGTGCCGTCCGGCAGCTTCAGCAGCTGAAGCACCGTGGCCAGCACGCCGGTCTCATAGATGGCGTCCGGCGACGGATCGTCGTCGACCGAGTTCTTCTGGGTCGCGAGAAGGATCAGCTTCTCGCCCTTCATGATCTCGTCGAGCGCCTTGACCGACTTCTCACGCCCCACGAACAGCGGCACGACCATGTGCGGGAAAACGACGATGTCCCGCAGCGGGAGAACAGGCAGGATTTTGGACTCTGACATGATGCGCACTCCTGGGCCCTTGATGATCGCCGGCCCGCCGCAACGGCCGCCCCTGCAAGATGCGGGGACAGTCTCGTCGCGGCCCGTCGATTCCGACGGCGTTCGGATGAGTATGTGGCCCTGTCGCATCGCCGTTCAAGCGTGACCGATGAACGGCCCACACAAGCGTGATCGGGCGGCCAAGCTGCGCAGGCCGTGCGCGGTGCGATCGGCCTGCGGACGAAACATGCGTGACCGCTGCCGGACACGGAAACGGGCGCCACAGCTTCCTGTGGCGCCCGTGCCTCATTCTAGCCGTTTGAAGCCGCCGATCAGGCCGCGCCGTCGGCCTTCTTCTTCGACGCTTCGGAGTAGATCAGCAGAGGCTGGGCCTTGCCCTCGATCACCTCGGCGTTGACGACCACTTCCTCCACGCCCTCGAAGGTCGGCAGTTCGAACATGGTCTCCAGCAGGATGCCTTCCATGATCGAGCGCAGGCCGCGCGCGCCGGTCTTGCGGGTGATGGCCTTCTTGGCGACGGCGCTCAGGGCGTCATCGGTAAAGGTCAGGCCCACGTTCTCCATCTCGAACAAGCGCTTGTACTGCTTGACCAGGGCGTTCTTCGGCTCAGTCAGGATGGTGACCAGCGCCTTCTCGTCCAGGTCTTCCAGGGTCGCCAGTACGGGCAGACGGCCGATGAACTCGGGGATCAGCCCGAAGCGCATCAGATCGTCGGGCTCGACGCCCTTCAGGATGTCGCCGGTGCGGCGCTCGTCCACGTCCTTGACCTTGGCGCCGAAGCCGATCGAGGCCCCTTCGCCGCGCGCCGAGATCACCTTCTCAAGGCCGGCGAAGGCGCCGCCGACGATGAACAGGATGTTGGCGGTGTCGACCTGCAGGAACTCCTGCTGCGGATGCTTGCGGCCGCCCTGCGGG
>SECS01000015.1 GCA_004211435.1 Novosphingobium sp. | reverse complement strand
CAGGTCCAGCACGCCAACCGGATCATGGATTTCCGCGACAAGTTCGGCGAAGACAAGATCATCGACGTCCACTACGCCGACCTGATGCGCGATCCCGTCGGCACGACCAAGGCGCTCTACGCGACGCTCGGCGACGAATTCACGCCCGAGGCCGAAGCCGGCATCCAGCGCTGGGTCGACGACAACCCGCAGGACAAGTTTGGCGTCCACGAATACAAGCTGGCGCAGTTCGGCCTGTCGAAGGAAGCGCTTGAGCCGCAGTTCGAACGCTATCTGTCGCGTTACGACGTCGAGCCCGAGGGGAAGTAGGCGGAATCTCCGATCCAATCCCGTCACCCTGAACGCGTTTCAGGGTCCATTCCTCGGTTCTCGGCGGAGCCCTCAGGAATGGAACGGCGGCGCGGTCGCGCCTTTTCTACAGGCCTCTACGCAGGCTGCACGATGGATCCTGAAACACGTTCAGGATGACGGTTGATCTTTATTCGGATGGGAGTGTGATCGAATGCTCGAAGGACAGCTCTACCAGCTCGGCTTCGTCTGCGACAATCTCGAGGAAGGCATCGCCTCGTTCCGCGACCGCAGCATGACGCACGAACCGCACATCATCGAGGTCGACCAGCCGGTCAACGGCCCCGACGGTCGCGAGGTGATCAACAAGGTCCGGCTCTGCTTCATCTGGATCGGCGACATCCAGTACGAGCTGATCCAGGCGATCGAGGATCCGCTGGGGATCTATGCCAATGCCCCGTCGAACGGCGGACCGCTGCGCTTCCACCAGGTCTGCTTCCGCGTGAAGGACTGGGCCGACTTCCGTAAGCGCGTCGACGAGCAGGATCTGCCGCTCGCGATGGAGCGCGACATGGGCGGGGACAATCTCAAGTTCCTCTACCTCGACGGCCGCAAGCTCTTCGGCCACTACCTAGAATATACCTGGATGACCGACGCCGCCTGGGATCAGATCCGGGCGATGTAGCTTAATTCCTCCCTGTGCCGGGGAGGAATTACCCCCGCTGCCGCTCGATCCAGCCGAGCACGACCTGGCGGTTGCTGCGATCGGCCTCGAACCGCGCCAGCGCGCCGTCGCGCGCGAGGATCGCATCGATGATGCGATGCCGCCCCGCCTTCCACCCCTCGATCGACGCGCCGTCGTGGTAGATCGAGGGCGTCCCCACGGGACGGCTCGTGGCAAAGCGCAAGGTCACCCGCGTCAGCAACTCGAACAGCGGGCGCTCGACCATGCGGAACAGCAGGTCCTGGAAGGCCGCTTCCCATTCGCCCGTATCGATGTCGCGCTCGCAGAGATCGACCCGATCGGCGATCGCGCGCAGTTCGGGGTGGAACGCGGCATCGCCCTCGCGCGCGGCCGCGGCGCAGAGCTCGTTGAACAGCAGCGAGGTCATGTCGAGCGCCTCCTCCCAGCCGTGCGGGCGCGTGCGCAGATAGGCCCCCAGCGAGCGTTCGAGCGCCGCCGCATCTGGCCGCCGGCCATAGTAGCCGCCCCCCGGCCCGCGTCGCACTTCGAGCGCACCCTCGTGCTCGAGCAGGCGCGCCGCCTGCTGCACCGTGACGATGCCGACCCCCAGCAGCCGCGCGAGATCGGGCAGCGAGCCGATCAGTTCGTCGGGCTCGCGCGCATAGATCAGCTCGCGCAGTCGCTCGGTCGTCGCCTGGACGAGTTGCCGCCTGCCCGCGTTCTTGACCTCAACCTCTTCGACCATCAGCAACTTCCAATTATGTGCATGTTTTTATCGATTACCTCGAACATACGCCGCACCGAATCCGCTTGCCAGCCTAAAAACAAGCATATTAAAGTCCGGTTCGATTCGGGCGCGGGCATGCCGCGTCGATATGGAGAGGATATCATGGCCTTCAGGCAACCGGCGCTCGACGCGCTGCCGCGCTATCCGCTGATCATCGGCGATTCCTTCGAGGAAAAGGGCAGCGGCGAGACGATCGCGCACATCTATCCGGGCACGGGCAAGGTTACGCGTGAGATCGCCCTCGCCGGCGCTTCCGACGTCGATCGCGCGGTCGCGGCCGCGCGTGCAGCGTTCCCTGCCTGGCGCGCCATGCCCGGCGACAAGCGCCGCGACCTGTTCTTCAAGTTCGCCGCGCTGATCGAAGCCAAGGCGGCCGAACTCGCGCCCTCGCTCACGTCGGAGAACGGCTCGATCTCGATCGCCTCGGCCCACATGGCCTGGGATGCCGCGCAGAAGTTCCGCTATTTCGGCGGCTGGGCAGACAAGATCCACGGCCGTACGATCCCGATGTGGCAGGGCCAGGCGCACGACTACGTGTCCTACGAGCCGTTCGGCGTGATCGGCGCGATCGTGCCGTGGAACGGCCCGCTGTTCGCCTCGACGATGATCCTCGCGCCGGCGCTCGCCGCGGGCAACACGGTCGTGCTCAAGTCGCCCGACCTCGCGCCCTATTCGGCCATGAAGCTCGTCGAGCTGCTGCTCGAGGCCGGCTTCCCCGCCGGCGTGGTCAACCTCGTCACCGGCGGCATCGAGGCCGGCGAGGCAATGGTCGCGCATCCGGGCATCGACAAGATCCAGTTCATCGGCTCGGGCAACACTGCCAAGAAGGTTCTCGCCAACGCCGCGCAGACGCTCAAGCCCTGCGGGCTCGAACTCGGCGGCAAGTCGGCGGTGATCGTGTTCGACGACGCCGATCTCGTCGGCGCGGCCAAGCGCGGCATGTCGGGCGCGGTCAGCGCTAACGGCCAGGGCTGCGTCAACGGCACGCGCCTGCTGGTCCAGCGCGGCATCTACGAGCCCTACCTGCAGACGCTGGCGGCGATGACCGCGCATGTTTCGGTCGGCGATCCGTTCGAGCCGACCACCTTCATGGGCCCGGTAATCTCGGAGACCGCGCTCAACCGCATCTCGGGCATGGTCTCGCGCGGCATCGACCAGGGGGCACGCGTCGTGGTCGGCGGCGAGCGGCTCGGTGGCGACCACGCCGATGGCTATTTCCTGCCGATCACCGTTCTCGCCGACGTCGGCAACGACAGCGAGATCGCCCAGCAGGAGGTCTTCGGCCCCGTCCTCGTCGTCACCCCCTTCGACACCGAGGAAGAGGCGATCGCCCTGGCCAACGGCACCGACTACGGCCTGGGCGCCTATGTTCACACGCAGAACCTGCGCCGCGCCCACGCGGTTACCAGGGAACTGCAGGCCGGCCAGATTCACGTCAACGGATCGGGTGAGGCGATGCAGCCCAATGTGCCGTTCGGCGGCTGGAAGCAGAGCGGCCACGGCCGTCTCGGCGGCGTTGAAGGACTGCACGATTTCCTGCAGCCGAAGAACATCTGGATGAACATCGCGGCGGAGGGCTGACCCATGGCATTGCTCGATCCCAAGGAAAGAAGTGACCGCGGCCTTGCGCTGCAGGCCGAAGTCAACGGCCAGCCGGCCCAGGCGCCGGTGTCGCCGGTCGAGGAATCGATCCGCGACTTCGTCTATGCCGAGGTGTGGAGCCGGCCCGGTCTCGACCGGCGCTCGCGCTACCTGATCTCGATCGCCAGCGCGGTGATGAGCGCCGCGCCCGAAGCGATGATCGACGGCTACGTCCGCGGCGCGCTCAGGAGCGGTGAACTGACGCTCGCGGAACTGCGCGAAGGCGCGCTGCACCTCTCGGTCTACGGCGGCTGGCCGCGCGGGCTGGAATGGGACGCGGCGAACAGCCGCGCGCAGCAGGCACTGGGGCTCAAGCCCGCGGACTGCCCGCCGATCCGCGCCGAACCCTGGGATCCCGTCGCCCGCGGCGAAAAGGGTCAGGCCGAATTCACCAAGACCATGACCTTTCCCGGCGGTCCTTCGTCAAACCCGTTCCAGGAAGCGATCAACAACTTCGTTTTCGGCGAAATGTGGTGCCGTTCCGGCCTCGACGAGCGCGCGCGCCGCTGGATCACCCTGGTCGGCGTGGCCAACAGCGCCGCCGAGATCCCGATCAAGTCGCACTTCCACGCCGGCATGGCGAGCGGCAACTGCACGCGCGAGGAGATGCTCGAGTTCTCGCTGCAATACGGCGTCCACGCCGGCTGGCCGCGCGCGTCGTTGGTCAACGGCGTGATCATGGAAATGGCAAAGAAGGTCGAAGCCGGCCTTCCCTGGCACGGGTGAACCAATGGCACTACCAATCGATATGAAGGACAAGGTCGCGCTGGTTACCGGCGCCGCCTCGGGCCTGGGCCGCGCGACCGCGATCAAGCTGGCGAAAGCCGGCGCGAGCCTGGTGATCGTCGATGTCAACGCCGAGGCGCTGGCCGAGACCGCAGGGCTGCTGGGCGGCGCCGAGGTGCTGGTGCACGTCGCCAACCTCGCCGATCCGGCGGCCTGCAAGAACGCCGTGGCCGCCGCCGTCACCCGCTTCGGCCGGCTCGACGCGCTGTGCAACATCGCCGGCATCATCAAGTTCGCCAACAGCCACGAGATGGACCAGGAGCTCTACCTCCTGACCATCGCGATCAACCTCAACGCGCCGTTCTTCCTGTCGCAAGCGGCGATACCGCACCTGCTCGAAACCAATGGCGCGATCGTCAACTGCGCCAGCTCGGCGGCGCTGATCGGCGAGGCCTATGCCGCCGCCTATTGTGCGAGCAAGGCCGGCATCGTGAACATGACCAAGGCGATGGCCATGGAATACGTCAAGCAGCCGATCCGCATCAACGCGGTGGCGCCGGGCGGCATGATGACCAACATCGCCAATGGCATGACCATGCCCGAAGGCGTCGACTACGAGCTGATCAAGCGCTTCTCGGGCCTGCGCGGCCTGGTCGAGGTGGACGACGTCGCCGACCTCATCACCATGCTCGCCTCGCCGGCGGGCCGTTCCTATCACGGCGCCTGCATCTCGATCGATGCCGGCATCACGGCGGGTTGATACCATGAGCGAAACCATCGGTTTCATCGGCGTCGGCAGTCAGGGCGGCCCAATGGCGCATCGCATCGTCGACGCAGGCATGAACCTCGTCGTCTGGGCGCGGCGCCCCGAAGTGCTCGAGGCCTATACCGCCAAAGGCGCCAAGGCCGCAGCCACCGTCGCCGAACTCGGCGCGGACTGCGACCATGTCGGCATCTGCGTGGTCAACGACACGGACGTGTTGTCGATCACCGACCAGCTCGTGCCCGTGATGAAGCGCGGCGGCCGCATCGCTATCCACTCGACGATCCTGCCCGAGACCGTCGCCAAGCTCGAAGAGCAATGCGACGCGGCAGGCCTGTTCCTGATCGACGCCCCAGTCAGCGGCGGCTCGCCGGGTGCCGAGGCCGGCACGCTCACCGTCATGTGCGGCGGTCGGCAGGAGGCCTACGAAGCGGCACTTCCGGTGTTCCAGACCTTCGGCCGGCTGATCCCGCTGCTCGGCCCCGCCGGCGCCGGCCAGCGCGCCAAGATCGTCAACAACGCCATGCTCTCGGCGCACATGGGCGTCGCCCAGGCGGCGATCGAGGCCGCCCAGGCGCTCGACATCGATCGCAAGGCCTTCATCGAGCTGATCGGCGCGAGCAGCGGCAACTCCTTCGGCTTCGGCGTCTTCGCACGCCTGCCCTCGCCCGCGGCCTTCACCACGGGCGCGCCGATGCTGCTCAAGGACATGAACCTGCTGAAGGCGATCCTGCCCGACCACCTCGGCGCCGACGAGATCGCCGCCATTTCCGCGCGCTTCCTCGCCGCGGCCAATCCCGGAGTCTAAGATAATGGCATTCACCCTCGACCAATTCCGCCTCGATGGCAAAGTCGTCGTCGTCACCGGCGCCGGCGGCCGTGGCAATTCGATCGGCCGCGCCTATGCGCTCGGCTTCGCCAATGCCGGCGCCTCGGTGGTCGTCGCCGACCTCAACAAGGACGGTGCCCAGGCCGTGGCCGACGAGATCATCGGCGCCGGCGGCAAGGCGATCGCCGTGGGCGTCGACGTCTCGAACGAAGCGCAGACCCTGGCCATGGCGGCCGAGGCCAAGGCAGCCTTCGGCGGTGTCGACATTCTCATCAACAATGCCGCGCTGATGGTCGACGTGTCCTACGACGATCTCGAGACCGTGGGCATCGACGCCTGGAACAAGGCTTTCGCGGTCAACACCACCGGCGCGCTGCTCTGCGCGCGTGCGGTCGCGCCCTCGATGCGCGAGCGTGGCGGCGGGCGCATCATCAACCAGACCTCGGGCGGCGCCTTCCCGGCAACCGGGCTCTACGGCATCACCAAGCTCGCGCTTGTCGGCCTGACCACCTCGCTGGCCAAGCGCTATGGCAAGGACAACATCACCTGCAACGCGATCGCGCCGGGCAACGTCAAGTCCGACGCGGGCAAGATGCTGGTGCCCGACGACAGCCCCTTCATCCAGTTCCTGCAGATGACCTGCGCCACCCGCCCGCGCGGCGAGCCCGAAGAACTGGTCGGCGCGGCGATCATGCTGAGCTCTCAGGCCGGCGCCTGGATCACCGGCCAGGTGATCCACATCGACGGCGGCTGGGTGATGCGGCCGTGAGCAAGCTGCGTGCCGGCTTCATCGGCCTCGGCTCGATGGGCGCGCCGATCGCCCGGCGGCTCGCGCGCAGCGGGTTCGACGTCATCGGCTGCGACCTGTCGGACGAGATGCTCGCGGCCTTCGACGAGCCCGGCACGCACAAGACCAAGGATCCGCTGGAGGCGGCGCGCGAGTCCGACATGCTCGGCATTTGCGTGCGCACCGATGCGCAGCTCGAAAGCCTGTGCGGCGATGGCGCGCTGTTCGCGGCGCTGGGTGAAGGCGGCACCGTGATCCTCCATTCGACGGTCGCGCCCGAACTCGCGCAGAAGCTCGCGGCGAAAGCGAAAGATCACGGCGTCGGCTTCGTCGACGTCGGCGTTTCAGGCGGTGGCCCGGCCGCGATCGAGGGGCAGCTCTCGCTGTTCGTCGGCGCCGATCCCGCCGATGTCGAGACGGCGCGGCCGTGGCTCGAAGCCATCGGCCGAAACCTCGCGCACCTCGGCCCGGTCGGCCGCGGGCAGGAGGGCAAGCTGCTCAACAACCTGATCTCGATCGCCAACTACGGCATGTCGGCGGCGATCGTCGATATTGGCGTCGACATGGGCTTCGATCGCCAGCAGCTGATCGACGCGTTCAACGCGGGCTCGGCGCAAAGCTTCGCCTTGCGCGTGGGCCCCGGCATGGTCCAGCCGCGCGAGGGCACCGGCGCGACGGGTTCGCTCAAGGGGCTCCACGACCTGCTCAAGAAGGACGTCGACCACTGCCGCGAGCTCGACGTCTCGGAAACGACCGCGCTGTCGGCGCTGCTGGCATCGTGCGACGCGATGCTCGCCCGCATCCGGCGCGCGGCGGCCGAGGCCGAGGGCCAGCCGCGGCCGAACGATCCCAGCGCGACGGTCGACGCCTATTTCGCCGCGGTGCGCGCCAAGGACATGGACGCCTGGATCGCGCTGTTCGCCGAGGACGCCCGCTATGCGCTGCCGAATGGGCAGAGTTTTCAGGGCAGGCCGGCGATCCGCGAGTTCCAGCAGATGGTGTTCGGATCGGGCTCGCCCTTCCCCACGCCCGGCGCGCGGTTCGTGGGCGCGGAGGGGATCGCGGTCGAGATCGAGGCGAAATTGCCCGATGGGACCGTGCGGAACACGACCAATCACTATCGGTTCGATGATGCGGGGAAGATTACCTCGCTGACGGTCTACATGCGCGGGTGAACGATCCTCCCCTGCAAGGGAAGGATCTCACGCGTCTTCGAGCTTCACCACGTCCTTGTACAACGTCGTCCGCTGCTTGAGCGGCCGGCCCGCCGCGCTCGCCGCATCGAGCAACTGCTTGACGGTCAGCTCCTGCCCATGGCTTGCGCCCGCGGCACGGCTGATGGACTCGTTCATCAGCACACCGCCGAGGTCGTTCGCCCCCGCCGCGAGCACGGCCGAAGCGCCGTCGACGCCGAGCTTCACCCACGAGCACTGGATCGAGTCGATCTGGCCGAACAGCACGATGCGCGCGACCGCGTGCATCATCAGCGCCTCGCGCCAGGTCGGGCCCTTGCGGCTCTGCCCCTTGCGGTAGAACGGCGCTTCCATGTGGACCAGCGGCAGCGGCACGAATTCGGTGAACCCGCCGGTCTCGACCTGCAGCCGGCGCAGTTCGAGCAGGTGCGCGGCCCAATGCTCGGTGCGTTCGAGGTGGCCGTACATGATCGTCGAGGTCGTCGGCAGGCCCACGAGATGCGCGTCGCGTACGACGTCGAGCCATTGCCGCGTGGTCAGCTTGTCGGGGCAGATCTGCGCGCGGATGTCGTCGTGCAGGATCTCGGCTGCCGTACCCGGCAGCGAGCCCAGCCCGGCGTCCTTGAGCCGCTTGAGATAGTCGCTGACCGAGACGCCGAGGGTTTGCGCGCCCTGGGTCACCTCGAGCGGCGAGAAGGCGTGGACGTGGAGGTCCGGGCAGGCATCCTTCACCGCCTTGACGATGCTCGCATAGGTATCGCCGGTGTAGCGCGGGTGGATGCCGCCCTGGAGGCAGACTTCGGTCGCGCCCTTGGCCACGGCCTCGCGCGCGCGGTCGGCAATCTCGGACAGGTCGAGGTCGTAGGGCTTGTCGCGGAAGCCGGCCTTGGAGCTGGTCTTCGAGAAGGCGCAGAACGAGCAGGTGTGCGTGCAGATGTTGGTATAGTTGATGTTGCGGTTGACCACATAGGTCACCGTCTCGCCCTTGGCCTGCTTGCGCAGGTCGTCGGCCGCCTCGACCACCACCTGCGCCTGCGCGCCGCGCGTGGCGAACAGGGCGACAATCTCGTCGACCGACAGCTCGTTGCCGCCCGCCGCCTTGTCGAGGATGCGGTGCAGCGCGGGCGTGGTCGGACCGTCGTAGCGCTTGCCCAAGGGCAGCGCCGGGCTGGCAGGCGCATGATCCGAGAGACCCGGGCTCCAAAGGCTATCGCGCGCGAGGCCTTCGGCGTCGGACAGCTTGAGCACGAAGGGATGGAGCTTGGCGTCGATCCACGAGCGGTCGTCGGTGGCGACGAAGCGCGGGTAGATCGTCAGACGCTCGACCAGCGGCAGGCCGGCCTTGGCGCAGATGGCCTCGAGCCGCTCGATCTCGGGCCAGGCGGCCTCGGGGTTCACATGGTCGGCGGTGACGGGCGAGATGCCGCCCCAGTCGTCGATGCCCGCGTCGATCAGTTCGACCAGCCGCTCGTCGTTGAGATTGGGCGGCGCCTGGACCGAGACTTCATCGGGCAGGATAATCCGCGCCGCAGCGACCACGCGCAGGAAATCCTGCTCGGTCGCTTCGGGCGCTCCGGCCATCTTGGTGCCCGGCTTGGGGCAGAAGTTCTGGACGATGACTTCCTGCAGGTGGCCATGGGCCAGATGCAGGTCGCGCAGCGCGATCAGCGACTCGACGCGCTCCTCGGCGGTCTCGCCGATGCCGATCAGAATGCCCGAGGTCATCGGCACCCTGGCGCGACCTGCGGCTTCGAGCGAGGCCAGGCGCACGGCGGGCACCTTGTCGGGCGAGCCGTGGTGCGACTGGCCCTTTTCGAGCAGCCGTTCCGAGGTCGATTCCAGCATCAGCCCGCATGACGCCGCGACCGGGCGCAGCATGCGGTAGTCATCTTCCTCGAGCACGCCGGCGTTGACGTGCGGCAGCAGGCCCGTCTCCTTGAGCACCAGTTCGGCGCAATGGCGGACGTAGTCGATCGTGCGCTCGAAGCCGTGCTCGGCCAGCCACTCGCGCGCGGCGGCATAGCGGCGCTCGGGCGCGTCGCCGAGCGTGAACAGCGCTTCCTTGCAGCCCGCCGCGGCGCCGTCGCGCGCGATCTGGAGGACTTCCTCGGGGCTCAGGTAGGGCGCGTGCAGCCGCGAGGGCGTCGTCGCGAAGGTACAGTAGTGGCAGACGTCGGCGCAGAGCCGCGTCAGCGGGATGAAGACCTTGGGCGAATAGGTCATCCGCGCCGGGGTCAACGGACCTGCACGGCCATCGCGGCGGGCGCGGGCTTCGGCCAGGAGGTCGTTCAGCGGTGTGTCGAGTACGCGTGCAATCAGTTCACGGTCAGCAAGAGCCATGTCATCCTATCCAAGTCGGGCTGCTGACAGTGCTACGCGCGCGAGCTGCTCCCGTTCAGCGGCTCCGTACATGACTGTTGGCGTTACCGTTGCGCAAATTCCCGAGGCGCGCAAGCCCCCGGCGTCGGCCGCATCGGATTCGTCGATGATCAGGTGATCGAGCAGCCCCGCATAGTGCGCGGCGATCGCGGCGTTGCTGTTCTCGCGCCCGAGTTCGCCGAGCAGCTTGCCCAGAGGCCCCTTGAGCGACTGCCCGCCGACCAGCGGCGAGACCGCGATGAAAGGCACCTTGCGCGCCGCCAGGGCATCGCGCACGCCGTCAACCGCGAGGATCGGATCGACGCTGAGGAACGGGTTCGACGGGCAGAGGATCACCGCGGCAAGATCGGGCCGCGCCAGCGCCTCGGCCAGCCCCGACGACATCGCCGCGCCCGGCGTCCCGTCGAAGCGGATCGCCCTTGCCGCGGGACGGCATTGCTCGCGCACGAAATAGTGCTGGAAGTCGAGCCAGCCCTCCTCGGTCTCGACCTGGGTACGCACCGGCGCGTCGCTCATCGGCACGACGCGCGGCCCGATGCCGAGCGCCTGCGTCAGCCGCGCGGTGACTTCGGACAGGCTCTCGCCCGCGCGCAGCCGCCACGAGCGCGCCAGGTGCATCGCCATGTCGCGGTCGCCGAGGTTGAACCAGCTCGCCTCGCCCAGGGCGCCGAGCCGTTCCATCGTCCGCCACGACTCGTCGACCACGCCCCAGCCGCGCACCGTGTCGTTGAGCCCGGCGAGCGCGTAGGTCACCGAGTCGATGTCGGGACAGATCGTCAGCCCCAGATGCTCGAAATCGTCGCCGGTGTTGACCGCGATGGTCAGGTTCTCGGGCGGCAGCACCGCCGCGAAACCCGCGGCCAGCTTGGCGCCGCCGACGCCGCCGGAAAGCGCGAGTATGTGTCCGCTCATCGAAACATGTCCTGTTCCACCGGGCGCAGACCTGCGGTCGTCCCCGGCCCATCCTCGGTCGATACCCAGCGCCCCACGCCGCGCACCAGCGCCGCGGGCGTGCCCTCGGCGCCCTCGCCCATGACCAGCACCGCCGCTCCGGCGACCGCGTCCGCGACGGCGATCATCGTCGCCTGCAAGGTCCTTCCGAACAGGTCTTCGTCCGCGCCGCGGCGATCGTCGACCACGCAGAGCCCCGCGCAGCCGATCGCCGTGCCCAACGTGCCGATCCGCCAGGCTCGGCCCATCGAGTCGGCGATCACCACCGCCGGTGTCGCGCCCGTCAGGTCGCGCAGCTCGGCGCGGATCGCGCGGGCACTGGCGTCGGGATCGACGGGCCAGAGCAGCACCGTATCGTCCTCCCCGCCCTCGACGTTGGAGGCGTCGATACCGGCATTGGCCAGCACGTGCCCGGTCTTGTGGCGCGCGATGATCGCGGCGGGATGCGCGCGCATGATCTCGCTCGACTGGTCGAGGATGAGTTGGACGGCGGCGGCGTCACGCTGGGTTTCTCCGGCGATGCGCACGGCCTCTGCGCCCGCCACCACCTCCTTCAACCGCGCCGTGCGACCCTCGCTCTTGGACACGATCTTCTGCGCCACCACGACCACGTCGCCGTCGCGCAGCGCAGCGCCTTCGCGCGCCATCGCTGCGGCGATTTCACGCGCGACGCAAGTTCCGGTAGAGAACAGCGGCATGCCGTGCAAAGGCGTGACCGTCAGCGATCGGGACGCCTCGTTCTGTTCGCTCACAGGAAAAATCCTTCGCAATTTCGTTTTTATGGCTTGGCCTTCCCTGCCGCTATCGGCATGAGCCCCTGCAAGCAACGACAGAATCCGGAGAGTTCACATGGCAACCATCGCGGTCATCGGCGGCACGGGCCACCTCGGCAAGGGCATCGCCCGCCGTCTCGCCAAGGCGGGACACGACGTTACCATCGGTTCGCGCGCGGCGGATAAGGCCGAAGGCATCGCCGCCGAGATGGGTCTCGGCACCAAGGGCGCGTCGAACGACGACGCGGCGCAGGGCAAGGACGTGGTCATCGTCACCGTGCCCTACGAGAACCAGGAAGCCACGCTCAAGCAGATCAAGGACAAGGTCGGCTCGGCGATCGTGGTGGACACGACCGTGCCGCTGGTCCCGCCCAAGGTCATGCGCGTGCAACTTCCGGCCGCGGGCAGCGCCGCGGCGGAAGCGCGCGAACACCTCGGCCCCGACGTCCGGTTCGTCACCGCCTTCCACAACGTCGCGGCGCACATCCTCGACACCGACGCGAAGGTCGATTGCGACGTGCTGGTGTTCAGCGACGACATCGAAGCGCGCAATACCGTCGTCGGCCTGGTCAACGACATGGACCTGCGCGGGCTTTCGGGCGGCGCGCTGGTCAATTCGGCCGCGGCAGAGGCGATCACTTCGCTGCTGATCTACATGAACAAGACCTACAAGGCCGACGGCGCGGGCATCCGCTTCACCGGCCTGACCACGGCCCCCGCGATTCCATAGGATGTCGGTCTGGGCGATCATTCCGCTCAGGGCCACGCCGGAAAGCAAGAGCCGGCTGGCCGGCGTGCTCGACGAGACCGCGCGCGCGGAGCTGGTCGACGCGATGCTCACGCGCGTGCTCGACGCGGCGCGCGGTGCGCGCAATGTCGAGGAAGTGCGGCTGATCGGATCGGCGCGCGCGATTCCCGATGACGTGACGATCATGGTCGACCCTGGCCAGGGGCTCAACGCCGCTGCCGCCGCTGCATTGGCGGCGGCCGATGGCCGCGCTTCACGGCTGATCGTGATCCACGGCGACCTGCCACTGGTGACCGCGCGCGATCTCGAATTGCTCGCCGCCGCGCCCGAAGGTGAGATCGCGATTGCCCCCGACCGCCACGGTACCGGTACCAACGCGATTTCCTTGCCCCTGCCCGCGGCAAGGGGCTTTTCATTCGCCTTCGGGACTGACAGCTTTGCCCTGCACAACGCCGAAGCGGGGCGGATGGGCCTGAGGATCAGCGAGATACACAGTCCGGGGCTATCCCGCGACGTGGACGAGCCCGAAGACCTGTCCGATGCGGCGGACTTGCTAAAACCGGCAAGCTAGAAAAGAGGATACGGGAAACATGGATGCCAGCGCGATAGACCTTTCCGGCCAGGTGGCCTTCGTCACCGGCGGCGGCGGCGGCATCGGCCGCGCGATCGCGCTGTGCATGGCCGACATGGGCGCCAACGTCGCCGTAATCGACAACGTGCCCGAGCGCTGCGAGGAAGTCGCCGCGCGGGTCCGCGAGCGCGGCCGCGAGGTTCTGACCTTCCCTTACAACGTCATGGAAACCGACAAAGTCGCCGAGGCCGTAGCCGAAACCGGTGCCAAGTTCGGCCGACTCGACATCCTGGTGAACAATGCCGGCGGCGTCGCACGGCGGCACTTCAAGGACCTCCAGGAGAAGAACTGGCGCCGCCACATCGACCTCAACCTGGTCAGCAACCTGGCTGCCACTTCGGCCGCAATCCCGATCATGATCGAAGGCAAGCGCGGCGGCTCGATCATCAACGTGTCCAGCATCGAAGGTTCGCGCGCGGCACCCGGCTACGCGGTCTATGCGGCCTGCAAGGCGGGCATCAACAACCTGACGCGCACGCTCGCACTCGAACTCGCCGAATACGGCATCCGTGTTAACACCATCGCGCCCGACATCACGATCACCCCGGGCATCCGCGGCAATTTCACCGGCCCGGTCGACGAGTCCAAGTGGTACGTGCCCGGACCGAGCGCCGAAGCCTCGGTCGCCGCGCGTGTGCCCGCGGGCCGCGCCGGCATCGACACCGAATGCGGTATGGCCGCGGTCTTTCTCGCTTCGAAGATGGCCAGCTACGTCACGGGCACGATCCTGCCCGTGGACGGCGGCTCCTGGGCCTCGAGCGGCTGGGTTCGCAACAGCCAGCAGGACTGGATCCTGCCGCCCGAAGTCACCGATTAATTTGCAGATATCTTTAGGACTTAAACAATGACCTTCACACTCAGTGTAACCCTTCCCTTCGACCACATCCAGCACGGCGACGAGTTCGTGTCGATGGCGGCGGTCCACGAATGCTCCAAGGCGGCCGAGGACGCCGGCTTCTGGTCGGGCACGGTCACCGATCACCCGGTGCCGTCCTACCGCTGGCTCGACAACGGCGGCCACTATGCGCAGGATCCCTTCGTCATGCTGTCGATGGTCGCGGCCGTGACCACCAGGCTGCGGCTCCAGACCAACATCGTCGTCCTGCCCTACCGCAACCCGTTCATCACAGCGCGCGCGGTCTCCTCGCTCGACGCTTTCTCGAACGGTCGCGTGATCCTGGGTCTCGGCGCGGGCTATCTGAAGCCCGAATACAAGGCGCTCGGCGTCGACTTCGACAGCCGCAACGACCTGATGGACGAATACATGCGCGCAATGAAGCTCGCCTGGACCGGCGAGGACTTCTCGTTCGAGGGCACCGGCTACACCGCCGTCGGCAATCGTGTGCTGCCGACTCCCGTGCAGACGCCGCACCCGCCGCTGCTCGTCGGCGGCAACTCGAAGCGCGCGCTGCGCCGCACCGTCGAGCTCGGTGACGCCTGGCACCCGTTCATCGTCCCCAAGATGGTGACAGACACGGCACGCACCGCGAGCATCGACGGCGACGACGACATCATCGAAGCGATCGAATACATGAAGGTGCATAGCGAGAAGGTCGGCCGCGCCGTACCGCCGCCGGTGATCGCTTCGAGCACGTTCCAGATCAAGCCGGGCTTCAACGCGCAGGAGGCGATCGACCACTACGCGCACATGAAGTCGATCGGCGTTCAGGGCTCGGGCGCGAGCGTGCTCGCCACGAGCCGCAGCGAATGGTGCGACCTCGCTCGCCAGTTCGGCGAAGAGGTGATCAGCAAGGTCGACTGACGATGGTATGAGTCAACAGGGACCGGTCCATCAAGGACCGGCCCATTCAGGGAAGGAAGCCCGCGATGATCGAGGCGGAACGGACGGCGCTCCAGGAATGGAAGGCGCATTGGCCATTGATCGTCGCGGGGCTCGTCGGCTTCTCGTTCTATTCGATGGTCACCTATTCGCTCGGCACCTTCATGGAGCCACTCGAAAAAGCCTTCGGCTGGAGCCGCGCAGAGATCTCCGTGGGGCTGACGATCTTCGGCCTCACCGCCACCTTCGTCGGTCCACCCATGGGCGCGGTGCTCGATCGCATCGGCTCGCGCCGGATCGCGCTCTACGGCCTGATCCTTTCCGGCGCCACCTTCTCGCTGTTCAGCCTCGCCGATGGTTCGCTGACGCAGTGGTTCGGACTTTGGCTCGTGTTTTCGCTCTGCTCGGTAGCAATCAAGTCGACGGTCTGGAGCGCAGGCACCTCGAGCGTGTTCTCGACCAGCCGCGGCCTCGCGCTCGCGGCCGTGCTGAGCGGCTCCGCTCTGGGGCAGGTGTTCGCCCCCCTCATCGCCAACGCCCTGATCCAGAGCCAGGGCTGGAGCCAAGCCTACCTCTACATCGGCTTGGGTTGGGCGGGCCTAGGCGCGCTGCTGGTGGCGCTGTTTTTCCACGATGCCCACGCGCTGGGCCAACGCCAGGCGGCCGCCGCCAAGGGCGGTGACGGTCGCCTGCCTGGGCTCACGATCGCTGAAGCCTGCCGCGATTCTCGCGTGATCCGCATCGCCCTTGCCAACCTGCTGATGGCTTTCGCCGGCGCCGGGGTCACCGTGCATCTCGTGCCGCTCCTCACCGAAACCGGCATGACCCGCGGCCAGGCTGTCGAGATCGCCGCCAGCGCCGGCGTGGCGGGTCTCGTCGGCAAGTTCCTGGCCGGCTGGCTGCTGGACCGTTTCCAGGGCAGCCTGGTCCCCGTCGGCAGCTTCGCGATCGGCGGCTTGGGCTATTTCCTGCTGCTCGACACCTTCGGCACGCGCGGCGAACTCCTGCTCGGCACGCTCTGCCTCGGTTTTGCCGGCGGCGCGGGGCTGCAAGTCAGCACCTATCTGATCTCGCGCTATGCCGGGCTCCGGAACTTCGGAGCGATCTTCGGCACGATCGCCAGCGCCATGATGGCGGGCACCTCGTTCGGCCCGCTGCTTGCCGGTGCCATCCACGATGCCACAGGCAGCTACACTGGCCTGTTGTGGACCGCCGCGCCGGTCATGTTCGTCTGTGCAATGCTGTTTGCCGGTCTCGGCCCCTACCCGCGGTTCACCGTACCAACGTCGCCGGATGACCTTTCCGCCCAACCCGCACCCGCGGAATAGATGCGTCTTTTCGCTAAACCGGCGCAGCACCAAAGCTCTTGCCTGCGACGACGCGGCGCGCAATGAGGTGGCCGTGAACCACGTCGACCGCGAAAAGACCCTGCGCAACTTCTCGAGCGAGCTCAACCGTCAGACGCCAGAGCGTCCGGCGAAGCCCGACGGCGCGGATTTTTCGGCCGGCGAGGTCGCCTTCCTGGCAGAGGGGCTGGCGTTCGGCCAACGTGCTTTGCGTGCAGCCACGGCCAAGGTCACCGAGCGCTACAATCTCGGCCCGCGCGGCGCCTGGATTCTCAACGTCGTTTCGAACGGGGTCACCTATCCGCTCGAACTGGCTTCGGTGTTCTGCGTCGGCCGCAGCCTCATCACGGCCGAGCTCGTCCGCCTGACCGATGCCGGACTGATCGAATCGCGTCCGGGGAAGGACGATCGCCGCAAGACCGAGCTGACGCTGACCCCGCTGGGCCAGCAGGCGAGTGGAGAGGTCCGCGCGGAATTCTCCGCGATCGTTCACCGTCGCCTGCCGGGCTTCGACGCGGCCGAACTGCGCATCGCTGCCGAAGTGCTGCGCGCGCTGGCGCGCGAGCCCGAGTGGCCCGAATGATACAGGCTGCGGCCCGAACACGGTTACTCCGCCGCTAAGGCCATCGCTTCATTCCGCCCCAACCACGTAAGTCTATCGACTGTCGTGGGACTACGTCGGGGCCAAGGGAATGGAGGGAAAGACCATGAGCCTGATGAAAGCACTCGTGCCCAGTACGATACTGACCCTGTTCGTCGCCGCACTCGTCGGAGCCTCGGGATCCGGTGCGGCCCGCTCGAGCTTCCTGGCCCTGGAAAACGCGAACCTCGCCGGTTATCCGGTCTTCTGGTCCTGGCCGTTCTTCCTGAGCGTGATGGCGATCAACTGCCTGCTCGTCACGCGCATGGCCAAGGCCAGCCGCGGCTAGGCACCGCTTGGCCGAAGCTTCACGAGCGGCTAGACTATCGATCGCAAGGCCTGAGGGAGGCACGAATGTCGCTGATCAAAGCGCTGCTCTTGGGCGGCATCCTGACCTTTGTCGTATCAACCGTGATCCACAGCGGCGGTTCGACCGGCGGCTTCCTGAAAATTCACGAACTCGCGATCGCTGGGCAAGCCTTCGAATGGTCCTGGCCGCTGTTCATTGCCGCGACCGGCCTTGCCTGGGGCATCATGCTGATGATGCGCTAAGGCGCCGAGCGCCTTTCAGGTCCGCGCCGCGGCAATCGCCTCGTGAAAAGCACGCACGGCAGCGGCCTCCTCACCGTTCCACACCGCACCCGACACCGCCAGGAAATCGGCGCCGGCCTGGACCAGTGGCGCGCAGTTGGCCGGCGTGATCCCGCCGATCGCAACGCAAGGGATCTCGAACACCGCCTGCCACCAGGTTAGCGTCTCGAGTTCGGCACGGTGTTCGGTCTGCTTGGTCGTGGTTTCGAAGAAGGCGCCGAAAGCGACGTAGTCGGCGCCGGCCTCGCCCGCTTCCATCGCGAGATGGCGGCTGGCATGGCAGGTCACGCCGATCTGCGCGTCGCGGCCCAAGCGCGCGCGCGCGTCTGCGACGTCGCCGTCCTCTTGTCCCAAGTGAACGCCGTCGGCACCCAGGCGCTTGGCCAAGCCGATCGAATCGTTGACGATGAAGGCCACCTCGCGATCGTCGCAGATGCGCTGCAGCGGCTCTGCCAGCAGGGCGGCGGCATGATCATCGATCCCCTTCACGCGAAACTGGAACGCCGCCACCTTGCCCGCATCGAGCGCGCGCGCCAGCCGATCGGGAAAGGCACCGCCGACGTCGAGCGGCGAGATCAGATAGAGCTTCGAGGCGGGGCGTTTGTCGTCTGCGGGTTCGATCATCCCGCGCTCATAATGTCGCTGTCGCGCTTGCGCCAGTGTGAAGCCATTCGGGAAATGTTCAGGCGATCTGGCGTTGAAACGCGCATATGAGAAAAGCCGCCGCCCTGTTCGCCCCTCTGCTCCTCACCGCTTCGCTGGCCGATGCCACGCCGCCCGCGTCCGACCGCGCGCTCGCCCGGCTCGGCGAGACCGTACGCGTGCACGGCCTGCGCGTGACGCCGCTACGCGTGATCGAGGATAGCCGCTGCCCGCAGAACGCGCGCTGCATCTGGGCCGGGCGCGTGCGGATCTCGGCGCGGGTGGCCGGCACGGTGCGTGAGCTGACCTTGGGTGAGCCGCTGGCGGTGCGCGGCGGGGCGATCCAGCTCAGCGCCGTGGTGCCCGAGCGGACCACGCCACAGCGCGCGATCGCGCCGCGTGCCTATCGCTTCGGCTTCGAGTTCCAGCGCGGCCGTCCCGCGCTGGAACTGATTGGCGACTAGGCGCTGACGGCAGCGCCGGTCTTTTCGGTCGAGCCCTTGTAGATCTCGTCGATCGCGCCGCCCAACGAGGCGTTGAACTGGTCGTCGCTCATCTGCGAACGCAGGTCCTCGAGCAGCGCGCGGCTGAAGCTGGCGATGATGCCACGGTTCTTGGCCAGCTCGGCGCAGGCCTCGGGACGCTGGTAGCCGCCCGACAGCGCGACGACGCGCAGCACGCGCGGATGATCAACCAGGCTGTCGTACTTGCCCGGCTCGACCGGCAGCGACAGCTTGAGCATGACCTTGGCCTCGCCCGGCATGGCCGAAAGCTGCTTGGTCAGTTCGTCGAGCAGGATCGCATCGCACTCGGCGCGCGTATCGCTCTTGATGTTGATCTCGGGCTCGAGCATCGGCACGAGACCGCCGGCGAGCACCTGCAGGCCGATCTCGATCTGCTGCGCGACGATCGCGGCGATGCCTTCGCGGTTCGCCGAGTTGATCACCGAACGTTCCTTGGTGCCATAGACCCCCAGCGCCTTCGACTTGGCGAGCAGCGCGTCGAGCTCGGGCATCGGCTTCATCAGCTGGACGCCGTTGGCTTCGTCCTCGAGACCCTTGTCGATCTTGATGAAGGGGATGATGCCCTTTTCGATCAGCGCCTGCGGCACCGGCTGACCGCCAGCCTGGCCGTCCATCGTGCGCTCGAACAGGATCGCGCCGAGCACTTTCTCGCCGGTGAAGACGGGCGAGGTGATGATGCGACTGCGCATGTCATGGATCAGGCCGAACATCTCGTCTTCGGTGCTCCAGGCGCCTTCCTCAATGCCATAGCCCTTGAGCGCCTTGGGGGTCGAGCCACCCGATTGGTCGAGGGCGGCGATGAAGCCTTTGCCGGCGGCGATCTTGGCGGTCATCTCGGAGGTGTTCATCGTGTCAAATCCCCAGGTTTCGTGCGTTTCCGAATGAGCGGTTGGTTATCGGTGCGAGGGCTTCCCCGCAATATTCGAGCGGTGATCAGCGCTGCAGCGCGGCCACGCCGGGAAGTTCGCGGCCTTCCATCCATTCAAGGAAGGCGCCGCCGGCGGTCGAGATGTAGCTGAAGTCGTTGGCCACGCCCGCATGGTGGAGCGCCGCGACGGTGTCGCCACCGCCCGCGACCGAGGTCAGCACGCCCTCCTTGGTCAGCGCCGCCGCGGTCTTGGCGAGCGCGACGGTGGCGGCGTCGAATGGCACGGTCTCGAATGCACCGAGCGGCCCGTTCCAGACGAGCGTGCGGCAGGTCTTGAGCGCGTCCCCCAGCGCCTCGACCGCGGTCGGGCCGAGGTCGAGGATCATCTCGTCGGCCGCGACCTCGTGGACGTTGGCCGTACGCAAGGACGGCGGATTGGCCGCGAATTCCTTCGAGACAACCACCTCGTAAGGCAGATGGATCGTGCAATTGGCCTTGTCGGCCGCGTCCATGATCTCCTCGGCGGTGCCGGTCAGATCGTGCTCGCAGAGCGACTTGCCGACATCGACCCCGCGCGCGGCGAGGAAGGTGTTGGCCATGCCGCCGCCGATGATCAGGTGATCGACCTGGCCGACGAGGTGCTTGAGCACGTCGAGCTTCGACGAGACCTTGGCGCCGCCGACCACGGCCGCGACCGGGCGCGTGGGATTGCCCAAAGCCTTTTCGAGCGCTTCGAGCTCGGCCTGCATCGAGCGCCCGGCATAGGCAGGCAGCACGTGGGCCAGGCCCTCGGTCGTGGCGTGCGCGCGGTGCGCGGCCGAGAAGGCGTCGTTGACGTAGAAATCGCCGTTGGCGGCGATCGCCTTGGCGAGTTCGGGGTCGTTCTTTTCCTCGCCTTGCCAGAAGCGCGTGTTCTCGAGGATCGCGATGTCACCGGCGCGCAGGATGCCGATCGACTGCTTGACGACATCGCCGAAGATTTCGGGCACGAACATGACTTCGCGGCCGAGCGTCGCCTGGACCGCGCCGACCACCATCGACAGCGACTGGGTCGAGACACGCTCGCCCTTGGGCCGACCGAAATGCGCGAGCAGCAGGACCTTGGCGCCCTTATCGGCCAGTTCGAGAATCGTCGGCAGCGCCGCGCGGATGCGCGTGTCGTCGGTGACCGAACCGTCCTGCATCGGCAGGTTGAGGTCGACACGCACGAGCGCGACCTTGCCGGTCACGTCACCCAGATCGTCTAGCGTCTTGAAAGCGGTCATTCCTCGATCCTCACTTCGTCGCCAATGGCGATGTCGCCGTCGGTCACCACCCGGCCGCAGACCCCGCCGCGCCAATCGGGCATCAGCGTCGCCTTGAGGCCGGGAAGCAATGCGTCCATGCGCTCGCAGGGCTCGGTCTCTACCGTGGTCTCGATCCGCAGCGTCGCGCCGATGGCAATGATCTTGCCGGGTTCACGCGGCAGGCGCAGCCCTTCGACCAACAGGTTGGCACGACGATCGGACCAGGGCGGCCCCTCGCCCGGTGCGAGGCCCAGATCGGCCAGCGCCGCGGCCCAGCTCTCGGCTTCGATCAGCGAGACCTGGCGCTTGCGGGTCTTCTTCGTCGCGGCCATCGCCCCACGGAAATCGCCGTGGACGCCTTCGGCCGCCGTGACGGAAACGTGGCCGATCGTCTCGATAGGACCCTGCGACCTACCGTGTCGCGCAATCCCTCCGAGGCGACCGGCCGTCATGTCACAGGAACTTGGCGATCGCGCCAGCCGTGTCGATCATGCGGTTCGAGAAGCCCCACTCGTTGTCGTACCACGACAGCACGCGCACGAGCTTGCCGTCGATGACCGAGGTTTCGAGGCTGTCGATCGTCGAGCTGTGCGAATCGTGGTTGAAGTCGATCGAGACCAGCGGCTCGTCGGTATAGCCGAGGATACCCTTGAGCGGGCCTTCGGCCGCCGCCTTGAGCAGTGCGTTGACTTCGTCCTTGGTCGTGTCGCGGCTCGGCGTGAAGGTCAGGTCGACGACCGAGACGTTCGGGGTCGGCACGCGGATCGACGAACCGTCGAGCTTGCCCTTGAGCTCGGGCAGAACCAGGCCGACCGCGGCGGCGGCGCCGGTGCTCGTCGGGATCATGTTCATCGCGGCGGCGCGAGCGCGACGCGGATCGTCATGGATCTGGTCGAGGATCTTCTGGTCGTTGGTATAGGCGTGGATCGTGGTCATCAGACCGCGCTCGATACCGATCGCCTCGTGCAGGACCTTGGCGAAGGGCGCGAGGCAGTTGGTGGTGCACGACGCGTTCGAGATGATCGTGTGCTCGGCGGTGATCTTGTCGTGGTTGACGCCGAAGACAACGGTCAGGTCGACTTCCTTGGCGGGCGCCGAGATCAGCACCTTCTTGGCGCCGGCATCGAGATGCTTCTGACCGCCGGCCTTGTTGGTGAAGAAGCCCGTGCACTCGAGCGCGATGTCGACGCCGTTGGCCTTGTGCGGCAGGTTGGCGGGATCGCGCTCGGCCGTGACCTGGATGCGCTTGCCGTTGATGATCAGATCGTTGCCGTCGACTTCGACCGTGCCCGAGAACGGACCATGGACGGAATCGCGCTGGAACAGGCGGGCGTTGGCTTTCGCATCGGCGAGATCGTTGATCGAGACCAGCTCGAGATCATGGTCGGTCCGTTCGAGGATAGCGCGGGCCACATTGCGCCCGATACGTCCGAAACCGTTGATCGCAACTTTCGTCGCCATATGAAAAACTCCTCCTAAGTGCCCGATCTAATTAGCTACCGAGCTTAGCCTTGATTTGCGGAACGATCGCTTCGACCGAGAAGCCGAAGTGCGGGAACAGCACTTCCGCCGGCGCCGAGGCACCGAAGGTGTCGATGCCGATGGTGATGCCATCGGAGCCGACGATGCGTTCCCAGCCGAGCGTGACGCCGGCTTCGATCGATACCTTCAGAACGTCCCCCGGCAGCAGCGTCGCCTTGTAACCCGCGTCCTGCGCCAGGAAGCGCGACATGGACGGCATGGACACGACGTCTGCACCAATTCCCTCGGCCTCGAGAGCCTCGCGGACCTTGACCGCCAGTTCGACTTCCGAACCGGTGGCAACGAGCACCACCTTGCGCGCGGCTTCGGCGCCGCGCAGCAGATAGCCGCCTTTCGCACTTTGCAAACCACCTTCGGTGCGCAATTGCGGCAGGTTCTGCCGGGTTAGCGCCAGAACGGAGGGCTTGTCGGCGTTCTCGAGAGCCAGTTGCCAGCATTCGGCCGTCTCGATGACGTCCGCCGGGCGGAAGACCTCGAGATTCGGGATGAGACGCATCGACATGACGTGCTCGATCGGCTGGTGAGTCGGACCGTCTTCGCCGAGGCCGATCGAATCGTGCGTCAGCACGTAGATCACCCGCGCGTGCTGGAGCGCCGAGAGGCGGATCGCGTTGCGGCAGTAGTCGGAGAAGACCAGGAAGGTGCCGCCATAGGGAATGATCCCGCCGTGCAGCGCCATGCCGTTCATCGCCGCCGCCATGCCGAACTCGCGGATGCCGTAATAGACATAGCGGCCCGAGTAGTCTTCGGCGGTCAGCGGGCCGGTGGCCTTGGCCTTGGTGTTGTTCGAGCCGGTGAGATCGGCCGAGCCGCCGATCATCTCGGGGATCGCCGGGGTCAGGATCTCGAGCGCGAGCTCACTGGCCTTGCGCGTGGCGACCTTCTGCGACTGGTCGAGCCAGGCCTTGAAGGCTTCGGCGGCGGCTTCGCCCGAAGGCAGCTCACCCGACATGCGTCGAACGAATTCCTTGCCTTCGTCATTGCTTGCGAGGCGATTTTCCCAAGCTGCGCGAGCTTCCGCACCCTTGGTCCCGAGCGAACGCCAGTCGGCGGCGATGTTCTCGGGGATCTCAAAGGCCGGCGAGGTCCAGCCGATGGCGGCGCGCGTCGCGACGATCTCGTCGGCGCCGAGAGGGCTGCCGTGGACCGAGTGGCTGCCCTGCTTATTGGGCGCGCCCTTGCCGATGACGGTGCGACAGGCGATCAGCGAGGGGCGGCCATCGGCCACGGCCGCGGCAATCGCGCGCTCGATGTCGGCAAAGTCATGGCCGTCGCACTCTTCGGTGTGCCAGCCCGAAGCCCGGTAGCGCGCGGGGATGTCTTCGCTGGTCGACAGGCTGGTATCGCCGTCGATGGTGATGCGGTTGTCGTCCCACAGCACGATCATGCGACCGAGCTTGAGGTGACCCGCAAGGCCGATCGCCTCGTGGTTGACGCCTTCCATCAGGCAGCCGTCGCCGGCGATCACCCAGGTGCGGTGATCGACGAGGTCGTCGCCGAAGGTGGCGTTGAGGTGACGCTCGGCGAGCGCCATGCCCACGGCCATGGCCAGGCCTTGGCCCAGCGGACCCGTGGTGCATTCGACGCCGTCGAGCAGGAAGTTCTCGGGATGACCGGCGCATGGGCTGGTGATCTGGCGGAAGTCGCGGATATCCTCGATCGTCGGCCGGGCGTAGCCGGTGAGGTTCAGCAGCGAGTAGATCAGCATCGAGCCGTGGCCCGCCGACAGCACGAAGCGGTCGCGGTCGGCCCACTTGGGCGCGGCGGGATCGAACTTGAGGAACTTGCTGTAAAGGACCGTAGCGACGTCGGCCATGCCCATCGGCATGCCGGGGTGTCCGCTGTTGGCCGCTTGGACCGCGTCCATCGAGAGGGCACGGATGGCGTTTGCCATGGGCCCCAGGCGGGCGGGATCAAGGCTCATCTGGAAAATGCTCCCGAGGTCGGCAGGAGGCGCCGATTCGATGGGGGCTTCCTTTAGGGTGAGGGGGCGCCCCGTCAAGCGCCCTGCCCCCATAAGGAAGCCGCGAATATGTACCGATAATGACGATTTGACGTCACCACCATGGCGCACAACACTTTGCAGCGGCGCGATTTTGCGCTAGCGCTGGGGCATGGAAGGGGCATCCATCGAAAAAGCATTGGGACGGATAGAAGCAGCCTTGAGCCGTATCGAGCGGGCTGCATCACTGCCACCCAAGGCCGATCACGAACTTGCGACGCGGCATGAACGCCTGCGCGAGGCGGTTACACTGTCGCTGCACCAGCTCGACACGCTGCTTGCGGGGCAAAGGCCATGAGCAACGTCAAGCTGGAGATCGGCGGACGCCATTTCACCGTCGCCTGCGCCGAGGGGGAGGAAGACCACGTCACTGGTCTGGGCGAAATGATCGCTACCAAGATCGCGACGATGGGTGACGTCACCGGCCAGAGCGAAAGCCGTATGCTGCTGTTCGCCGCACTGCTCCTCGCCGACGAGCTTCATGACGCCAACTCGCGTACGGGTGGCGCGAATCCGCAGCCGGGCCTGTCACCGGCGAGCGCACAAAAGCTCGACGCAATTGCCGAGCGACTGGAAAATCTCGCCTCCAGGCTTGAGGGCTAGCCCCGCAACCCCTAGATAGGCTCTCGACGGGATCTGCCCGGCACGAGCCGTTCGAACATCCCTGAGGCTATAAGCAAATCCTTGGGGGCTGTCCCTGGTTGGACCACTCTGTTTCCATTGGGGTCTGACACACATGGTCCCCACCTGACGTGAACGCGTCAGTGGATTTCTCGGCAACGACCCATGGTGGGCCCGTCACCCTCCCCCACACGTTTCAAGGATACAGCGTGGACGAGAAGCACAAGCTCCGCGCGCGAATGCGCGACCTGCGCCGCAAGCACGTCGCCGCCCTGCCCGATGCGACGCGCGCGCTGCTGTTCCTGCGCCCGCCGCGTCCGCTGGCCGATCTCGCGCCCGAGGGCAGCGTGGTCGGGCTCTATCACGCCAATGCCAACGAGGCACCGACGCGCGGCTATGCCAGGTGGCTCTACGAGAACGGCCGCCAGATCGCCCTGCCCCGCTTCACCGCACGCGGCGATGCCATGGCCTTTCACCTCTGGCGCGATCCGTTCGAGGACAGCGACCTCGAAGAAGGCCCCTATCGCCACCTTCAGCCCGCAGCCGATGCCGATCCGGCCGTACCCGACCTCGTCATCGTGCCGCTGCTCGCCTTCACCGCACAGGGCGGACGGCTCGGCCAGGGCGGCGGCCACTACGACCGCTGGCTCGCTGCCCACCCCGAAACGCTCGCCGTGGGCCTCGGCTGGGACAGCCAACTCGTCGACCATTTGCCGATGGAGGATCACGACCAGCCCTTGCGCGCGGTCGTCACGCCGACGCGGCTCTACGAAAGCGAATCCTGATGCCTCCGAAGATCCGTGGCAATCGTCGCGAGCCGACATGGCGAATCCCCGTCGGCATTCTCGGCCTGGTCGTGGGACTCGGCATCTACGCGCTCGTCATCGCGATCTATCTCGCGCCGGTGATCGCCGGCTGGCATGCTTTGATCCAGGCGCCGATCTATCTCGTACTCGGCGTCATCTGGCTGCTGCCCCTCGGACGCTTCCTGATCTGGATGGAAACCGGCCGCTGGAGCGCGCCGCGCCAATAGACACATTGCTCCCTACGCCGGGTTAAAGGCCGCGTGGACGGCACGCCACGGACGCGCGCTGCTGGCCATCGGGCAGCGCCGTAGCGAGGTTCTCGATGTCGTGAAATTCCCAAGTGGCGCGAGTGACGGGGCTCGAACCCGCGACCTCCGGCGTGACAGGCCGGCACTCTAACCAACTGAGCTACACCCGCGCAGCCACTTGGGAGGCCGCGAACTAGGCGAGAGTTCCGGGGCTGTCAACACGGTTGGAAAGAGATTTTTTGCAAGCCCGTGACAGCCAGGGATTTGGCCCGTTTCTGGCGGGATTCCGCGGCCTGGACATGGTCAAGGCGGCGTTAACCATTCCTTTGGTTTGCGCGAAGATACTGCCCTCGATGGTCCACCGTGGACCGAACAGGGGGAATACCGTGAAGTTCTATGCCTGGGTCGGATATGCCCTGACCGGACTTTCGATCACGTTGCCGGCCGCCACCTCGGCCCAGTCGAACGCAGCCGGGCCGACCGTGGCCACCGACAGTGCCGTCTTCGTCGAGCGCGTCGATGGCGGCACCACGCGGAGCCTCGAACCGGCAAGCCGCCTCAACCGCGGCGACCGGGTCGTGACGATCGTGAACTGGTACCGCATGGGCGGCGACGGCGGCTTCACCATCACCAATCCGCTCCCGCAGGCCATCGCCTATCAGGCGAGCGCGCGGGACGATCAGGAGGTCTCGGTCGACAATGGCCGCACCTGGGGCCAGCTCGGCATGCTGCGAGTCGGACAGCGTCTGGCCTCGCCCGAGGACGTCACCCACATGCGCTGGCGCGTGCCGGCGACCCAGGCCCAGCGCGGCCGCGGTCAGATCGCCTACAGCGGCATCGTGCGCTAACCGGCCAGCATCATCAGGGGCGCCTCGATCCGTCGCTTGAGCGCCTGGATGAAACTCGCAGCGTCCCACCCGTCGACGACGCGGTGGTCGCAGCTGATCGAGACGTTCATCAGCTTGCGCTTCTCGATGCGTTCGCCGCCCTGCCCGTCGGAGACGTAGACCGGCCGTTCTACGATCTTGTTCGGGCCGATGATCGCCACTTCGGGCCGGTTGATAACCGGCGTCGTGGCGATGCCGCCCAGCGGTCCCAGCGAGGTCACGGTCAGAGTCGAACCCGAGAGCTCTTCCGACTTGGCCGTGCCTTCGCGAGCCGCTTCGGCCAGCCGCGCGATCTCGGCGGCGAGTGCCCACAGCGTCAGATTCTGCGCATTGCGGATGACCGGAACCATCAGCCCGGCGGGCGTCTGCGCAGCCATGCCGAGATGCACCGAATCGTAGCGCGTGACGACATTCGCCTCCTCGTCGTAGCGCGCGTTGATCATCGGGAACTCAGGCAGGGTGCGGCAGATCGCGGTGATCAGAAACGGCAGCAAGGTCAGCTTCGGCTTGTCGCCGCGCTGGTCGTTGAACTCGCCGCGCCAGCGTTCGAGCTCGGTGACGTCGCATTCGTCGACATAGGTGAAGTGCGGGATATGGCGCTTCGAAGCGGCCATGTTTTCGGCGATGCGGCGGCGCAGGCCGATGACCTTGATCTGCTCGCCGGCACCGTCAATCTGCTGCTCGGGCGCGCGCTTGGCCTCGGGCTTGGCGGCTGGCGCATCCTTGGCGGGAGCAACCGGCTTTTGCGCGAGCAAATGAGCGTCGAGATGCTCGTGCCGGACCACGCCGTCGAGCCCGCCCGTTACCGCAGCCAGGTCCACGCCCAGCGAGCGCGCACGGGCGCGCACGGCCGGCGAGGCCAAGGCCTTGCCGCCGGTGCTGCGGACGACCGGTGGCGGCACAGGCTTGCTCGGCCGCAACGGTGCGCTTTCGTTCTCCAGCCGCGACGCTGCGCGCTCGACATCTTCGGCATCGGGGGTTTCCGCCGCAATCCGCTCTCGGACATCCTCGGCATCGGGACCGGGCGCCTCGTAGGAGCCGCCTTCGGTCTCGATCACCACCAACGGCGAACCGATCGCAACCGTCGCGCCGACCTCGCCCGCGATCTCGCGGACCACGCCGGTGACCGGGCTTTCCATCTCGACCGTGGCCTTGTCGGTCATCATGTCCGCGATCGGCGAATCTTCCTCGATCCGATCGCCGACCTGGACGTGCCAGGCGACGATCTCGGCCTCGGCGATGCCTTCGCCGATGTCGGGCAGGCGGAAGACGAAACGCCCCTTCCCGCTGGCGGCGGGCGCTGCGCTGGGTGCTTCCACAGGCTCAGCACGAGCGGGTGCGGAGTTCACGGCGGGTTTTGCTTTCGGCTCAGGCTCAGCCGCCGGTGCCGGCTCCGCATAGGCCTCGCCGCCCTCGGTCTCGATCACCACCAGCGGCGAACCGATCGCGACGGTATCGCCGACCTCGCCCGCGACCTCGCGGACCACGCCGGTAACAGGGCTTTCCATCTCGACCGTGGCCTTGTCGGTCATCATGTCGGCGATCGGCGAGTCTTCCTCGATCCGGTCGCCGACCTTGACGTGCCAGGCGACGATCTCGGCCTCGGCGATGCCCTCGCCGATGTCGGGCAGGCGGAAGGTGAAGGTGCCCATCGCCTCAGGCCCCCAGCAGGCGGTCGACCGCCTCGCCGATGCGGACGGGACCGGGGAAATAGGCCCATTCAAGGCTGTGCGGATAAGGCGTGTCGAAGCCCGTGACGCGCTCGACCGGCGCCTCGAGGTGGTAGAAGCAGCGCTCCTGCACCAATGCAGACAGCTCGGCGCCGAAGCCGGAGGTCCGTGTCGCCTCGTGTATCACCAGGCAACGCCCCGTCTTCTTCACAGACTTCTCCACAGTCGCCATGTCGATCGGCACGAGCGTACGCAGGTCGATGATCTCGGCATCGACGCCCTTCTCGGCCAGCACCGCCTCGGCGACGTGGATCATCGTGCCATAGGCGAGCACGGTCAGCGCCTCGCCCTCCTTCACGATCCGCGCCTTGCCCAAGGGAATCGAATAATAGCCCTCGGGCACGACCGAGCCTGCATGTTTGGCCCAGGGGCTCGCCGGCGTATCGTAATAGCCGTCGAAGGGACCGTTGTAGATCCGCTTGGGCTCGAAGAAGATCACCGGATCGTTGTCCTCGATCGCGGCGATCAGCAGGCCCTTGGCATCGTGCGGCGTGGCCGGGATCACGGTCTTGAGGCCCGCGACGTGGGTGAACAGCGCCTCGGGGCTCTGGCTGTGCGTCTGCCCGCCGAAGATGCCGCCGCCGAAAGGCGAGCGCACGGTGATCGGCGCGGTGAATTCGCCGGCCGAGCGATAGCGCAGCCGCGCCGCCTCGGAGACGAGCTGATCGAGCCCCGGATAGATGTAGTCGGCAAATTGGATCTCGGGCACCGGGCGCAAGCCATAGGCGGCCATGCCGACGGCGGCGCCGATGATGCCGCATTCGCTGATCGGCGTGTCGAACACACGGATCTTGCCGTATTTGGCCTGCAGCCCGGCCGTGGCGCGGAACACGCCGCCGAAATAGCCGACGTCCTCGCCGGTGATCACGACATTGGCGTCGCGCTCCATCATGATGTCGAGCGCGTCGTTGATCGCCTCGATCATGTTGAGGCGGCGGGTCGGCGCATCAGCCAGCGAGACGGGGGATTCCTCCTGGGTCATCATTCTTTCCAATCCGGCCACTTCACGCGCCGCTCGCGGATGGCCTGTTCGGCCTGCTCCTCGAGATGCCAGGGCAGTTCCTCGAACACGTCCTCGAACATCGTCTTGAACGGATGGTGCAGGCCGTGGCCGAGGATGCCGTTCTTTTCGGCCTCCTTCGACGCGGCCTTGACCTCTTCGGCGACTTCGCGATCCATCGTGGCCTGCTGCTCCTCGGACCACTCGCCCAGCGCGATCAGATGGCGCTTGAGCCGCGCGATCGGATCGCCGAGCGGCCATTCGACGCTTTCCTGTGCCGAGCGGTACGAGCTCGGATCGTCCGAGGTCGAATGGCCCTCGGCGCGATAGGTGAAGTGCTCGATCAGGGTCGGGCCCTTGTTGGCACGCGCGCGGTCGGCCGCCCAGCGCACCGCGGCGAAGACCGCCAGCGCATCGTTGCCGTCGACGCGGATGCCCGCCATGCCATAGCCGATCGCGCGCGCCGCGAAGGTCGTGCGCTCGGCCCCGGCAATCCCGGAGAAGCTCGAGATCGCCCACTGGTTGTTGACGACGTTGAGCACGACCGGCGCGTTGTAGACCGTGGCGAAGGTCATCGCCGCGTGGAAATCGCCCTCGGCGGTCGAGCCCTCGCCGATGAAGCTCGTGGCGATGCGCGTGTCGCCCTTGATCGCCGAGGCCATCGCCCAGCCGACCGCCTGCGGATATTGCGTCGTCAGGTTGCCCGAGATCGAGAAGAAGCCATAGTCCTTCGCCGAATACATGATCGGCAGCTGGCGCCCCTTCAGCCGGTCGGCGCGGTTCGAGTAGATCTGGTTGACCATCTCGACCAGCGGATAGTTCCGCGCGACGAGGATGCCCTGCTGGCGATAGGAGGGGAACACCATGTCGTCGTCGGCCAGCGCGAAGGCCGCGGCGATCGCGATCGCCTCCTCGCCCGTGCACTTCATGTAGAAGCTGGTCTTGCCCTGTCGCTGGGCGCGATACATGCGATCGTCGAAAGCGCGGGTCAGCGCCATCGCGCGCAGCATGCGGCGCAGGGTCTCGGCGTCGAGCCGCGGATCCCACGGGCCGACCGCCTTGTCGTCGTCGCCGAGCACGCGGACGAGATCGGTGCAGAGCGGATAGGTCTCTTCCGCGGCGCAGGTCTCGTCGGGGCGCGGCTGGGCACCGGCGGGCGGGATCACCAGATCCGAATAGTCGACCGCGTCGCCGGGCCGGTACTTGGGCTCGGGCACGTGGAGCTCGAGCGGTGGCAGGTTGCCGCGCTTCCGGCTCGGGGTCTTGGGCACTTTGGCCATTCTCTCGCTCTCTCCCGCCTGTGCAATAGGTTGCGCAAGATCGAAGCAAAGTTTTACAAGTACGTTATATTATTTCAATTGCGATTTCCCGCGCCCGTACGCAACAATGCTTTGCTTCAGACCGCCACAGGCGCCGAAATGTGCGCTTGCGGGGTGTAATCGACGACGGTGAAGTCCTCGATGCGATAGTCGAAGATCGATTCCGGCCGGCGCGCGATTTCGAGCCGTGGTGCGCCCGAAGGGGTGCGGCCGAGCTGTTCCTCGACGAGCGCGGCATGGTTGAGATAGAGATGCACGTCTCCCCCAACCCACACGAGCTCGCCCGGTTCCAGCCCCGCCTGCTGCGCGAACATCCGCACGAGCAGCGCCGCCGACCAGATGTTGAAGGCGAAGCCGAGGCCTAGGTCGCACGAGCGTTGGTAGAGCAGGCCCGAAAGCTTTCCGTCAGCGACGTGGAACTGGTAGGTCTTGTGGCAGGGCGGCAGCGCCATCGCGTTCAGTTCGGCGACGTTCCAGCCCTCGACGATGTGACGGCGGCTGCCCGGATTGTTCCGCAGGCTCGCGACGACCTCTGCCACCTGGTTCACGCCCTTGGGGCGCTTTCGGAAGAGCCCTTCGTGGCCCTCGATGGCAACGGGCTCGTAGACCGCCCAGTCGACCCACTGCTTGCCATAGACCGGACCGAGATCGCCCCATGCCTGCGCGAAGGCCTCGTCGGCGACCACGCGTTTGGAAAAGTCCTCGCGGCTGATCTCGGTGCCGGTTTCGCGCCGGTACCGATCGAGCGGCCAATCGGTCCAGATCTCCACGCCCTGCGCGCAGAGCGAACGGATGTTGGTGTCGCCCGTGAGGAACCACAACATCTCGCGCGTCGCGGTCTTCCAGAACACGCGCTTGGTCGAGAGCAGCGGCATGCGGTTGTCCGCCAGGTCGAAGCGCAGCTCGGCCCCCAGGATCGAGCGCGTGCCCACGCCGGTGCGGTCGACGCGCTCGTCACCGTGCTCCCAGATCCGCCGCATTAGATCGAGATACTGCCATTCCCAATGGGTCCGGTCCGATGAAGCGCCAAGAGAATCGGTGTCTATCGCAGTGCTCGCCATGTCCGGACCCTAGCGGTCCGCGCTCGCCGGCGAAAGCCGGAGGTCCCGAGGGTTAACGCCGACCTAACACCCCCCTCGTAGCCTTCCCGGAAGGGCGTAGCAAACGTCCGGAAAACCCTCCGGTGTTATGGCAAACGCCATGTTTACCACGAATCCCGGCACAGGCTTTCGGGCTTTACGATGGGCGCTCGCCGTCCAAGCCGCGATCGTGCTCGCGGTTCTCGTGGTCTGCCAGAGCCCTGCGGCCGGAGAGCCGGGACTCTATGTGCCGCTGCATGCCGCTTCGCAGGCCCAATCCGTCGCCTGGACTCGCAACCATGGCGGCAGGCTGCTGGGCCGCGGGCCGCTGCCCGGCTCCTTGCTGATCCAGGCCGAAGCCTCGGGCCTCGCGCTGGCCGCGGCCGCCGATGGCGCGCTGCTGCTGTCCGTTCCGAACCCGCTATGCGGCGCCTCCGCGCCGTCCGACAAACCCGTCTATCGTTGAGACCGTGGAATGCATGAGCTGAACCAACTGCGCCGCACGGGCGCCTATGGCCTGACCGCCGCCTGCTGGATCTTCGTCCTCGGCCTCGCCGCCGGCGGGGTCCACCTCGGTCGCTGGCTGCCGCTGGTCGCGGCCATAGCAGTGTCGATCGTACCGACGCTCCTGGCCCGGCAGGACCGGGGCACGGGTGCTTCGCGACTCGCTTTCGGTGTGACCCTGCCGCTCTATCCGGCGCTGCTGCTCTGGCAGTGGACCGGCGAGCCATGGATGCTCGACTTCCATATGGTCTTCTTCGTCACCATCGCGATGCTGACCGTCCTCGCCGACTGGCGCGCGATCGTGCTCGGCGCCGGGGTGACCGCGGTCCACCACCTGCTGACCAACTTCGTCGCACCCAGCCTGGTCTTCCCGGGCGGGGCCGATCTCGAACGCGTGATCCTGCACGCCGTGGTCGTCGTCGCCGAAACGGCGGTGCTGGTCATGGTCGCAAGCCAGGTAGAGAAGCTCGTCATCGGCCAGGCCTCGGCCCATGCCGAAACCAACCGCCTCGAAGCCGAGACCGGCGCGGAACGCAGCCGCGCCGCGGCCGAACAGCGCCAGGTAATCGACAGCATCGGCGGCGGCCTCAAGGGCCTCGCCCAAGGCGATCTCGCCGCGCGGCTCGATTCGCGCTTTCCCGAAAGCTACGAGGACCTGCGCGCCTCGTTCAACGCCGCCGCCGCCGATCTCAACCGCATGGTCCGTGCGGTCAGCGATTCGGCCGGTGCGATCGACGTCGGCTCGACCGAGATCCGCAGCGCCTCCGCCGATCTCGCCCAGCGTACCGAACAGCAGGCCGCCACTCTGGAAGCCACGGCCTCGGCGCTCGACCGGATCACCGGCACGGTCCAGGACAGCGCGCGCAGCGCCGTCGATCTCCAGGCGACGGTGCGCCGCACGCGCGACGATGCGGTCCAGGGCGGCAGCGTCGCCGAGCGCACGGTCGCGGCGATGACCCAGATCGAGACCTCGGCGCAGGAGATCAGCCAGATCATCGCGGTGATCGACGGCATCGCCTTCCAGACCAACCTGCTCGCGCTCAACGCCGGCGTAGAAGCCGCGCGCGCGGGCGAGGCCGGCAAGGGCTTCGCCGTGGTCGCCGGCGAGGTCCGCGCGCTCGCGCAGCGCTCGGCCGAGGCGGCCAGCAACATCAAGACGCTGATCGAGGCTTCGGCCGCGCAGGTCGCGCAGGGCGTCGCCCTCGTCGGAGAATCGGGTCAGTCGCTGCGCGCGATCGTCGAGGACATCGGCCAGATCGGCGATGCGATCGAGCGGATCGCGGTGAGCTCGCAGGAACAGGCGGGCGAACTGCTCAAGGTCAATGCCCGCACCAAGCAGCTCGATCTCAACACCCAGCAGAACGCGGCGATGGTCGAACAGACCACGGCCGCGGCGCGCACCCTGTCGAACGAGGCGGCGAATCTCGCCGAACTCGTCACGCGCTTCCAAACATCGACGAGCGAGGCCAGCGCACGCGCCATACCCCAGGGAAGCCTGCGCGCGGCGGCGTGAGCCGGAACTTTTACTGGCGTAGCAGATGCCCCTTGCCACCCCGGGTTCGTCTGACTATAGGCCCGCTCCTGCCTCACGGACGCCTGCTTCGGCACGGCGTTACGCGAACGGTCGGGGAATAGCTCAGCCTGGTAGAGCACTGTCTTCGGGAGGCAGGGGCCGGAGGTTCGAATCCTCTTTCCCCGACCACTTCACTGCCTTGAATATCGGCGGATTCCCTTTGTTTTCAGGGATCCGCCCGGTCCCGGCAACAAGGGCTGCACCTCGGGCGGCCGGGAGCGCCCAGTGCCGCCTCAATCGGGCCGGCTTTTCCGCATCAGATAGATATCCATGATCCAGCCGTGCCGAGCGCGCAGTTCTGCTCTCGTGCGGGTGATGCGGCCTGCCGCCTGCTCCAGTGCGCCGCTCTCCAGCGCCTCTTGCGCCATGCCGAGATAGGCGCCCCACCAGATCGTTACGCCATCCGGCGCCAGCGCCGCGAAGGCGGATCCCTGATCCAGCATGACCGCAACGGTATCGGCCCCCTTGGGCCAGCCCAGCGCCCGCAGCATCCGACCCGTGGTGATGACGACCGGTGCGCCGAGATCGTTGAGCGGGATGGCATGGGCGGCGGTCAGCGCCTGCAGGCTGGTGATGCCCGGAACGACGCGGACGCTGATCGCCACGCCGCTATGCCGGAGCCGATCGGCGATGCGCAGGCTGCTGTCGTAGAGCGAGGGATCACCCCAGACGAGCAGCGCCAGCCTGCCGCCACCGGGAAGGTGCCGCGCGATCTGCTCCGCCCAGACCTGCGCGATGGCATCGTGCCAGGCGTTGACGCCGCCGAGATAGTCGCCGCCGGCCGCGCGTACGGGCAGGTCGAATTCGACCACGCGCACCGGCCGGCTCAGCACCGCGGCGCAGATCCCGTGGCGCAGGTCGACGAGATCCGACTTGGCATCGCCCTTGCGCGGAACGAGGACGAGATCGGCCTCGTTGATCGCCCGCGCCGCCTGCGCGGTCAGGTGATCGGGATTGCCCGTGCCGATGCCGATGAGCTGGAGTTCGATCATCGCTCGCTCGCGACCATGTGGAAGAAGGTGCCGCTGACCAGACCGCGCCGCGATCCCGCTTCGGCGACTGCCGCGCCATCGGCGTCGGTCACGCGCATCAGGGGCGGATCGTCCTGCCGGGCCGTGGTCGAATAGTGGAACTCGTGCCCGCGCAGCCTGGCGCCCGCGGGCAGGCCGGCGAGCGGCGAAAGCAGTTCCGCGCGGCGATAACCGAGGTGCAGCCGGCGTTCGGCATCACTGGTGACGAGGCTGAGCAAGCCCGCCATGCGATGCGCCGTGCCGTCGCGGTCGATCAACGCCTCGCCCAGAACCATGTAGCCGCCGCATTCGCCGTGGATCGGGCGACTCTCGGCATGACGACGCAAGCCCGCCCGGAACGTCTCGGCCGCGGCGATCCGGCCGGCATGCAGTTCGGGATAGCCGCCCGGCAGCCACACGAGATCGGCATCGAGCGCCGGGGCCTGGTCCGCCAGCGGGGAAAAGGGCAGGAGTTCCGCGCCCGCGCGCCGCCAGCCTTCCAGCAGATGCGGATAGAGGAACGAGAAGGCTCGATCGTGCGCGATGGCGATGCGTTGCGCGGGCGGATCGGACAGGCCCGCCTCGGTACAGGCCGCGCGCCCGACGCGCGCGGCGTCGCGGAGGGCGGCAAGGTCCACCCGCTCGCGCAGCAGCCCCGCATAGCTGGCAATGATCGCATCGAGACCGGCCTGTTCCTCGGCCTGGACCAGACCGAGATGCCGCTGGGGCAGGACAAGGTCGTTGCGCCGCGGCAAGGCGCCGAAGACGCGGATGCCCGCCGCCTCGAAGCCCGCACGGACAAGCCGCTCGTGCCGGGGACTGGCGACGCGGTTCAAGATCACACCCTCTACAGCGACGCCGGGATCGAAACGGCCAAAGCCCAGCGCCGTGGCGGCAGCGGACTGCGCCTGGCCCGAAACGTCGACGACGAGCACGACCGGCCAGCCCATGTGCCGGGCAATGTCGGCCGCCGTGCCGTGGCCACTCGCGCCGTTCCCTGAGACACCGTCGAACAGCCCCATCGCGCCCTCGGCCAGCACCATATCGGCGCCCTGCCCTTGCGCGGCGATGCCATCGATGAGCGCGGCGTCCATCGCCCAGCTATCCAGGTTGAACGATGCCCGCCCGCAGGCGGCGCGGTGAAAGCCCGGGTCGATGTAGTCGGGCCCGCACTTGAACGGCTGGACCGCCACACCATCCTCGCGCAGCGCGCGCAGCAGGCCGAGCGTGACCGTGGTCTTGCCGCTGCCCGAGGCCGGCGCCGATATCAGCAGGCCCGGCGGTGTCACTCGGCCGATCCGGCGTAGCGCGATTCCGCATGCTGCGGCCGAAACCGGCGGTCGTACCCCTGCGCATAGAGGCTGCTTTCGGCGAAATCCTCGGCATCGAGCGCGCGGCCGACCAGGATCAGCGCGGTCCGCTCCATGGTGCTCGCAACCGCCGCCTCGATGGTCGCCAGGGTGGCACGGACGATGCGCTGGTCGGGCCAACTCGCGCGCCAGACGACCGCCACCGGGCAGTCGGCGCCATAGACCGGGGCGAGATCGGCCACGACCTTCGCCAAATTGTGGATCGACAGGTGGATCGCCAGCGTCGCTCCCGTCACCGCGAAGTTCTTAAGGCTTTCGGCGGGCGGCATCGTGCTCGCACGGCCCGGCGTGCGGGTCAGCACGAGCGACTGCGCCAGTGCCGGCAGCGTCAGTTCGGCCTCCAGCGCGGCAGCGGCAGCGGCGAAGGCCGGTACGCCGGGCGTCACGGTGAAAGGAATGTCGAGCGCACGCAGACGGCGGATCTGTTCGCCCATCGCCGACCAGACCGAAAGGTCGCCCGAATGCAGGCGGGCCACGTCCTGCCCGGCGGCATGAGCCGCGGCGATCTCGGCGACGATCGCGTCGAGGTCCATCGGTGCCGTGTTGACGATCCGCGCGCCCGGCGGACAGTGATCGAGCACGGCCTCCGGGATCAGCGAACCGGCATAGAGGCACACGGGGCTGGCCGCGATAAGGTCGCGCCCACGCAAGGTCAGCAGGTCGGGCGCGCCAGGGCCGGCGCCGATGAAATGAACCGTCATGTCGAAACTCCTGCCGCCAAGGCGCAAGTCGCCATGCGGTCGTGTGAAATGCTGCGGGGAGCCAACAGGCGCGCGCCGGGGCCGGCCGCAACGAGCGCGCAGGCCTCGGCCACGCTGCCCGCGCCGCGCGCCGCCTGCGAGGCCAGCGATCGCGTCGGGGTAACGAGGCCAACAATGCGCGCGGATGTGACCGCGATCAGCGGCAGCACCAGCAATCGCGCAAGCTCGGCCAGCGCCTCGGCCTTGTCCTCTATCGTCGCCAGATGGGTGACCGGCCAACCAGCGATCCGCGCCGCGTCCAGCGCCGCCAGCATCGAGGCCGCCGTCGCTCCAGAGCGGAAGCCGAAGCCGGCGACGATCACAGCGTCACGCTCCACTGGACAACCGGATAGCGCGACCGCCAGCCGCGACGGCCGCCGAGCGGCGCCGCGTCGGCCAGTTCGATACGCAGGAGGCTGCCGCCGCGCCGTTCGTGCCAGAGCGCGAGCAGCACTTCGGATTCGAGCGTCACGGCATTGGCGACCAGCCGCGTGCCGACAGGCAGACGAGCCTCGAGGCTTTCGAGCAGGCCCTGCGACAGTCCGCCCCCGACGAACACCGCGTGCGGCGGTGGGCTTTCGGGCAAGACTTCGGGCGCGATGCCATGGAGCACTTCGAGCCGGTCCACGCCCAAGGCCAGCGCATTGGCGCGCGCACGATCGGCGCGGACAGGATCGGCTTCGACTGCGCAAGCACGGTTGGCGGGATGGGCCAGCAGCCACTCGATCGCGATCGAGCCCGATCCCGCGCCTATGTCCCACAGCATCTCGCCCGCACGCGGCGCGAGCGCGGACAGGGTGAGCGCGCGCACCGGTGCCTTGGTGATCTGCCCATCATGTTCGAACAAGGCGTCTGGTCGCCCGGCGGTCGCGGGCAGGACAGAGCCCTCGCCGTAAACCTCCAAGCCCACCGCCACGGGATGCGCAATGTCGGCGAGCGTCATCGCGCCCGCCTCGACGACACGCCGCCTTTCGCGCGGACCGCCCAGACGCTCCAGGACGTGCAATTGCGAGGGACCGAAGCCCTGCATCGACAGATAGTCAGCAAGCCGTTTCACCGCATCGCCGTCGCGCAACAGCACCAGCCCGCGAGCGCCAGGTGCGAGATGCGGGCGCAGGCGTTCGAGCGGTGCTGCGTGAAGGCCTAGACAGGCGGTGTCCTGGATGGCCCAGCCCAGCCGCGCCGCGGCCAGGCCGAAAGTGGATGGTGCCGGATAAGCCGTCCATTCGTGGGCATCGAGCCGACGCACGATGCTGCTCCCCGCACCGAACCAGAACGGATCGCCCGAGGCCAGCGCCACGATGCGCTGTCCGCGCCGCGACAGCAGGCGCTCTACGCCCTCGGCGAAGGGCACTGGCCATTCTTCCAGCGCGCAGCTAAGCGCGGGCAGCAGCGCGAGATGCCGGGCCGATCCCATGACCAGCTCGGCCTCCGCCAGCGCCGCCAGGCTCGCTATGGACAGGCCATCCGCACCGTCCTCGCCAATGCCGACGATCGTCAACCAGGGCGGAGCATCCGTGTCAGCCACGCCGAATATCCTTCTTCTGGGCGGCACCAGCGAAGCGAGCGCATTGGCGCGTCTGCTCGCCACGCGCGGGGACGCGGCGGTGTTCAGCTATGCCGGGCGTACGACCAACCCGCGCGGCCAGCCGCTGCCGCTTCGTGTCGGCGGTTTCGGCGGCGTCACGGGTCTGATCGACTATCTGCGCCGCCACGGCATCACGCACCTGATCGATGCCACACACCCTTTCGCCGCGACGATGAGCGCCCATGCGCTCGAGGCCGCACGCGCGACGGACGTGGCCCATGTCGCGCTGACCCGCCCGGCCTGGCGTCCCGAGGCGGGCGACCGCTGGCGCCATGTCCCCGACTTGGCCGCCGCGGTCGATGCGCTCGATGGACCGGGCCGCAAGGTCATGCTCGCGCTCGGCCGCATGCATGTGGATCGCTTCGCCGCCCGGCCGCAGCATCACTATCTGCTGCGCTTCGTCGACGCGCCCGAGGTCCCCCCGGCCCTGCCCGCGCACAATCTGATCGTCGATCGCGGCCCCTTCACGATCGAAGGCGACCAGTTGCTGATGCAAGAGCACGGCATCGAGCTCGTGGTCTGCAAGAATGCCGGCGGCCCCGGCGCCGTCGCGAAGCTGGCGGCTGCGCGCGCGTTGGGCTTGCCGGTGCTGATGATCGATCGCCCGGCGCTGCCCGATCGGATCGAGCTTCACCGGCCGGAGCAGGTGCTGGACTGGCTCGATCATGGCACTTCGTCCGGGATCGAACGCGGCGTGTAGAGGATCGGCCCGCGCGCGCGCTCGATGACGCGCGTGCGGCTGGAGCCCAGGATCACCATGGTCCGCATGTCGGCCATTTCTGACCGCGCCTCACCGAGGCTGACGATCCGCAGATCCTCCTCCGGCGTGGTCACCGCGCGCGCGAAGAGAACCGGCCGCGCATCGCCGCAAGTCTCGCGCAGCACGACCAGTGCGCGCGCAAAGCCCTCGGGCCGCGCCTTGGAACGCGGGTTGTAGAAGGCCATGGCGAAGTCCGCCTCGGCCGCCAGCCGCAGCCGCCGTTCGATCACGGCCCAGGGCTTGAGATTGTCCGACAGGTTGATCGCGCAGAAATCGTGCCCCAACGGCGCTCCGGCCCGCGCCGCCGCGGCCAGCATCGCAGTGATGCCGGGCAGCACGCGGATGTCGAGATCGCGCCACGACGCGGGTCCGGCTTCGAGCGCCTCGAACAGCGCCGAAGCCATGGCGAAGACCCCCGGATCGCCCGACGAGACCACGACCACGCGCTGCCCCGCCGCCGCCATTTCGAGCGCTTGCGCGGCCCGATCGATCTCCACGCGGTTGTCCGAAGGATGCAGCACCAGCCCTTCGCGCGGCGCCACGCGGGCAACGTAAGGGATATAGCCGACCACGTCGGTCGCCTCGGCCAGCGCGGTGCCGACCTCGGGGGTCACCAGCCCTTCGCCGCCCGGCCCGAGGCCCGCGACCGCGACCCAGCCGCTCACGGTCTACGCCCCTGTCCATGGATCAGCAGGATCGAGAAATAGGGCGTGACCGTATCGACCTCGGCCAACCGCGTGACCCGCTGGCCCGGCATGGCGGCGTGCTCGACCAGCCAGGCGGCCTCGGCGCGGCCGGCGGCCTCGACCGCGCGGCGCAGCTTGGGCAAATGGCGGCCGATCTTCATCACCACCAGCGCATCGGTGTCGCGGATGCGCCGCACCAGTTCCGCTTCCGGCAGCGTCGCCATGGCGACGGTCAGCACGTCGTCGCCCCAGGTGATCGGTACCTGGGTCGCGTTCCAGGCGCCCGCCATGCCGGTAATGCCGGGCACCACCTCGACCGGCACGCTCCCCGCCAACCGGCTGTGCAGGTGCATGAACGAGCCGTAGAAGAAGGGATCGCCTTCGCAGAGCACGACGACGTCGGCGCCGGTCTCGGCCACCGCCAGCAACCGCTGCGTGCATTCGGCATAGAAGGCGGAAAGGCATTCGTTGTAGCGCGGATCGGTCAACGCGATCTCGGTGGTCACCGGATATTCCATCGCCAGCTCGACCACATCGGCGTGGAGCATACCCTCGACGATCCGCCGCGCCTGGCCCGGCCGCCCGGCCTTGCGGAAATAGGCGATATGCCGCCCGCCGCGCACCAGCCGGTCGGCGCGCACGCTGAGCAGGTCCTGCGCACCGGGGCCGAGACCGACGCCATAGATCGTACCGGCCCCGCTCATTCGGCGCGGCTCGCCAGCGCGTTGATCGCCGCGACGGTGATCGCGCTGCCACCCAGCCGCCCCTCGACGATGCAACACGGCACCGGCTGCGCCTGCCACAACGCGGCCTTCGATTCCGCGGCGCCGACGAAACCGACCGGACAGCCGATGATCGCGGCGGGGCGCGGACAATCGCGATCTTCGAGCATGTTCAGCAGGTGGAACAGCGCCGTCGGTGCATTGCCGATCGCGACCAGCGCACCGGATAGATGCGGCCGCCAGAGTTCGAGCGCGGCGGCCGAGCGGGTGTTGCCCAGCACACGCGCCAGGTCGGGCACCGCGGCGTCATGGAGCGTACAAATCACGGCATTGTCGGCGGGCAGACGCGCGCGCGTGACGCCTTCGGATACCATACGTGCGTCGCAGAGGATCGGCGCG
>SECS01000120.1 GCA_004211435.1 Novosphingobium sp. | reverse complement strand
GAGTGCCGCAGGATCGCCGCCTTGGGCGCTGCCGTCGTGCCGCTGGTGAACAGCTGCACGGCCACGCCTTCGCCCTCGTCGTAGACGCGGTCGTCGGCCGGGACGGCTTCCTGCGCCTGGAGCACGAACAGCTCGCGCGCCAGCACCGTGTGGCCTTGGTCGCCGGCGATGCGCGCAACGCGCTCCTCGTCGCCCACGACCAGCGCCGGCGCGATGCGGCCGAGCAGCGCGGCCAGGTCCTCGTCGGCGAGGCGATAGTTGAGCGGGCAATAGGGCACGCCGGCCAGCGCCGCGCCGAACAGGGCGATCACCGCCGCCTCGCTGCTTTCGTCGAGCAGTGCGACATATTGCGCGCCGCTCTGCTCGATCAGCTCGTAGGCGCCGCGAGCGGCGGCGAGCAGTTCGGCATAGGTCCAGCGCTTGCCGTCACAGACGAGCCCGACGCGGTCGGGCGCGGCCTCGGCGGCCATTTCGAGAAGCAGCGAGATGTTCATAAGGCGGCGATTTCTATCCTGGTAGGAGGCCTGGCCGGAATGGACCCGGGTTTCGGCCGATCAGTCCGAAGCGGGAAGCGGCTTGGCGTCCTTGATCACCAGCGCGACGCCGTCGACCGAAAGCGAACCCTTGCCGGGCTTGACGCAGAGCAGCTCGTAGGCGCCGTCGGCATCGACATAGCGCTTGCCCATCAGGGTGCCGGCCGAGAAGTCGGCGGCGAGGGGGGCGAGATCGGCAGGCTTGGCTTCAGCCATCGGCGAGCCGCCGCATTCGATCGTGCCGCCACCGGTGCGGATGACCATGACTTCGGTATCGTCGGCGACGCTCTTCAAACGGGTTCCGGGCTTCATCTCTCGTGTCCTTCGTATCTGTAATCAGGAATATATGTTCGCGATCAGGCGATCGCACCGGACGCCTTTAGGCGCTCGATCCGTTCCCAATCAAGGCCGAGCTCCAACAGTACCGTCTCAGTATGTTCGGAATGCTCGGGCGCGCGGCGGGTGTCGACGGCGGCGTGGTCGAACTGCACGGGGTTGCGTACCACGCGGAAGGCGGGCGAGCCGTCGATCGGATCGACGGTGAAGAACGCGTCGTTGGCGATCGCCTGGGCGTCCTCGCCGAGGTCGAGCAGGCTCTGCACCGCGGCCCACTGGCCCTTCATCGTCTGAAGATGTTCGCGCCAATAATCGAAGTCGCGCGCGGCGAAGGCGGCGACGATCAGGTCGTTGATCTCGGCATGATGCTCGGCCAGGCCTCTGGCATCGGCGAAGCGCGGGTCGATCGCGGCGTCGGGCAAGCCCAGGTGCTCGAAGGTATCGCGGATGTAGGGATCGGGCACCATGATGAACAGACTGATCACCCGCCCGTCACTGGTCTGGAAATGGCCCATGAACGGGTTGACCGCGGCGCCGCCGACCTTGGGCAGGCCGACGCGCATCATCGATCCGCCATGGAGGTAGGGGGCGATGACCATGCCCGACATCCACATCGCGCTCGACAGCAAGGAGACGTCCACCTCGGTTGCTTCGCCGGTGCGTTCGCGGTGCAATAGCGCTGCGGCGATGCCGCCGGCCAGGTTCATGCCGCTCAGCGAATCGCCCATGCCGCCGATGCCCATCTGCAGCGGCACGTCGAACTCCTGCGGGGTCATCGCATGGGCAACGCCGCTGTGGATCCAGAAGGCGGTCATGTCGTAGCCGCCGCGGTCGCGGTCGGGGCCCTTGTCGCCATAGCCGCTGCCGCGTGCGTAGATGATGTCGGGATTGGCGGCGCGGATGTGTTCGAGGTCGATCTTCAGCTTCTGCCGCGCGCCGGGGAGGTAGTTGGTCAGGAAGACGTCGGCGTCCTTGGCCAGTTCGTAGACCAGTTCCTGCCCCTCGGGCTTGGAGACGTCGATCGCGATCGAGCGCTTGCCGCGGTTGGGATGCTGGATCATCGGATTGGCGACGGCGTCGAAGGTCATGCCGCCGATCGAGCGGGCGCCGCGCTGGGCATCGCCGCGCACCGGATGCTCGACCTTGATGACGTCGGCACCCCAGTCGGCGAGGACCGCGCCGGCCGCAGGCACGAAGACGAACTGGGCCACTTCGAGGACCCGTATTCCCTTCATTACCTGCGTCATCGCGCGGCCCCTCCCGACCTAGGGAAAGTGCCTCAGGCGATCGCGCCCTTGGCCTTCAGTTCCTCGATGCGATCCCACTCGATGCCCATTTCCATGAGCACGATCTCGGTGTGCTCCGAGGCCTGCGGCGCGCGCGTGGTTTCGGTCGGCTCGCCGTTCCACTGGACGGGGCCGCGCACGAGGCGCATCGGCGCGCCGCCGTCGGCGCCCTCGACCTCGATGATCATGTCGTTGGCCACCGTCTGGTCGTCGGTGATCAGGTCGCGCATGGTCTGGATCGGCGCCCACTGGCCCTTCATCGTCTTGAGATGCTCGCGCCAGTATTCGAACGGCTTCTTCGAGAAGGCGTCGACGATGTAGCCGCTGGCGATCGCCGCGTTCTCGAACAGCGCGCGCGGTTCGGAAAAGCGCGGATCGTCGGCCAGTTCGGCGAGGCCCAGGTGCTCGAACATGTCACGGATCAGCCCGGTCGGGCTCAAGGTGCAGAGGTTGATCCAGCCGCCGTCCGAGGTGCGGAAGTTGCCCATGAACGGATTGACGCTGACCCCGCCCGACTTGGGCATCGAATTGGGGCTGTAGATGTCGGTCTCCATGACCTGCGCGAGCAGCGCGCCCGATGCCCACCAGGCGGTGGACAGCAGCGAGACGTCGATTTCGGTCGCCTCGCCCGTCATCTGGCGGTGATAGAGGGCGGCCGAGATGCCGCCAGCGATGAACATGCCGCCGATCGAATCGCCGAAGGCGGGCATGCCCTGGCTCAGCGGGCCGTCGAGCTCGGCCGGGGTCATGGCGTGGGCGATGCCGCTGCGGTTCCAGAAGCAGGTGCCGTCGAAGCCGCCGACGTGGCGCTCGGGGCCCTTGTTGCCCAGCGCCGAACCGCGCGCGTAGATGATGTTCGGATTGACCGCGCGGATGTGCTCGACGTCGAACTTGTTCTTCTGGCGGTGCTGGGGAAGGTAGTTGGTCAGGAACACGTCGCACTGCTTGGCCAGTTCGTAGAGCAGTTCCTGGCCTTCGGTCGTCGACAGGTCGATGCCGACCGAGCGCTTGCCGCGGTTCGGGTGCTCGATCAGCGTATGGCGCAGCGGGTCCAGCTTGACGCCGCCCATGTTGAGAAAGCCGCGCTGGGTGTCGCCGCGCACCGGATGCTCGATCTTGATGACGTCCGCGCCCCAGTCGGCGAGGATCGCGCCAGCTGCCGGCGTGAAGGTGAACTGCGCCACCTCGAGAATGCGAACGCCCTGCATCACCTTGGTCGTCATTTGGTCCTGTCCCTCTGTCTCTATCTGGGAAAGGGGCGGTCTGTCGCGCCCCTGGCAAGCGCCGTCCTGCGCGGATTCGCGGCCGCGATCAACCGTCTGGCCATCGCAGTGACGATTAAGGCTTGAAATCTGCCTGCTGCAGCGCGATATGCTGCACCGCAACATCTAATAAGCTTGCTTAGTTGTTTGCGAAAAATGCCACTGATGTTGCATTCTATGCAATTGACACAAAGCTTATACTAAACTAGGTTAGCGTTCAGAAGTTGATCCTCCCCCTTTCGCTTCAATCGGAGATTTCTCATGACCAAGTTCATCCTTCCCGCCGCCGTCGCTGCTCTCGCCGTTCTGGCCGCTCCGGCCGCCGTTTTCGCTGCTGAGTCGTCGCAGTCGGTTCGCGCCGCCACCGACGCCGCCGCTGGTTCGGTCGCCATCAACGCCGGCAAGATGCTCTACTCGAGCAACGGCCAGCGCGTCGCTGCGATCTATCGCGTCACCGCTGACGGCAACCCCCAGGTCATCCTGAACGGCAAGCTGGTCACGGTTCCGGCTTCGACGCTTTCGGACGTCAACGGCAAGGTCACGACCTCGCTGACCAAGATCGAGCTCGGCCGCGCCAAGTAAGCGCCCGACGCAACTGATACGGAAAGGGCGGCGCTTAGCGCCGCCCTTTTTGTTTGTGTGCAATGCGAAAGATTAAGCGACCGTGCTGCTGACGCGCAGGCGCTTTCTTCGCGTTCAGCCCTTGAGGACGTTGGCGTAGAGCTTGTCGAGATAGCTCTGGAGTCGCTCGAGTTCTTCGGTTTCGAAACCGCGGAACATGCGCTCCTCGGCGTCGCGGGCGATCGTCGCCAGCTTGTCGAGCAGGGGGCCGGCGGCGTCGGTCAGATAGACCGCGCGCGCGCGGCGATCGTCGTCGCGTTCGCGGCGTTCGAGCAGACCGTCGGCGCAGAGGCGATCGATCAGGCGTCCGGCCGAGGCTTCCGACATCTCCAGCGCTTCGGCGATCACGCGTTGGGTCGCGCCCGGGTGGCGCGAGACCACGGCGATCATCGCCCATTGCGAGCGCGTGACGTGCAGGCCCACGACCTGGCGGTCGAAGTTGTTGCGCAGCAAGCGGGCGAGCACGGTGAAGCGAAGGCCGATAGCGCGCCGCATCTCGTGATCGTTCTCTATCGTGACCTCTATTGTCTTTCCCCGCAGTTAGCGCCGCGCCGATCCGGGCAAACTACCCGGAGCGGCGCGGAAATGCACGGCTTATTCAAGATACGAACGATGTGATACAGCGTGTATCAAGCGTTCGCTTCAAACCCGTTCGATGATGATCGCGGGTGCCATGCCGCCGGCGGCGCACATGGTGATCAGGCCATAGCGACCGCCCGTGCGCTCGAGCTCGTCGAGCGCCGTGCCGATCAGGATCGCGCCGGTGCCGGCGATCGGGTGGCCGAGTGCGATCGAGCCGCCGTTGGGATTCACCTTGGTGCGGTCCAGGTCGAGGTCGCGGATGAACTTCTCGACGACGACGGCGAAGGCCTCGTTGACTTCCCAGACGTCGATATCGTCCTTGGTCAGGCCGGCCTTGGCCAGGACTTTCTGCGCCGCGGGGACGGGGGCGTTGAGCATCAGGGTCGGATCGTCGCCGATCTCGGCCATGGCGACGATGCGCGCGCGCGGCTTCAGTCCGTGCTTTTCGGCATAGTCCTTCGAGGCGAGCAGGATCGCGGCGGCGCCGTCGACCACGCCCGACGAGATGCCGACGTGGTGGATCGGCTTGATGTCGACGTCGGGGTACTTCTGCTGGATGAGTTCGCCGTAGGTCTTGCCGCCTTCCTGCGAGGGCATGTTCAGGAACATCTCGAAGGCGGGCTTGAGCTGGGCGAGGCCTTCCTTGGTCGTCTCGGGACGCGGATATTCCTCGTGGTCGAGGATGACGTTGCCCTCGTCGTCCTTCACGACGATCGTCGACTTGTCGAAGCGGCCTTCCTTGAGCGCGACGGCGGCGCGGCGCTGGCTCTCGACGCCCATCTCTTCCAGCTCTTCGCGGGTGATACCCTCGATCGCGGCGATCGCGTCGGCGCAGACGCCCTGGTTCGACTGCGGGTGCTTGGCCTGGAGGCGCGGATTGCCCGTGCCCATGCCGCCGCCCGAGAGGCCGGCTTCGCGCATCTTCATGCCGTAGTAGTTGACGTAGGACAGCATATCCATGCCGCCGGCGATCACGAGATCGTGCATGCCCGACATGATCATCGCCGCGGCGAAGTTGGTCGTGGTGATCGACGAGCCGCAGAAGCGGTTCATCGTCACGCCGCCGGCCTTGACGTCGTAGCCCGCGTCGAGCGCGGCGTTACGGCCGATGTCGCCGCCCTGCAGGCCGATCGCGCCCGAAACACCCCAGATCACGTCGTCGACGTCGGCGGTGTTGAGGTTGTTGCGATCCTTGAGCGCCGTCAGGACTGTGGCCGAAAGATGTTCGGGGTGCATGGTGGAGAGGGCGCCTTTGCCCATCTTGCCGATGCTGCGGAAGGTACGGACGGCGTCGATGATATAGGCGTCGGCCACGGGTCTTCTCCTCAGTATTTTTGCTTGGCCGTTCCATGCTTGGCCGGCCGGGGTTTTGCAATCCGTATGGCATCGCCGAGGCGATTGCGGCTTGTTCCTATGTGTTCTCGCGGGATGAAGGTTCAAGCCTTGCGAGCATTCGTCGGGGACCAACCGCGCGCTCGTGCATTTTGGCCGGAGAGGGGGCCTTGACGCGACCGCGCCGGGCGACAACTACAGGTTCTCAATGGAGGGGAATTGATGGCGACCAGCGCTGACACGCCGAGCGAAGCGCGTACCGGTGCCTTTGCCCCGCTGCGGGAGAAGACGTTCCGCACGATCTGGATCGCCAGCCTGTTCTCGAACTTCGGCCAGCTCATCCTCGGCGTCGGCGCCGCCTGGGAAATGACCCGGCTCAGCAACAATTCGCCGAGCATGGTCGCGCTGGTGCAGACCGCGATGATGGTGCCGCTGATGCTGGTGGCGCTGCCCGCTGGCGCGGTCGCCGACATGTTCGACCGGCGCAAGATCGCACTCGCGGGTCTGGCCTTCTCGGCGCTGAGCGCGGCTACGCTGACCGCCCTGGCCATCATGGGGCTGACCACGCCCTGGCTGCTGCTCGGCTTCTGCGTGCTGATCGGCGGCGGCGTGGCCCTCTACGGTCCGTCCTGGCAGGCTTCGATCGGCGAACAGGTCAGCGCGCAGAACCTGCCCGCGGCCATCGCGCTGGGCACGATCAGCTACAACATAGCGCGCAGCTTCGGCCCTGCGCTCGGCGGCATCGTCGTGCTGCTGTTCGGCGCCCAGGCCGCTTTCGGCATCAATGCGGCCTTCTACATTCCCTTGTGGGTGGCCTTCTTTTTCTGGACGCGTCAGCACACGCCGTCGCGCCTGCCGCCTGAACGCATCGATCGCGCGATCATTTCGGGCGCGCGCTACGCGCTGCACGCGCCGCCGGTGCGTACGGCTCTGGTCCGCGCTTTCGCTTTCGGCCTCGCCGGCGCCACGGCTTCTGCGCTGGCGCCGCTCGTCGCCAAGGAAATGCTTCAGGGCGATGCTTCGGTGTTCGGCATCCTGCTCGGCGCGACCGGTGTCGGCGCCGTGCTGGGCGCCTTGTTCGTCAGCGATATCCGCGAACGCATCGGCAGCGAGATCGCGGTGCGGGTCTTCGCGCTCGGCACGGGCGCCTCGCTGATCGTCATCGGCCTCAGCCATTCGCTGATCCTGACCTGCGCGGCTTTCTTCGTGATCGGCGCCTGCAACATCCTGACCGTCGCGCTGATCAATGTCAGCGTACAGATGTCGGCGCCGCGCTGGGTAACGGCGCGCGCGCTATCGCTCTACACCTCGGCGATCACGGCAGGCATCGGCATCGGCGCCTGGGCCTGGGGCGAAGTGGCGTCGCATTGGAGCGTGGCCATTGCCTTCATCGCTTCGGGCGGCGCGGTCGCCGCGACGGCGCTGCTCGGCCGTATGTTCCCGCTCGCCAGCGACGAAGAGGTCGATACCTCCTCGGTCGACATCGGTTACGAGCCCGAGGTTTCGCTGGGGCTGACGATGCGTTCGGGGCCGCTAGTGGTCGAGGTCGAATACGACGTCGACCCCGAGCAGGCCCGCGAGTTCTACGACGTGATGGTCCGGCTGCAACGGGCGCGGAACCGCATCGGCGCCTTCGACTGGTCGATTTCGCGCGACATCGCCAATCCCGCGATCTGGGTCGAGCGCTATCATTGCCCGACCTGGGGCGACTATCTGCGCATGCGCGACCGGTATACGCAAACCGAGTTCGAGCTCCAGGAACTGGCCGACAGCTACAACCGTACGGGCCATGGTCATCGCGTCCGCCGGCGGCTCGAGCGGCCGTTCGGCTCGGTGCGCTGGAAGGCGGATTCGCCCGATCCGTACCGCGGCAGCACGGTCACCTATATCGGACCATGAGCGAATATCGGTATTGCATGCCGATAGTGGCCTTGGCGACACATAGGGTGGCAAAATCGTCCTGGTCCGTATCGTAAGCTGGACAGTTCGTCAGCCTATACGATAGCCCGCGCCCAAACCTGTGCAGACGTACAGAACCACGCGAGGGAGGAAGCCATGCGCAATCACATCATCCGCACCACCACGTCCATTTTCGGCCTGATCGGCCTTGTTGCGGTGAGCGCGCCGGCCTTCGCTCAGGCCGATGCCGACGACGCCAGCGTGTCCTCCGAAATCGTCGTGACCGCGCAGCGCCGCCAGGAACGCTCGGTCGACGTGCCGATCAGCGTGACGGCGCTGGGCCAGGAAACCCTCGCGACCGCCAACGTTCAGGACCTCTCGGACATCTCGCGCGTCACGCCGTCGCTGCGCTTCGACACGACGGGTGCTTTCTCGCAGCCGACGATCCGCGGCATCGGCACTTCGATCACCACTTCGGGCGGCGGCGCCAACGTTGGCATCTACGTCGACGGATTCTACTCGCCCAACCCGCTCGCGGCCGACATGCAACTGCTGAACGTCCAGTCGGTGCAGGTGCTCAAGGGGCCGCAGGGCACGCTGTTCGGCCGCAACACCACGGGCGGCGCGATCCTGATCCAGACGGCCGATCCGAGCGAGGACACCAGCGGCCAGTTCAAGGCCTCCTACGGTCGCTTCAACGAACTCCGCCTCCAGGGCTATGCGACGACCGCGATCGCCGAGGGCGTCGCCGTCGACATCGAGGGCGCCTACCGCCGCGGCGACGGTTTCGTGACCAACATCATCGGCAACAACGACAAGGTGGGCAAGTTCGAGTCCTGGAACGTCCGCGCCGGCCTGAAGCTCGATTTCGGCCCGGCCTCGCTGGTCGTCCGCTATCAGCATGGCGATGTGAACGATCCCACCTCGCTGATGTCGAATACCTATGTCGATCCGGTCTTCGGCGAGATGAAGCCGGGCTTCGTGCCCGATATCACGCGCGGCATTCTCTACACGACCGATCCCGACCAGGTCGCGCTCGACCGGCCGACCTTCTTCCGCTCGAAGAACGACATGGTTCAGGCGACCTTCAAGGCCGATCTCGGCTTCGCCGATCTGACCTCCTACTCGCAGTATCGCGGTGAGAACGTCGACGCCTCGCAGAACCTCGACAACACCGGCGCACCGATCTTCCAACTCGGCCTGCCGGTGAAGAACGACACCTGGAGCCAGGAACTGCTGTTTAACTCCAAGCCGGGCGGCGCACTGCAGTGGACCGGCGGCCTGTTCTACTTCAGCAACCGCGACACCTATTTCACCTATGTCGACACGGCGGTTTCGTCGCGCGACCCGCTCGGTGCGACGCGCTCGGGCGGTTCGAGCACGACCACCAAGAGCTATGCTGCCTTCATCGACGCGACCTACGAGCTGTCGCCGCAGCTCTTCGTCACGGCCGGCGTGCGCTATGCCCACGATGCGGTGACCAACGCCTACTTCAACGCCGGCGCGCCGCGCACCTACGTGCCTTCGATCAGCAGCGATCGCGTCACCCCGCGCGTCGTCGTGCGCTACAAGCCGAGCGAGGAATCGAGCGTCTATGCCTCGTTCACGCGCGGCTACAAGGCGGCGCTGCTCGACGTCGGCGGCACCTGCCAGAACGTGTCGAACATCCCGACGCCGACCAACCCGACCGGTGCCGGCCGCACCTGCAACGACGTCAAGCCCGAGACGATCAACGCCTACGAGGTCGGCTTCAAGTACGACGACCGCAAGCTGAGCCTCGATCTCTCGGCCTTCTATTACGACTACAAGAACCTGCAGGTGTCGCTGTTCCTCGCCAGCCAGGCGAACATCATCAACGCCGCGCAGTCGAAGATCTACGGTCTGGACGGTTCGATCCGTTACGAGCTGTTCGACGGCTTCCAGCTGAGTGCGGGCGGCTCTTGGACTCACGCACGCTACAAGGACTTCGGCATCGCCCCGGTCTACGTGCCTTGCACGGCCGCCAATTCGGCGACGCTGCGCTGCACGCCCGGCCTGTTCGGCGTCCAGCTGACTCCGCTCGATGATGTGACCATGCAGCGCGTTCCCGAGTTCACCGGCAACATCGGCGCACGTTACAAGACCGAGATCGCCGGTGGCGCATTCGTCCTTTCGGGCAATCTCTATTACACCTCTGAGGTCAACTTCGGTCCCTCGGGCGTGCAGTTCCCGCAGAAGGCCTACGAGGTCGCTTCGGCCCGCGCGCAGTGGACCGATTCCAGCGACACGTTCACCGTCGCGGTCTGGGGCGATAACCTGACCAACAACCGCTACAAGACCGCGGTGCAGTACAACACCATCGGTCTGGGCGCGAACTGGTCCTCGCCGACGACCTATGGCGTCGAAGTCGGCGTCAAGTTCTGAGCTGACGCGCTGGCCAAACAAAAACCTCCCCGGAGCGGTCTCCGGGGAGGTTTTTTGTTGCCGGTTCGGAACGCGGGGTCAGCCTGCTGCGATCTGCTCGGCGACTGCCACCA
>SECS01000270.1 GCA_004211435.1 Novosphingobium sp. | reverse complement strand
TTCCCGGTGATCTTCTGGGATCTCTACGGCACCAAAGGGCATAGGGTTCGCACCACGATCGCCGAGATGGGGCCGCTTTTGCTGGCCCGTCTGATGGATGCATCCGAACCGCAGGAAGGTGTGCTCAACATCGCCTTCAAGCTGGCCGACAAGGCCGGGCTGCCGCTGCTCGACCTCAAGGACCTGACCTCGCTTCTGAATTACATGGCCGAGAACGCGTCGGAACTATCCAAGGAATTCGGCCTCATTTCCAAGGCTTCGGTCGGCTCGATCCAGCGGGCGCTGCTGGTGCTGGAACAGCAGGGTGCCGAGCATTTCTTCGGCGAGCCGGCGCTGAAGATCACCGACATCATGCGGGTGAACCCGAATTCCGGTTACGGCCAGATCTCGATCCTTGCCGCCGACAAGCTGATGATGAACCCGCGGCTCTACGCGACCTTCCTTCTGTGGCTTCTATCGGAACTGTTCGAGGAACTGCCCGAAGTGGGCGATCCGGACAAGCCGAAGCTGGTGTTCTTCTTCGACGAGGCGCATCTGCTGTTCGACGAAGCGCCGAAGGTTCTGCTCGACCGCGTCGAGCAGGTGGTGCGGTTGATCCGCTCCAAGGGCGTCGGCGTCTATTTCGTCACCCAGAACCCGCTCGACGTGCCGGAAAGCGTTCTCGCCCAGCTCGGCAACCGGGTACAGCACGCGCTGCGCGCCTATACGCCGCGCGAGCAGAAGGCAGTGAAGACCGCCGCCGACACGTTCCGCCCGAACCCGGCCTTCGATTGCGCGACCGCGATCACCCAGCTCGGTACCGGCGAGGCGCTGGTCTCGACGCTTGAGGGCAAGGGTGCACCATCGATGGTGGAACGGACGCTGGTCCGCCCACCCTCGGGACGGATCGGTCCTTTGACCGATGCGGAGCGGCAGTCGGTGATGGACCGCAGCCCGGTTCTCGGGGTCTATGACGAGGATCTCGACCGCGAAAGCGCCTTCGAAATGCTGGGCGCCCGGGCAAAGCAGGCCGCCGATGCGGCCGCTGCCCGCAAGGCGCAGGACGAACTCGACCCCGCGCCGCCCGCCGGCTCCGGCGAAACCACCGGCTGGACCCTGCCCGGCTTCGGCAACAAGGACGACGACGAGCCGAAGGGCCGCAGAACCGTTGGCCGCTCGGGCTACCAGCGCGAGACGATCATCGAAGCGGCCATGAAAAGCGTGACGCGCACCGTCGCCACCCAGGTGGGCCGGGCGATCGTGCGCGGCATTCTGGGCAGTCTGAAGCGGTGACCGGGCGGATGCACAAAGCGGCAAGGACAGGGCTCTGCGCCCTCGCCCTTGTTGCGCTCGCCTTTTCCTCGACCGCGCAGGCGGCAGATGCCGGCAACGGCAAGCGGGTGTACCAGAAATGCGTCGCCTGTCATGTGGCCGACCGGGAGACCAACCGGTTCGGCCCGCATCTCAAAGGCGTCGTCGGGCGACCCGCAGCGCAAGTTCCCGACTACAAGTATTCGCAGGCGATGAAGGATGCAGGCGCAGCCGGTCTCGTCTGGGACGACGCGGCACTGTCGGCCTTTCTCTCGAGCCCCAAGAAGAAAGTGCCGGGAACCAGCATGCGCTTCTTCGGACTGTGGACCCAGGCCGAGATCGACGACGTGATCGCTTACCTGAAGACGACCGCGCAGGCAGAGTGACGGCCGGGAACGGTCGTCAGCCGTTCGGGTAAGCAGCCGAGACGGCCACGAATTCGTCGTCGCGGACGGGTGCGGCAGGAGCAACTTGCGTGCCTTGGAGCGCCTTTTCGCGCCAGGTTTCCAGGAGCCAGGCGAGCTGGGCGAAATCGAGCCCATAGGCATCGTGCAGGCCGGAATTGCGGCCGGTCGCATCGCGGCTCATGCGGATCAGCGCGGTTTCCGGCAGCGTGACATCGTCGAACACGACCATCTTCATCTCCAGCTTCGGCAGAAAGCGCACCGAGATCGGCGTCATCGCGCCGGCCTTGAAGCCTTCGACATCCTGCCAGCGCCAGACTTTGCGACGCCCGAGCGTGACCATGGTCAAGCCCTCGCCATCCAGTTCCAGCCGCTGGCCGACGAGGACGCCCGCCATCATGACGGAGGCGCAGAGCGACAGAAAGCCGACGCCCAGCCAGAGTATTGCCTGTCGCAACGCCGGCATCGGCGGATCGGCCGGGTCGGCATCCAAAAGCAGAAACAGAAGCAGGACGGCAAAGGCTGCGCAGCCGACGGCCAGCGAAAAATAGCGGACGCGGCTGGAATAGAGGGTGACTGGC
>SECS01000014.1 GCA_004211435.1 Novosphingobium sp. | reverse complement strand
CTGATCTCGCCGTTGTCTTCCTCGCCGTCCTCGGTGAGGTTCTCGGGCTTGGGCTCCTTCGAGAGCATCGCGTCGAGATCGAGGATCTCGCGCAGCTGCATCTCGCCGTTGTTGAGCGCTTCGGACCACTGGATGATCGCGTGGAAGGTGATCGGGCTCTCGCAGAGGCCCAGAATCATCGTGTCGCGACCCGATTCGATGCGCTTGGCGATGGCGATCTCGCCTTCGCGGCTGAGCAGCTCGACCGCGCCCATCTCGCGCAGATACATGCGCACCGGATCGTCGGTGCGCTCGATCGTCTCTTTTTTCTTCTCGAGCGCTGGACGCTCGGACATGCCGTCGCTGTCTTCGGCTTCCTCGTCCTGCTGCTTGTCCTCGGGATCGACCGCGTCTTCGTCGCTCTCGACGATGTTCACGCCCATCTCGTTCAGCGCCGAGGTGATGTCCTCGATCTGATCCGAGGACATATCCTGCGGCAGCGCTTCGTTGAGTTCGTCGTAAGTAATGATGCCGCGTCGCTTGGCGCGCGCGATCAACTTCTTGATCGAGGCATCGTTGAGATCGATCAGGGGAGCGTCGCCGCCGTCACCCTTGTCGCCCTGCATGTCTTCGTTTTGATCGAGATCCATCATTCCGCCATGGTTTTAGAGGCATCGCCCGAAGGCAAAGCCGCACGCGCGCTCGCCATTTGCCCGAGACGCGACTCAAATTCCAGTTTTCTCTTCAGCAAACGTTGCTGCTCGGCATAGGCCTCATCGGTAAACTCGCGATTTAACCGCTCGGTCGCATCCATTAGCGCGGTTTCCAGCGCCGGACGCTCGACCAGCAGTTCGATAGCCTGGGCCATTTCTGCGCAGGCCTGTGCCGGTGTCGCATCGAGGCTCAGGAAACCAAAACGCATGCCGCCATAGTCCATCGAGGAGGGCATCGCTTGTCCTTGCCGTACCAATATGGTGGCAAGCATATCGCTTTCAAGCGCTTGGCCGTGATCGCTGGCATCGAGCAGCAGGTCGAAGCGCGGATCGAGCCCCGGGCAGCGGGCAAGCGCCTCGGCATGTCGCGCGATTTCGCCGGGGAAGCGGATGAGGCCGACGAGGATCGCCGCCGACAGCGCGTCGCGCGCGCCGCCGCCGCTCGTTGCATGACGCAGCCGCGCCGCGTTGCCGCTCGGCGAAGGGCCGGCGAAGGGCGAGCGGTTCTTGTCCCGCCACTTGCCTGAGTCGCGCCGCTGGCCTTGGCCATTGCTCTGCCAGGATCCCTGATCGCGAGGCTGGCGGGGCGGATAGGCGAACTCGGAGAAGCGATCCATCAGTTCGCGCTTGTAGAGCCCACGGATGTCCTGATCGGCGATCGTCTCGACATGCGCGAGCAGACGCGCCTTGAGCCCGGCCTTGTCCTCGGGAGTGTTGAGCGGGACCGAGTCGCGCTCGTGCTCCCACAGAGTATCGAGCAGGCTCTGCGCCTTGCTCAGAACGTCCTCCATCGCGCGCGGGCCGTCGCGCTTGATCAGGTCGTCGGGGTCGAGCCCCGAAGGCATCCGGACGATCCGCAACGAATGGGCGGGGCGCAGCAAGGGCAGGGCGCGCGTCACCGCGCGCATCGCCGCGCGCTGGCCGGCGGCATCGCCGTCGAAGCAGAGAATCGGCGTCTCGACGAGCCGCCAGAGCATCTCGATCTGCCGCTCGGTCAGCGCCGTACCCAAGGGCGCGACGCTCTCATGGAAGCCCGCGGCCGAAAGCGCGACGACGTCCATGTAGCCCTCGACCACGATCACCCGTCCAGTCTGGCGCGAGGCGGGGCTGGCGCGGTGCAGGTTGTAGAGCGTGCGACCTTTGTCGAAGAGCGGGGTGTCGGGTGAATTCAGGTACTTGGGCGCATCCTTTTTGTCCTTGTCGAGGATGCGACCACCGAACGCGATGATGCGCCCGCGCGCGTCCTCGATCGGCAGCATCAGGCGGCCGCGGAAACGGTCGTAGGGCTCCTTGTCGTCGACCGCGATGCGCAGGCCGGCCTCGATCAGCTTGGCCTCTGGAAATTGGCTCAGCGCACCCTTGAGTGCCTGACGAGCTTCGGGCGCATAGCCGAAACCGAAGCGCTGGAGCGTATGCGCGTCGAACCCGCGTGTGGCGAGATAGGCGCGCGCCTTCGTGCCTTCGGAGGCCGCAAGGCTCTCGACGAACCACGCCTGCGTCGCTGCCATGACGTCGTGCAGCGAATCGCGCTGTTCGGCCTGTTTGGCCATGCGCGGATCGGGTGCGGGCACGTCGATGCCGGCCTCAGCCGCGAGTTCCTTGACCGCGTCCATGAAAGACAGGCCGCGCTGGTCGGTCATCCAGCGGATGGCATCGCCGTGCACGCCGCAGCCGAAGCAGTGGTAGAAACCCTTCTCGTCGTTGACGTAGAAACTAGGGCTCTTCTCGTTGTGGAACGGGCAGCAGGCCTTGAATTCGCGCCCCGCCTTGGTGAGCCGCGTCGTCCGCTGGACCACGCTCGAAAGCGTGATCCGCGAGCGCAGTTCATCAAGCCATTGGGGCGAGAGGCTCATGTCAGGCTAGCGCCTCCTTCACCCAACCGCTGGCCTTGCCCATGTCGAGCTCGCTCGCGTGGCGTGCCTTGAGCTCGGCCATGACCTTGCCCATGTCCTTTACGCCGGTGGCACCGAGTTCGGCCTTGATCGCTTCGATCGCCGCGCGCGTTTCTTCCTCGCTGAGCTGTTGCGGCAGGAAGGTCTCGATCACCTCGAGCTCGGCCTTCTCGACATCGGCGAGTTCCTGACGGCCACCCTGCTCATAGAGCGTGATCGATTCGCGGCGTTGCTTGACCATTTTCTGCAGGACTTCGACGACGAGCACGTCGTCGTCGGGCGTCTGCGTGGCGGTGCGCAGTTCGATATCGCGGTCCTTGAGCTTGGCAAGGATGAGGCGGACGGCGGCAAGGCGGCCCTTGTCGCCCGATTTCATGGCAGAGACCTGCGCGGCCTTGATCGAGTCGCGGAGCATTTTTCTTGGATTCCCGTGAATTGCCGCACTCGGCGGCGGAACGGTCCATCTTAGGGAGGGATTTGATCTTTTCCTAGGTTGACGGAACAGGCCTCGGGGTCTAGCCGCCGCCCCTTAGCACCTATCGCCGGAAACCCTTAAACGGAGCGCCCCTATCATGGCCGACGCCGCCCTTTCGCACGCGCCACAACCCAAAGGCGCAACCGGCGTTCTGGTCCTCGCCGATGGCCAGGTCGCCTGGGGCCGGGGCTTCGGCGCCGTCGGCCAGTCGGTCGGCGAGGTCTGCTTCAACACGGCGATGACCGGCTATCAGGAGGTGATGACCGATCCCTCCTATGCCGCGCAGATCGTGACCTTCACCTTCCCGCACATCGGCAATGTCGGCGTCAACGACGAGGATCTCGAATCGCTGGTCGAGGGTGCGGTCGGCTGCGTCGTGCGCGAGGACGTCACCGCCCCGTCGAGCTTCCGCTCGCGCGGCGAGTTCGGCGACTGGCTCAAGGTCAAGGGCAAGATCGGTCTCGCCGGCATCGACACCCGCGCGCTGACCCGCCGCATCCGTCAGTCGGGCGCGCCGAACGCGGTGATCGCGCACGATCCCGCGGGCAATTTCGACATTCCCGCGCTGATCAAGCGCGCGCAGGACTGGCCGGGCCTCGAAGGCATGGACCTTGCCCGCGTCGTCTCGCGCGGCAAGTACGAGGGCTGGGAAGGCGGCATCTGGACCTTGGGCAAGGGCTATGCCCGTTCCCCGCGCGATGCCCGCCCGCACGTCGTCGCGATCGACTACGGCGCGAAGGACAACATCTTCCGCAACCTCGACAAGGCCGGCGCGCGCGTCACGGTCGTTCCGGCGCAGACCTCGCTCGAAGAGATCCTCGCGCTCGAACCCGCCGGCGTGTTTCTGTCTAACGGCCCGGGTGACCCTGCGGCCACCGGCGCCTATGCCGTGCCGACGATCCAGGCTCTGCTCGATCGCGACATTCCGATCTTCGGCATTTGCCTAGGCCATCAGATGCTCGGCATCGCCGCCGGCGCGACCACGACCAAGATGCACCAGGGTCACCGCGGCGCGAACCATCCGGTCAAGCGGCTGTTCGACGGCGTGGTCGAGATCACCTCGATGAACCACGGCTTCGCGGTCGACAACACGCGCCTGCCCGACAACGTGATCGAGACCCACGTCTCGCTGTTCGACGGCTCGAACTGCGGCATCGCAGTGAAGGACAAGCTGGCCTTCGGCGTGCAGTATCACCCCGAAGCAAGCCCGGGGCCGCAGGACAGCTTCTATCTGTTCGAGCGGTTCGTCGGCATGCTGAAGCCCGAAACCACGCAGGCGTGAATTCCAGGAGGATATAAGACAATGAGCCTCACCGAACTCGAACAGCACGTCTACGCCTACTACGTCGCAACCGACGCGGCGCAGTTCAGCGCCGCGCCGCGGTTCTATCCGCATGGCGAACTGACCCTGATCTTCGCCGACAAGGTGCAGGTCGCGACGCGCAAGTTCGGCCGCCAGGTCCATTCGAAGTCGAAGGCGGCAGCGATCGTGCTGATCGACAAGCTGATCGAGGCCGGCGCTTATTCGACCAAGCAGAACGAGTTCGGCGGTTCGATGCATCAGTTCCAGGAACCCGCCTACAAGGCCTTTCTCAAGGCCGAGCAGGACAGCAATCCGATTCTCCAGCAGGCCAAGGCCGCGGGTCCCGAGTTCTGGGAAACCGCCTTCGCCAAGCTCACCGAACAGTAAGACTTAGGACAGCCATGCCCAAGCGCACCGACATCTCCTCGATCCTCGTCATCGGCGCGGGACCCATCGTCATCGGCCAGGCCTGCGAGTTCGACTATTCGGGCACCCAGGCGATCAAGGCGCTGAAGGAGGAGGGCTACCGTGTGGTCCTCGTCAACTCCAATCCCGCCACGATCATGACCGACCCCGACATGGCGGACGCGACCTATGTCGAGCCGATCACGCCGGAGATCGTGGCGCGCATCATCGAGAAGGAGCGCCCCGACGCGGTCCTGCCGACGATGGGTGGCCAAACTGCGCTGAACACCGCGCTCGCACTGTTCAACGACGGCACCCTGGAGAAGTACGGCGTCAAGATGATCGGCGCCGATGCCGATGCCATCGACAAGGCCGAGGATCGCCAGCGCTTCCGCGAGGCGATGGACAAGATCGGCCTCGAATCGGCGCGTTCGGGCGTCGCGCATACGGTCGACGAGGCCTTCGCCGTGCTCGAGCGTACGGGACTGCCCTCGATCATCCGTCCGAGCTTCACGCTCGGCGGCACCGGCGGCGGTGTCGCTTACAACAAGGCCGAGTTCGAGAAGATCGTCCGCTCGGGCCTCGACGCCTCGCCGACCACCGAAGTGCTGATCGAGGAAAGCCTGCTGGGCTGGAAAGAGTACGAGATGGAAGTCGTGCGCGATCGCGCCGACAACTGCATCATCATCTGCTCGATCGAGAACGTCGACCCGATGGGCGTCCACACCGGCGATTCGATCACCGTCGCCCCGGCGCTGACGCTGACCGACAAGGAATACCAGATCATGCGCAATGCATCGATCGCGGTCCTGCGGGAAATCGGTGTCGAAACAGGCGGTTCCAACGTGCAGTTCGCGGTGAATCCCGCTGATGGCCGCTTGATCGTCATCGAGATGAACCCCCGCGTGTCGCGCTCGTCGGCGCTGGCCTCGAAGGCAACGGGTTTCCCGATCGCACGCGTCGCCGCCAAGCTCGCGATCGGTTACACGCTCGATGAGCTGACCAACGAGATCACCGGGGCCACCCCGGCCAGCTTCGAGCCGTCGATCGACTACGTCGTCACCAAAATCCCGCGCTTCGCCTTCGAGAAGTTCAAAGGTGCCGAGCCGCTGCTCAGCACGGCTATGAAGTCCGTCGGCGAAGTCATGGCGATCGGCCGAAATCTGAAGGAATCGCTGCAGAAGGCGCTGCGCGGTCTCGAGACCGGTCTCGACGGCTTCAACCGCGTGATCGAACTCGAAGGCGCGAGCCGCGATCAGATCACCGCGGCGCTCGCGCGCCAGACGCCCGATCGCCTGCTCGTCGTCGGTCAGGCCTTCCGTGAGGGCTTTTCGGTCGAGGACATCAACGCGATCACGCATTACGATCCCTGGTTCCTGCGGCACATCGAAGAGATCGTCGCCGAGGAGGCACGGATTTCCACCGAGGGCCTGCCGATTGATCCGGCCGAGATGCGCCGTCTCAAGGCAATGGGCTTCTCCGACAAGCGGCTCGCCAAGCTGGCCGTGCGTTCGGTCCATGTGGCTGGCGGCCTCGGCGAGACACGTGCGCGCAAGCACGGCCTGCTCCACGATGCCATCAAGGGCCTTGCCGGCGCCACGACCGAGCAGGAAGTGCGCGAACTGCGCAAGAAACTCGGCGTCCATCCCGTGTTCAAGCGGATCGATAGCTGCGCGGCCGAGTTCGAGGCGGTCACGCCCTACATGTATTCGACCTACGAGGCGCCGATGTTCGGCGAGCCCGAGGACGAGGCCATGCCCAGCGATCGCCGCAAGATCGTCATTCTCGGCGGCGGTCCCAACCGCATCGGCCAGGGCATCGAGTTTGACTATTGCTGCGTTCACGCCTGCTTCGCGCTGGCCGATGTCGGCTACGAGACGATCATGATCAACTGCAACCCGGAGACGGTGAGCACCGATTACGATACCTCGGACCGGCTCTACTTCGAGCCGCTGACGGCCGAGGACGTGCTCGAGATCCTGCGTGTCGAGCAGCAGAACGGCGAACTCGTCGGCGTCATCGTCCAGTTCGGCGGGCAGACCCCACTCAAGCTGGCCCAGGCACTGGAAGACGAGGGCATTCCGATCCTCGGCACGTCGCCTGACGCGATCGATCTTGCCGAGGACCGCGAGCGCTTCGCCGCGCTCGTCGAGAAGCTCAAGCTCAAGCAGCCGGCCAACGGCATCGCCCGCAGCCGCGACGAGGCCGTCGCCGTGGCTGCGCGAATCGGTTATCCGGTGCTCATGCGGCCGAGCTATGTGCTCGGCGGCCGTGCGATGGAGATCGTCGATTCGGTCCAGCAACTCGACGACTACATCACCACCGCGGTTCAGGTCTCGGGAGACAGCCCCGTGCTGATCGACCAGTACCTGCGCGATGCCATCGAATGCGATGTCGATGCGCTTTGCGATGGTGACGAAGTCGTCGTCGCCGGTGTTCTGCAGCACATCGAGGAAGCGGGCATCCACTCGGGCGACAGCGCCTGCACCCTGCCGCCCTACAATCTTCCCGGCGAAATCGTCGAGGAGATGGAGCGTCAGGCCGAGGCTCTCGCGAAGGCCCTGGGCGTCAAGGGCCTGATGAACATCCAGTTCGCGGTGAAGGACGGCGAGGTCTACCTGATCGAGGTCAATCCGCGCGCCTCGCGCACCGTGCCTTTCGTCGCCAAGGCGATCGGTCAGCCCGTCGCCAAGATCGCCGCGCGCGTCATGGCCGGCGAGAAGCTCAACACCTTCCCACCGTTCAAGCGCGAGCTCGACTATATGGCGGTCAAGGAGGCGGTCTTCCCCTTCGCGCGCTTCCCCGGGGTCGATCCTGTGCTCTCGCCGGAGATGAAGTCCACTGGTGAAGTCATGGGAATCGATCGTGATTTTGCGACCGCTTTCGCCAAGTCGCAGATCGGTGCGGGCACGATCCTGCCGCAGAGCGGCACGGCTTTCGTTTCGGTCAAGGACAGCGACAAGCCGGTGATCCTGCCGGCGGTGCGCAAGCTGATCGAGCTCGGCTTCACGATCATCGCCACCGGCGGCACCCAGCGCTACCTCGCCGATGCCGGTCTGCCGGTCGAACTCGTGAACAAGGTGGCCGAGGGCCGCCCGCATATCGTCGATCGCATCATCGACGGCGAAGTGACGCTGATCTTCAACACGACCGAAGGTTGGCAGAGCCACAAGGACTCGCAATCGATCCGTGCTTCGGCGCTGTCCGGCAAGGTGCCCTATTTCACCACGGCGGCAGCTTCGGTGGCCGCCGCGGAGGCGATAGCCGCGCTTCGCGGGAGCCAACTTGAAGTGCGTTCGTTGCAAGCCTATTATAGCTGATACAACAGGCTCTCCCGGACATCCGAATGGTCGGCCCGTTTCCCAGGTGGAACGGGACGGGAGAGCAGTCGCCAATGAGGGGGCGACCAGGAGGTAGAACGAATATGGCGAGTGTCGAGAAGCTGCCGATGCTGGCGGAAGGCTATGAGAAGCTGACTGCCGAGCTGAAAGCGCTGCGTGAGGAACGGCCTCGGATCGTGGACGCGATCGAGGAAGCGCGCGCCCACGGCGACCTTTCCGAGAATGCCGAATACCATGCCGCCAAGGAGCGTCAGGGCCAGGTTGAGGCGATGATCGGCGATCTCGAGGACAAGATCAGCCGTGCGAACATCATCGATCCGGCTACGCTTTCGGGGGATCGGATCATCTTCGGCGCAACGGTTACGCTGCTCGACGACGACGACAAGCCCGTGCGCTATCAGATCGTCGGCCCCTATGAGGCCGATGCCAAGGTCGGTCGCATCAGCTATAATTCGCCGCTGGGCAAGGCCTTGATCGGCCGTAGGGTCGAAGATGAGGTGGAAGTTACCGTTCCGTCCGGCGACCGCTTTTATGTCGTGAACCAGATCGAGTTCATCTGACGCGAGGCAAGCTTCCTTCCCGCGCTGCGGGAAGGAAGGCGTGCTGGGAGCCCATGGGGCGCCCTTTGGTGCTTCAGGCCTGAGGCAGCTCGGGCTCGAGCAGCCGGTGCAGATGCACGATCACGTATTTCATTTCGGCATCGTCCACCGTGCTTTGAGCCTTGCCGCGCCAGGCATCCTCGGCCGAGGCAAAGTCCGGATAGACGCCAACAAGATCGAGATTATCGAGATTGACGAAGTCGAGGCCCTGCGGGTCGCTGACTCGACCTCCCATCACGAGATGAAGTTTCTGCATAGTCTATAGTCCTGGGGAAGGAAAAGAGGCCGTCCCTCTACTATTGTGCAGGTGCGAAGAGCAAGGGCTCAGCGGCGCAATTTTCCGGCGAGTTCGACGGCCTTGTGCAGCAACCGCTGCGCGGCATCGCTGGCCTGATCGACCGCATCCTCTGCGGGTGCCTTGAGCTTTCCGGCCTTGTCGGCAAGAGCCTCGCCCTGACGGCGCAGACCTTCGCCCGCATCTTCCGCGCGCTCGATCGCCTGACGGCCGAAGGCCACGCTCGCCGTGCCGGCCATTTCGGCAAGAGTCAGCGCATGGCGGGCCAGCTTACGCCCGCTGCCGCGCGACAGCAGTGCGCCTGCGACCAGACCTAGCGCCACGCCGCCGGCGACGATCAAACCGGGATGTTCGCGCGCAAAATCGACGACGGCTTTGCCTGCTTCCTCAGCCTTGGCCTTGGCCTCCGGCAGCTTCACGACATTGGATTCAGTCATCGTCGGCCTTCCTTTCGGTCTCGTCGTCATCGGCCCAGAGGCCGGCGACCAGGTTTATGATCGGGCCCCGCAGGAACCAAAGGATGATAGCCCCGATGGTTCCCGCGATGACGCCTTTGTTCTCGTTCGCCACTTCAGCGGCATCGGCCATCGCCTCGCTTGCGCGGTCGGCGATGCGGCCGCCGATGCTGCGCATGGCAAGGTCCTCTTGAACCTGCGCAAGCTGGTTCTGGAAGGCGCTATACGCGGCGTTGCGTTCGGCTTTCGCCTGTTCGAGCGGAAGGGCCATCATCCATCGCTCCGGTTCGACAATGTAGCGACCATCGAGCGCCATTGACCGGCCGCGATCGCTGCGGCAATTCCAGCAGCGATCAGCAATCCTGCAAATACCACCGCAGTCGCGCCAAGCGCGCCGATCAACGGGGTCAGCCCGAATACCAGTCCCACGGTCAGCGCGACCAGCGCGAAGAACGCCAGGACGAGCGCGAGCCCGCCCAGGAGTGCGATCCACTTGATTCGCCCAACCGCATAGCCCGCGCGCGCCTGTTGAAGTGCTGCCTCGGCCTGGGCGAAAGCCAGGCCGCGATCGACCAGCGTGCGCAGATCATCTTCGAGAGGTCTATGACGAGCCGCCTCACCACCGGCGAGACGCGGCTGCTCTTCTTCATTGCTCATCTAAAACGCCTCCGGGCGAAGGCGTTAGTCGTTCGATCCCCGCAGCAGACGTGCCAGCAGGAACCCGCCAACCGCAGCGATGCCGATGGCAAGTCCGGGGCTCTTGCGGACGAACTCCTTGGCCTCCTCGGCCAGTTCGTCGAGCTCCTTGGCGTCGAGACGGGCCGAAACGTCCTGCAAAGACTGCGCGGCCGAACGAGCATAGTCGCCATACTTGACGCCGACCTTCTCATCGATCAGCCCAGCGTTCTCCGTGACCAGCTTGCTGACCGCAGCAATGCCTTCGCTCGCCTTGGCCTTGCCTTCGTTGGCATAGGACGTGGCCTTTTCCTTGGCCTGCGCCGTCCATTCGCCGCTCGTGCTGGTAACCTTGTCGCGATAGAGATCCGCGCGCTCCTGAGCTTCCTTGCCGAGCGCCTGTGCACCAGCCTTGGCTTCTTCGATCGCCTTGGCGAAACGTTCCTTGGCCGGCTTCTCGCCCGTGCTGGTCGGGTTTGCGAGCGTTTCGTCCATGTCTTCCATCCTCCTTGCGGCGCCTGTCTGGCCGAAATCAGCAGCCAGAGTGATTCTGCGGTCTATGCGACCAATGTAACACAAGTCGCCCGACAAAGCTGCAACGCGGCTTGCCTGCCAAGGTTCCCCTGCTAAGGACCGCCGAAAGCCCTTCGCGGTGCGATTATCCAGGAGAACAAGCATGACCGCCATCATCGACATTCATGGCCGCGAGATCCTCGACAGCCGCGGCAACCCCACGGTCGAGGTCGATGTCCTGCTCGACGATGGCAGCTTCGGCCGCGCTGCTGTGCCTTCTGGCGCATCGACCGGTGCACACGAAGCGGTCGAACTGCGTGATGGGGACAAGTCGCGCTATCTGGGCAAGGGCGTGCTCAAGGCGGTCGACGCCGTCAACGGCGAGATCCGCGACACGCTGATCGGCCTCGACGGCGAGGACCAGCGCGACATCGACCTGACCATGATCGCGCTCGACGGCAGCGAGAACAAGAGCCGCCTCGGCGCCAATGCCATCCTCGGCACCAGCCTGGCGATTGCCAAAGCCGCCGCGAACGCTCGCGGCCTGCCGCTCTACGCCTATGTCGGCGGCGTTTCGGCCCACGTCCTGCCCGTGCCGATGATGAACATCATCAACGGCGGCGAGCACGCCGACAACCCTATCGATTTCCAGGAATTCATGGTCATGCCCGTCGGCGCGCCGACCCTGGCCGAAGCCGTCCGCTGGGGCGCCGAGATCTTCCACACGCTCAAGAAGGGCCTGCACGAGAAGGGCCTGTCGACCGCCGTGGGCGATGAGGGCGGCTTCGCCCCCAACATTGCCTCGACCCGCGCCGCGCTCGACTTCGTCGCCAGCTCGATCGAGAAGGCCGGCTTCAAGCTGGGCAGCGAGATCCAGCTCGCGCTCGACTGCGCCTCCACCGAGTTCTTCAAGAACGGCAAGTACGAGATCTCGGGCGAGGGCCTTTCGCTGAGCCCCGTCCAGTTCGCCGACTACCTCGCCGACCTCACCACCGCCTACCCGATCATCTCGATCGAGGACGGCATGGGTGAGGACGATTTCGAAGGCTGGAAGGCGCTGACCGACAAGATCGGCGGCAAGGTTCAGCTCGTCGGCGACGATCTGTTCGTCACCAATCCCAAGCGCCTGACCATGGGCATCGGCAAGGGCCTGGCCAACTCGCTGCTCGTCAAGGTCAACCAGATCGGTACGCTGACCGAGACGCTCGAGGCGGTCTCGATCGCGCAGCGCAACGGCTACACCGCGGTCATGTCGCACCGCTCGGGCGAAACCGAAGACTCGACGATCGCCGACCTGGCGGTCGCGACCAACTGCGGCCAGATCAAGACCGGCTCGCTCGCCCGCTCGGACCGGCTTGCCAAGTACAACCAGCTGATCCGCATCGAGGAAGAGCTGGGCGACGCGGCGGTCTATGCCGGCGAAGGCGCCTTCGGCCGTCTCAGCGCCTGATCGATCCGGAACGGTCCCGGTTGATTGCCGGGGCCGTCGCCGGAGCCTATATCGCGAAATCGCTTTTCTGGCGCAGCGGGTCTAACCGCGTCGCCAAGCATGGGATTTTGCCGATGATCGATAGGAAGCTGCTGGTCGCCCTGTTCCTGGGAGCGGCCTGCCCCGCGCTCGTTCCCGCTCTGGCTGACACGCCGGTCGAAAAGGTGAGAGCGCCGGGCGCGCTGGGTATCGATCCAGGCATGATGGACCGGACGGTCAAACCGGGCAGCGACTTCAACCTCTTCGTCAACGGAACCTGGCTCAAGACCACCGAGATTCCTGCCGATCGATCGAGCGTTGGCGGGTTCTACATCGCCGACCACAAGACCGAGGGCCAGCTTGGCGAACTGATTGCCGGTATTCTGCGCTCGAACGCGCCGGCGAGCAGCGACGAAGGCCGCATCCGCGACTTCTACCGCGCCTACCTCGATACCGCCGCGATCGACGCCGCCGGTCTCAAGCCCGTGCAGCCAGATCTCGACCGCTTCGCCGCGATCCGCGACGTAAAGAGCCTGTCGCGCGTACTTGGCGAGCAAGTCCGCGCCGACGTCGATCCGCTCAATGCCACCGATTTCCAGACCGAGAACCTGTTCGGCCTGTTTGTGACGCAGTCGCTGCCAGGCACGGCGGTGATGCCCTACGTGCTCCAGGGCGGTCTCGGCATGCCCGAGCGCGAATACTACCTGTCCGACGATGCCAAGATGGTCGAGTTGCGCAGCAAGTACCACGCCTACATCGCCCAGCTTCTGACCGACGCAGGCATTGTCGACGCGCAGGGCAAGGCGCAGCGGATCTACGATCTCGAACTCAAGATCGCCGAGGCGCACCTGACGCGCGAACGGAGCGAGGATTTCCAGCACTCGGCTGCCGAATGGAAGCGCGCAGACTTCGCCGCCAAAGCTCCCGGCATAGACTGGCAGGCCTTCTTCACCGGCGCGCAGCTCGCCAATCAGCAGACCTTTGCCGCCTATCATGCCGACGCGATCCCCAAGCTTTCGGCGCTCGTCGCGTCGCAGCCGCTCCAGGCCTGGAAGGACTGGCTGCTGTTCCACCAGCTCAACACCAACACCGACGTCCTGCCGAGCAAACTCGATGCCGACCGCTTCGCCTTCTACGGCACCGCGCTGTCCGGCACGACCGAGCAACGTCCGCGCGAAAAGCGCGCGATCGCTGCGGTCAACGGCGCCATCGGTGATGCACTCGGCAAGCTCTACGTCGAGAAGTATTTTCCGGCCGCGGCGCGGGCGGAAGTCCAGGTCATGGTAGAGAACATCAAGACCGCGTTCGCCAAGCGGGTCGAGGCGATCGACTGGATGGCGCCTGCCACCAAGAAGGAAGCGATCGAGAAAGTTCGCACGATCGAGGTGGGCGTCGGCTATCCCGATACGTGGCAGGACTATTCGAGCCTGACGATCGGTGCGAAGACCGCTTATGCCAATCGCCAGGCGGCTTCGAAGCTCGGCTACCGCCAGCAGCTCGCCAAGATCGACAAGCCGCTCGACCGCCGCGAGTGGTGGATGAACGCTCAACTCGTCAACGCGGTGAACCTTCCCGTGCAGAATGCGCTGAACTTCCCTGCGGCGATCCTGCAGCGGCCTTTCTTCGATCCCAACGCCGACGCCGCGTTCAACTATGGTGCAATCGGCGCGGTGATCGGCCATGAGATCAGCCACAGCTTCGACAACAACGGCGCAGCCTTCGACGCCAGCGGCAAGATGCGCAACTGGTGGACCGCATCCGACCTCAAGCGCTTCGACGACGCGGGCAAGGCGCTAGCCGATCAGTACGATACCTATGAGCCGTTTCCCGGCCTGCGGGTCAACGGTAAGCTGACCCTGGGCGAGAACATCGCCGACGTCGCCGGGCTTTCGGCCTCCTACGATGCCTATCGCGCTTCGCTGAAAGGCCGCGAAGCACCGGTGATCGACGGCTTCACTGGCGACCAGCGCTTCTTCATCGCCTATGGCCAATCATGGGCGACCAAAATGCGCGAAGCAGCATTGCGCGCGCGGATCGCCACAGATGGCCATGCGCCGGGGCAGTATCGCGTACTGACCGTGCGCAACCTCGATGCCTGGTACAAGGCGTTCGACGTCAAGCCGGGCGACGCGCTCTACCTGTCGCCCGAAAAGCGCGTGCGAATCTGGTGAGCTAGGCCGAAACTGGGAGCGCGGCGTCGAGCCGCGCGACCTGTTCCGCGCTGAGTTCGAGGTTGGCCGCGCCGAGCAGGTCCACCAATTGCTCCTTCTTCGTCGCGCTGACGATCGGGGCGGCGATGGCGGGCTGGGCGTTGAGCCACGCGAGCGCGATCTGCGCCAGGCTCGCGCCTGTCTCGGCCGCGACCGCGTCCATGACGGCCAGCACCTCGAACCCGCCATAGCCCGCAAACTTGTCGAGCGCATGGGCACGCGAAGAGCCAGCCCAGTCCTCGGGCTTGCGGAACTTGCCCGAGAGGAAGCCGGCGGCGAGCCCGTAGTAGGGCAGCACGGCGATGTCGCGATCCACGCAGAGATCCTGCAGCGGTCCCTGGTACTCGGCGCGGGAGACGAGATTGAATTCGGGCTGCAGCACGGTGAACGACGTCATGCCCATGCGATCGGCGAGCTTGGTCACGGCGCCCAGGCGCTCTACCGTGTAATTGGAAGCGCCGAGTTCGCGCGCCTTGCCGTTCTTGACGAGGTCGTCGTAGCCCGAGATGACTTCGTCGAGCGGCGTCGTCTTGTCGTCGCGGTGGGCATAGTAGAGATCGACATAGTCGGTCCGCAGGCGCTCGAGCGAGCCTTCGATCGCCGCCGCGACCTTCTCGGGCTTGAGCGCATAGGGCGGGCCGCCCATACCGGTCTTGGTAGCGATCAGCATGTCCTTGCGGACGCCGCGGCTCTCCATCCATTCGCCGATGATCGTCTCGGACTCGCCGCCCTTGTTGCCGGGGATCCAGGATGAATACCCCTCGGCGCTGTCGATCATCCGACCACCGGCCTCGTAGAAGGCATCGAGGATCTCGAAGCTCTGGTCGCGGTCGAGCGTCCATCCGAAGACATTGCCGCCGAAGCAGAGCCGTATCCCGCCGATCGACGGGTGGGCTTCAGCCACCGAAGCGATCCTTGAGCGTGTGCAGGGCCAACGCGGCCTCGGCCGCTTCGCCGCCCTTGTTCTTCTGCGCGGGATCGGCGCGGACCAGCGCCTGCTGCTCGTTCTCGACCGTGAGGATGCCGTTGCCGATGGCGACGCCGTCCATGGTCAACGCCATGATGCCGCGTGCGCTTTCCCCGGCGACGATCTCGAAGTGGTAGGTCTCGCCGCGGATGACCACGCCGATCGCGACGTAGCCTTCATAGTCGCCGGTCTGGTCGGCCAGCGCGATCGCGCCGGGGATCTCGAGCGCGCCGGGAACGGTGATGACCTCGGCCTTGTGACCCGCGGCCTTGATCGCCGCCTTGGCGCCGGCGATCAGCATGTCGTTGAGGTGGTCGTAGAAGCGGGCTTCGACGATGAGGAACTTGGCCATGTCTGTTTGCTTTCCGGATCAGTCGACGGGGCGTTCGCCGACGATCGACAGGCCATAGCCTTCGAGCGCGACGAGCGAATGGTGCGAATTGCTGAGCAGGATCATGTCGTGCACGCCGAGCTCGGCAAGGATCTGGGCGCCGACGCCGTAGTCGCGCAGTTCCTCGGCGGCGGGGACTTCGCCTGCGCGAAAGCGCTCCTTGATCTCGATCGCCTGCGAGACGGCGTTGCGCATGCGCTTGTTGATCACGACGATCACGCCGGTGCCGGCCTCGCCGATGATTTCCATCGAGCGGGCGAGCAGGCGCGAGCGTTCGGTGTCCTCGCCGAAGATGTCGGCGAAGTAGGACAGCGTGTGCATGCGCACGAGCGTCGGCTGCTCGGGATCGATGCGGCCCTTGAGCAGGCAGATCGTCTCTTCGCCCGTGGCCTTGTTGAAATAGGTCCGCGCGGTCCATTCGCCGCCCCACTTGCTCTTGAAGCGCGTCTCGGCCTTCTTCTCGACGAGGTGGTCGTGCTTGCGGCGATAGGCGATCAGGTCGCGGATCGTGCCGATCTTGAGATCGTGCATCCGCGCGAAACCGACGAGGTCCTCAAGCCGCGCCATCGTGCCGTCGTCGCGCATGATCTCGCAGATCACGCCCGATGGGTTGAGCCCGGCCAGACGCGAGATGTCGCAGGCCGCTTCGGTATGACCGGCGCGGACGAGCACGCCGCCATCGCGCGCCCGCAGCGGGAAGACGTGTCCCGGGGTGACGATGTCGTCGCGGCTCTTCGAGCCGTCGATCGCGACGCTGACGGTGCGCGCGCGGTCAGCCGCGGAAATGCCCGTGGTGACGCCTTCGCGGGCCTCGATCGAGACGGTGAAGGCTGTCTCATGGCGGGTGCCGTTGTTGCGGCTCATAAGATCGAGCCCGAGTTGGGTGACGCGCTCGCTGGTCAGGGTCAGGCAGATCAGGCCGCGACCGTGGGTGGCCATGAAGTTGATCGCCGCGGGGGTCGCCATCTGCGCGGGGATGATCAGGTCGCCTTCGTTCTCGCGATCCTCGTCGTCGACGAGGATATACATGCGGCCGTTGCGTGCCTCGTCGATGATCTCCTCAATCGGCGCCAGCACCGGGCGGTCGTCGTTGGCGAAGAGGAAGCGCTCGAGCTTGCCGAGCGTATCGGCGGTGGGATTCCAGTCGGGCTCGGTGCAATCGCGCAGCGTGTTGGCATGGAGACCGGCGGCGCGGGCGAGGCCTGCCTTGGTCATGCCGCCGTCGACGACGAGTTTGCGGACACGATCGATCACATTGTCGGGCATAAACGACTCACTCAATCACATTTAAATGTGACAAGAGACCTGCCCCTTCACATTGTCACTGTCAATCGCCTTTGAATTGGGGCTTCCGCTTGGCGATGAAAGCCTCGACTGCTTCTTCGTGATCGGCGGTCGTATGCGCCGCTGCCTGCATCGCCGCTGCCATTTCGAGCAGGCTGGCGAGATCGGCGCGACGGCCCTCCCATAGCAGCCGCTTGGTCATGCGCACGGCGTGCGGCGGATTGGCGGCGATGCGGCGAGCGAGGGCTCGCGCCGTATCCATGAGCTCGGCATCGGGCACGACCTGGCTGACCAAGCCGCAGGCGAGGGCTTCGCGCGCGTCTATCGTGTCGCCGGTCAAGGCCATCTCGGCGGCCTTCGACCAGCCCACCACGCGCGGCAGCAGCCACGAGCCGCCGTCGCCGGCAATCAGGCCGAGCTTGACGAAGCTCTCGGCGAACTTCGCGCTCTCGCTGGCGACGCGCAGATCGCACATGCAGGTGAGGTCGCAGCCCGCTCCGATCGCCGCGCCGTTGACCGCGGCGATTACCGGCACTTCGAGCGCGGCGAAGGCGAGCGGCAGGCGTTGGACGCCACGCTTGTAGGCGATCCGCGTCTTGACCGGCGTGCCGGCATTGACCGAACCGCCCGCGCGCATCTCGTGGATATTGCCGCCCGAGGAGAAGCCCTTGCCGGCACCGGTGAGGATCGCGACGCGCGCATTGGGATCGGTCTCGAGCCGTTCGAGCGCGGCGATCAGCGCGTCGATCACTTCGTGGTCTGTGATCGGGTTGCGCAATTCGGGGCGATTCAGCGTCAAGGTGACGATGCCTTCGTCGTCGATTTCGTAGAGCACGGCGTCGGTCAATTCGGGTCTCCCGGTTACGCAGCGGCGATAAGGGCAATGCCGCGCCGCGCCAAGCCTTGACGCTGGTCGCCGCGAGCAGGCAGGTTCGCGCCAAATCGAGTAGGAGAGGCATCATGGCAGAATTTCAGCGCGCCGAAGGCGTGGCGATCGTGACCGGCGCGGCCGGCGGCATGGGCTCGCACTGCGCGCGGCTGCTCGGCGAGGCGGGCTGGTCCGAGATCATCCTCTGCGACCTCGACGAAGCGCGGCTTGGCGCGGTGGCCGAGGACCTGCGCGCCAAGGGCGTGACGGTCGACCTGCTCGGCGGCCAGATCACCGACCCGGCTTTCACCAGCCAGCTGCTCGAAAAGGTCGGTGCGCGGGCAATCGGTGCGGTGATCCATACGGCGGGCGTCTCGCCGGCGATCTTCGGCGACAAGGACAAGCTGCTCGAGATCAACCTCGATGCGACCCAGGCGATCGTCGACGCGATCCGTCCGCGCATGGCCCAGGGTGGTGCGGCCGTGCTGTTCGCCTCGATGGCCAGCTATTTCCCGATCTCACCCGAGGCCGACGACGCCTTCGAGGCGCCGCTGCCCGCGGGCGGCAGCGCCGAACTGCGCCATCTCGTGCCCAACGAGGGCGCGGCCTATACGCTGTCGAAGCGCGCGGTGCGCGCGATAGCCAAGCGCGAGGCCAAGGCTTTCGGTGATCGCGGCGCGCGCATCATGTCGCTGTCGCCGGGGCTGATCGATACGCCGATGATGGCGGGCGAGAAGAACCCGCAAACGGAAGCAATGTTGTCGGGTGCAGCGCTGACGCGGCTCGGTCGGCCCGAAGAACTGGCGGCGGCCGCGGTGTTTCTCACCTCGCCGCAGGCCGGTTTCATCACGGGCTGCGACCTGCGCGTCGACGGCGGCGCGCTGTCTTCGCTGGGCATCTGATCGCCGCAACGAAAAAGGGCCGGCGCTAGGCCGGCCCTCTCGCGTTTCCTGGCCCGTCGGCTCAGCCCTGCTTCTGGCCGCCGCCCATCATCTTGCTGATGTCGACTTGGCCGGTGGTGAGACCGCCCATGAAGCCGCCGTCGACCGGCAGGACCACGCCGTTGACCACGCCGGCGGCATCGCTGTTGAGCAGCACCAGCGGGCCCGCCTGCTCGGCGGGGGTGGTGTAGCGGCCGAGCGGCTCGGCGGCGGCGTCGACGATGTCCTTGCCCGAGGTGGCGTGGAAGGTCGCCATCATCGGGGTCTGCGTCGGCGAAGGCAGCGAACAGTTGATGCGGATGCCCTTCTTGATCAGCTGCGCGCCCATGAACTGGGTCCAGACGATCACGGCTTCCTTAGAGAAGGCATAGCCCTCGGCGACGTGCTCGGGGTGTGCTTCGGCCCAGGCGACCGCGGCGTCGAAGCCCTGGATCTGCAGCAGTTCCATGTGGGTCGGGATGCGGCGGCTCCAGCCCAGGCCACCGGTCGAAGCGATCGAGACGATCGCGCCGCCCGGCCCCATCAGCGGCAGGACGGTATCGGTCAGGTGGCGCGTGCCGATGAAGTTGACCTTGAAGGTGTCCAGCGCCGGGAAGGCGCCGCCACCGGCGAGGCCAGCGCAGTTGAACAGCGCGTCGATCTTGCCGCCGATCGCGGCGACGCCCTTTTCGATCGAGCCGGCATCGCGCAGGTCGATCTGGTTGAACGAAGCGAGGGGAAGCGTCGATTCCTTGAAGTCGAGGCCGTGCACTTCGGCGCCGAGGTCGAGCAGGATCTTGGCCGTGGCCTCGCCCATGCCCGAGAAGCAGCCGCTGACGATGACGCGCTTGCCCTTGTAGCCCAGAATATCGCTCATGATTGGTCCTTCCTCTCGCCCGATTACGGTCCGAAATATCGATGCGCGCGGTCATGACGCGATAGCGTGCGGCCTTCAACTGGCTATCGGCGTGATCGCTCGGGCGATGGGCCGAAAATCCTCCCTACCTGCGAGGCGGTTAGGGAGGATTTTTGCGGGTCAGAGCTTCACGTTACCCGGCCGCGAGTTGTCCTTCTGGCGCAGGCCGAGCTGCTCGCGCGCCTTGGCGCGGATATAGGCGTGGATCTGGCGGATCTGCACGTCGGTCAGCTTGTCGAACTTGGGCATGCCGCGGTCCATCAGCGGGCCGGTCTTGAGCAGCTGCGTCAGGCTGTCGAGCTGCAGCGCGATCGCGGACTCGCGCAAGTCAGGTCCGGGCGTTCCCGTGGCCTGGAGCGCGATGCCGTGGCAGGCGGCGCAGGAAACCGCGAGCTGCTTGCCCGCGACGACGTCGGCCTCGTTGATCACATAGGCCGGATCGTCGACCGCGTGGACCTTCATGTCGGGGCCCGGCGTCGCTTCGAGCTTGGCCGTGCCGCCGATCGCGAAAGTCAGCAGGCGACGCGGCTGCACGCCGTACTTCCAACCAACGTTCATGAAGTCGCCATAGGCGGCGGTGGTACCGCCGTAGCCGACGAGGATCGAGACGTACTGCTTTCCGTTGAGCGAGAAGCTCATCGGCGCGCCGACGATGCCGAGACCGGCGTTGAACTGCCAGACCCGCTCGCCACTCTTGGCATTGTAGGCGTTGAACGTGCCCTCGGCCGTGCCCTGGAACACGAGGCCCCCCGCGGTCGCCAACGTGCCGCCGTTCCACAGGTTGTCGTTTTTGACGCGCCAGGCCTCCTTCTGCGCGATTGGATCCCAGGCGACGAGGAAGCCATGGCCGTCGCCGTCCTTCTGCTTGATCGGCTCAAGCAGCAGACCCATCACGTTGAAGGCGTTCTCCGAAGCGTCGCCGCGCTTGGAGAAGCGCGCGCCGATCTGCTGGATCGGGATATAGACCAGGCCCGTGCGCGGGCTGTAGCTCATCGCCTGCCAGTTGTGGCCGCCGATCGTGCCCGGCCAGATCTCGGTCAGGCCGGTCTCGTAACGGATGTTGGGCTCCTCGTTCGGGCGCCCGGTCTTCATGTCGATATCCTTGACCCAGTTGACCAAGGTGGTCTTGCCGGGCTGGTTGATCAGCTTTCCGGTCTCGCGGTCGATCAGGTAGAACAGGCCGTTGGTCGGCGCGTGCATGATGACCTTGCGCGGCTTGCCGTCGATGTTGAGCGTCGCCGTCTGGATGTTCGGCGTCGCCTTGTAATCCCAGGAATCGCGCGGGTTTTCCTGATAGTGCCAGACGTATTTGCCGGTGTCGGCGTCGACCGCGACGATCGAGCTCGTATAGAGGTTGTCGCCCTTTGAGCCCGGATCGCGGATCAGCGGGTCGTAAGCGCCGGCATTGCCCGCACCGATGTAGATGCGGTTGAGATCGGCGTCGAAGGTGATGCCGTTCCAGGCGGTGCCACCGCCACCACCGGCCTTGGTGAAGTCCGCCCCCCAGGTCTTGGCCGCGGCTTCCATCGCCGGGTCGCCCTTGTTCTCGGCGGCCGTGCCCGGGGTCGTGTAGAAACGCCAGACCTGCTTGCCGGTGTTGCCGTCGAAGGCGGTAACGAAGCCGCGCGCGCCGAAGTCGGCGCCGCCGTTGCCGATGATCACCTTGCCCTTGAAGGTGCGCGGCGCGCCCGTGCAGATGTTGTAGGAGCCGGCCGGAGTTGTCTCGGTCACCCAGAGCTGCTTGCCCGTGGCGGCATCGAGCGCGAACAGCCGGCAGTCGAGCCCGGCGACGAAGATCTTGCCGTTCTCGTAGGCGACGCCGCGGTTGGCGCCGAACGAGAAGTGCATCTTGTCGGGATTGTGCTTCCAGGTCTCGGGATCGAACTTCCAGAGCTGCTTGCCGGTCAGCGCATCGACCGCATAGACCGCGGCGTAGGAGCCGGGGAAGAAGATCTTGCCGTCGACCGCGAGCGGTGTCGCCTCGAGCGTGACTTCGCCGGGCAGGTCGAGCGACCAGGCGAGGCCGAGCTTGTCCACATTGCCCGTGCCGATCTCGGTGAGCCGGCTGTAGCTGGTTTCATCGGCCCCGCCGCCGACGGTCGCCCAGTTCTGGTCGGTGCCGACATTGGCCTCGGGCTGGGCCGCTTCGCCGGTGCCCTTGGTGCAGCCCGCGGCCAGCAGGGCCGTGCTCGCGGCGGCCGCGAGGATAGTCATTTTCAGACGATGCATCGAACCTCTCTCCCGTATTTGCCGCTATCTCTAGGGATTTTTGCGTCACTGTAAATCACAAGGCTAATGATCTGGTCAGCAATAGGAAGAGACCACCGTTGGGGTGGATCAGGCGAGCGTGACGCTTCTGGCCCGGCGATCGATCGTCAGCCGGTAGGCTCGGGTACCGTAGACGAGGCCCGGAAGTTCGGGATTCTCCCAATCGACCGCGGTCATCGCAAAGCCATCAAGCGTCAGCCAGTCTCCTGGGAGCGCGAACTGGCGGAACTGTGCGACGCGCTCGGCTCGCCAGCACGCCAGACCTGCGACAAAATCCTCGAGCGCCGTATCGCGGCGAGACCAGTCGATCCAGGACAGCGCGTTGTCCTGGGCATAGGCGTTGTTGTTGCCCTGCTGGCTGCGGCCGAATTCGTCGCCGGCGGTCAGCATGATCGTGCCGGTCGAGGCGAACAATGTGGCGAGCAGTGCGCGCAGGTCGGTGTCGCGACGCGCCAGGATCGCCGGGTCCGTGGTCAGGCCCTCGGCGCCGTTGTTCCACGAGAAGTTCTCGCCGTGGCCGTCGCGGTTTGCTTCGCCGTTGGCCCAGTTGTGACGCTCGGCGTAGGACACGGTGTCGGCTAGCGTGAAGCCGTCGTGCGCGGCAAGGAAGTTGATGCTGCGGCTCGCCTGCTCGCCGAAAACGTCCGCCGACCCGGCAAGGCGCGTGCCCAGCGCGCCGAAACCCGCGTCGCCGCGCCAGAAACGGCGGACATCGTCGCGGAAGCGGTCGTTCCATTCGAGCCAGGTCGCCGGGAACTGGCCGAGCTGGTAGCCGCCCGGACCGCAGTCCCAGGGTTCGGCGATCATCACGCGGTCGGCGAGCCAGGGATCGGCGGCGATCTCGGCGAAGATCGGGGCTTCGCGGTCGAAGCCCGGGCCGCGCGCGAGGATCGTGGCGAGGTCGAAGCGGAAGCCGTCGATGCCGCAATGGCGGACGAAGTGGCGCAGGGTGTCGAGCGCGAGCTGGCGCACTGCCGGGTTGGCAAAATCGAGCGTGTTGCCCGTGCCCGTGTCGTTGATCAGCCTGCCGTCGGGCGCTTTGGCATAGGCCGCGTCGTCGAGCCCGCGCAGCGACAGGACGGGGCCGAGCACGTCACTCTCTCCAGAGTGGTTGAGCACCAGGTCGAGCAACACCCCGATCCCGGCGGCATGCAGCGCGGCGACAGTCTCGCGCAGTTCGGCGACGCCGCCCGGGCAGAGGCCAGGATCGAGCGCCATCATCGCCACCGGGTTGTAGCCCCAGGCATTGCTCAGTCCGAGCGGGCCGAGGTGGCGCTCGTCGATCCAGGCGGGGATCGGCATCAGCTCGATCGCGCTGACGTGGAGCTTGCGGAGATGCGCGATCACCGCCGGATGGGCGAGCGCCGCGACGGTGCCGCGCTGGGCCTTGGGCACCTCGGGATGGAGGATCGTAAAGGCGCGGACGTTGAGCTCGTAGATCAGCCCGCCCTGATTGAACCGCGGCGGCACCAGCGGAACCTCGGGCAGGGGCTTCTGTACGATCGCCTTGGGCACCAGCGCGGCGGTGTCCTCGCCGAAGACCGAGAGCCGCGGATCGTAGACGAAGCGGCGGTCGAGCTCGACCGCATGGGGATCGACCAGCAGCTTGGCCGGATCGAACCATAGCCCGCGCTCGGGCGCCCATTCGCCGTCGGCGCGATAGCCGTAGTGTGCGCCTGCAAGGTCGTCGGCGATTTCAGTGGCCCAGACGTCGCCCTCGCGGTGCATGGCGACGCGCTGCTCGGCACCGCCGGCGAAGATGCAAAGAGCGACCTCGCGCGCGAGCGGCGCGCGGACGGCGAAGCGGGTCTTGCCGTCGTGGACCCGGGCGCCGAGACTTGGCGTCACGTCACCACGTCGGGCGCCGTCCGCCCGGTGTGCCGCACGATCCCGGCAATCGCCTCGGCCGCAGCAATCAGTTCACCGAGCATCGCCGAGACCGGCTCGTCGAGCTTGCCGTCCGCGGGCTCGTAGCGTTCGAGATAGACGCGCAGGGTCGCGCCCTCGGTGCCCGTGCCCGAAAGCCGGAAGACGATGCGCGAACCGCCCGCGAACAGCACGCGCACGCCCTGGTTGCGGCTGACCGAGCCGTCGACCGGATCGACATAGGCGAAGGAGTCCGCCGCGGCGACTTTCAGCGCGCCGAATTCGCGGCCTGCCAGGGCGTCGAGACCGCCGGTCAGTTCGGCCATCAGCGCATTGGCCTTGTCGGTCTCGATAGCCTCGTAGTCGTGCCGCGCGTAATAGTTGCGACCGTAGGTAGCCCAATGCTCGCGCGCGAGGTCGTCGACGCTGATCCGGCGCACGGCGAGCACGTTGAGCCAGAGCAACACGGCCCAGAGCCCGTCCTTCTCGCGCACGTGGTCCGAGCCGGTGCCCGCGCTTTCCTCGCCGCAGATCGTCGCCATGCCGGCATCGAGCAGGTTGCCGAAGAACTTCCAGCCCGTCGGCGTCTCGAAGCTCGGCAGGCCCAGCGCCTGCGCGACGCGATCGGCGGCGGCGCTGGTCGGCATCGAACGCGCGATGCCCTTGAGGCCGCCCGCATAAGCCGGCGCCAAATGCGCGTTGGCCGCGAGCATCGCCAGCGAATCCGAGGGCGTGACGAAGCGGTTCTTGCCGATGATCAGATTGCGGTCGCCATCGCCGTCCGAGGCCGCGCCGAGCACGGGCGCCTCGGGGCTCATCATCAGGTCGTAGAGCACCTTGGCATGGACCAGGTTCGGATCGGGATGATGCCCGCCGAAGTCCTCGAGCGGCGTGCCGTTGTGCACCGTGCCTGCGCGGAAGCCGAGCCGGCGTTCGAGGATCTCGTGCGCATAAGGCCCGGTCACCGCGTGCATCGCGTCGAAGCACATGGTCATGCCGTCGGAGACCGCGGCGCGGATCGCGACGAAGTCGAACAGGCTTTCCATCAGGTCGGCATAGTCGGCGACGGGATCGATCACCTCGACCACCATACCCGCGACGGTGACCACGCCGGGCTTGTCGAGATCGATGTCGGCCCAGTCGACGGTCAGCCAACGGTCGATCGTCTGCGTGCGCGCATAGATGGCTTCAGTCACGCTCTCCGGCGCGGGGCCACCGTTGGCGACGTTGTACTTGATGCCGAAGTCCTCGTCGGGCCCGCCGGGGTTATGGCTGGCCGAGAGGATCAGCCCGCCCGAGGCCTGGTGCTTGCGGATGACGTGGCTGGCGGCGGGGGTCGAGAGGATGCCGCCCGCGCCGACGAGCACGCGGCCATAGCCGTTGGCCGCGGCCATGCGGATCGCCTGCTGGATCACCGCGCGGTTGTGGAAGCGCCCGTCGCCGCCGATCACCAGCACCGCGCCGCGCGGCGGCGAGACCGCGTCGAACACCGCCTGGATGAAGTTCTCGGCATAGTTGTCCTGCTGGAAGACGCGGACCTTCTTGCGCAGTCCCGAAGTGCCGGGCTTCTGGCCCTCGAACGGCGTGGTGGCGACGGTGCGGATCATCGGACTTCCTCAACGAGACGGGCGTAGAGATCGGCATAGGCCTTGCCGCTGCGCGCCCAGGAGAAATCGCCGGCCATGCCGTTGCGCTGGAGCTGGCGCCACAGCTCGGGCTGGCGGAAGAGGGCGACGGTTCGGCTGATCGCGGCGGTCAGGGCATTGGGCGTGACGCCATCGAACTGGATGCCCGTGGCGACGCCTGCCTGCAATGCGGCGACGTTGGCGTCGATCACCGTATCGGCGAGCCCCCCCGTGCGCGCGACCACCGGAACGCAGCCATAGGCCAGGCCGTAGAGCTGGGTCAGGCCGCAAGGCTCGAAGCGCGAGGGGATCAGGATGGCGTCGCCGCCGGCCTGCATGCGATGCGCGAGTGCCTCATCGTAGCCCGTGCGCACCGCAACGCGCCCTGGATGGCGCGCGGCGGCGGCGTGGAAGCCGGCTTCCAGCGCGGCATCGCCCGAGCCGAGCAGCGCGAGCCGCCCGCCGAGGCCGACGAGATGGTCGAGCACCTGGAGCAGGACATCCATACCCTTTTGCCAGGTCAAACGGCTGACGACGACGAACAGCGGGCCATCGGCGGCATCAAGCCCGAACTCGCTCTCGATTGCGCGCGTATTGGCGGCCCGCTTGTCGAGCCTGCGCGCAGTGAAACGTGCCGCCAAGCGGAGGTCGCCATTGGGGTTCCACTCGCGCACGTCGATGCCGTTGAGGATGCCGTGAACGCGCTCTCCGCGGCTGACGACGATTCCTTCGAGCCCCATGCCGAACTGCGGATCGCGAATCTCGGCGGCATAGCTGGGGCTGACCGTGGTGATCGCCGAGGCCGCCTCCATGCCGGCTTTCAGCGCACCGACACCGCCGTGGTATTCGATGCCGTGCATCGACCAGGCCTCGCGCGGGAGCCCCAGCCCGGCGAAGGTCTCGGCGCCCGACCAGCCTTGGAAGGCCATGTTGTGGATCGTCATCACGCCGGGCAGCGGACTGGAGCCCGCCACCGGCGCGAAACGCAGATAGGCCAGCGTCATCGCCGCCTGCCAGTCGTGCGCGTGGACCAGATCATAACGCCGGCCCTTGACTATCCCGCCGGCGAGATCGGCGGCTGCGCGGCCCAGGGCGGCGAAGCGGCGCCAATTGTCACCCCAGTCGCGGCCCGATGGATCCGCATAAGGCCCGCCGCCGCGTGTGAAATAGGGCGGAGCGTCTAGCACCAGCAGCGGTTGGCCATCGATCTTGCCCGCGACGAGCCGCGCCGGCTCACCGAGCAGCGCGGGCCAGGTGTGGAGCGTACGCGGCTTGCCGATCGCGGCCATGACCGCGGGATAGCCGGGGAGCAAGGTGGTGATCTCGACATCGTGCGGCGCGAGCGCACCGGGCAGGGCGCCGACGACATCGGCGAGGCCGCCGGTTTTGATCAGCGGTACGGCTTCGGAAGCGACGGAGAGGACGCGCAAGGTCACGCGAGCCGGTCGATCATCGCTTTGGTGATCAGGCAGACCCCGTTCTCCGTACGGCTGAAGCGCTGGGCGTCGAGCTCGGGATCCTCGCCAACCACGAGCCCCTCGGGAATGCGCACACCGCGGTCGATCACGACCTTGCGCAGCCGGGCGCTGCGGCCGATGTTGCAATAGGGCAGGACCACGGCCTCGTGAACGTTCGAGAACGAGCCCATCTTCACCCCGGTGAACAGCAGGCTGCGCGAGGCAACCGCGCCCGAGACGATACAGTCGCCCGAGACGAGTGAGGAAATCGCCGTGCCGCGGCGGCCGTCCTCGTCGTGGACGAATTTGGCCGGAGCGGTGATCTCCGAATAGGTCCAGATCGGCCAGTCGCTGTCGTACATGTTGAGCTTGGGGACGACGTCGGTAAGGTCGATGTTGGCTTCCCAGTAGGCATCCACCGTGCCGACGTCGCGCCAGTATTCCTCGATCTCCTCGGCCGCGCGGATGCAGCTCGACGAGAAGCGATGCGCCACGGCCTTGCCGTGTTCGACGAGGTAAGGGATGATATCGCCGCCGAAATCGTGCTTCGAGCCTGGCGTCTCGGCATCGCGGCGCAGCTGTTCGATCAGGAAATCGGTGTCGAACACGTAGATGCCCATCGAGGCCAGCGACATGTCGGGATTGCCCGGCATGGCCGGCGGATCGGCGGGCTTCTCGACGAACTCGGTGATGACGTCGTTCGCGTCGACTGCCATGACGCCGAAGCCCGAGGCGTCCTTGCGCGGCACTTCGAGGCAGCCGACGGTAACGTTCGCGCCGCTGTCGACGTGCTGCTGGAGCATCAGCTCGTAGTCCATCTTGTAGATGTGATCGCCTGCGAGGATGACCATGTACTTCGGCGCGTAAGGCTCGATGATGTCGATGTTCTGGAACACCGCGTCGGCCGTGCCCTCGTACCACTGGAACTCGGAGACGCGCTGCGAGGCGGGCAGGATGTCGAAGCTCTCGTTGCGCTCGGGCCGCAGGAAGTTCCACCCACGCTGCAGGTGGCGGATCAGCGAGTGCGCCTTGTACTGGGTGGCGACGCCGATGCGGCGGATGCCCGAGTTGATCGCGTTCGACAGGGCGAAGTCGATGATCCGCGTCTTGCCGCCGAAATAGACCGCGGGCTTGGCGCGGTTGTCGGTGAGCTCCTTGAGCCGGCTGCCACGTCCTCCGGCAAGGACATAGGCCATGGCGTCGCGCGCCAGCGGTTGTTGCCGTCTATCGACCATGCGACCTCTCCAAACCCCTTCTTATTCTGCCAGTTCGAACATCAGCGTCGCCAGCGGCGGCAAGGTGACGTGGGCGGCGCCGTGCTCGGCCGTCACCGCGCCGAGATTGCCCTGGCCGCTGCCACCGTAAATCGCCGCGTCGCTGTTGATCACTTCGCGCCAGACCCCATCGTGCGGCAGCGGAAGGCGATAGCCGGTGTGCAGAATCGGCGTCATATTCGCGACCACGGCGACGGTTTTCGCGCCCGGCGCCTTGCGCAGCCAGGCAAAGACCGAATTGGCGGCATCGTTGACCACCAGCCATTCGAAACCTTCGCCCTCGCAGTCGCGCGCGTGCAACGCCGGGGTCTCGCGATAGAGCCAGTTGAGATCACGCACCAGATTGCGAATGCCCTCGTGCGCGGGCGCCTGGCGCAGATCCCAATCGAGCGCGCGATCCTCGCTCCATTCGCGGCGCTGGGCGAACTCCTGGCCCATGAATAGCAGCTTCTTGCCCGGATAGCCCCACATCAGGCCGTAATAGGCGCGCAGGTTGGCGAACTGCTGCCAGTCGTCGCCGCTCATCTTGTTTAGCAGAGAGCCCTTGCCGTGGACGACCTCGTCATGGCTCAGCGGCAGGACGAAATTCTCGCTGAACGCGTAGACCAGCCCGAAGGTGATCTCGGCATGGTGGTGCTGCCGGTGGACGGGATCGCGCGCCATGTACTTCAGCGTGTCATGCATGAAGCCCATGTTCCACTTGAAGCCGAAGCCGAGGCTGGTCTTGGCGCCCTCGTCGTAAGCCGGCAACGATACGCCAGGCCAAGAGGTCGATTCCTCGGCAATCGTCATCACGCCCGCATGCTGGCCATAGAGCGCCTTGTTGGTCGCGCGCAGGAATTCGACCGCTTCCCAGTTCTCGCGGCCGCCCTCGGCATTGGGTATCCATTCGCCGGCGTCGCGCGAATAGTCGCGGTAGAGCATCGAGGCGACCGCATCCACGCGCAGGCCGTCGATGTGGTAGCGCTCGGCCCAGAACAGCGCGTTGTTGACCAGGAACGACTGCACCTCGCGCCGGCCGAAATTGTAGATCGCGGTGTTCCAGTCGGGATGAAAGCCGAGCCGCGGATCCTCATGTTCGTAGAGCGCGGTGCCGTCGAAATGGGCGAGGCCGTGTTCGTCGGTGGGGAAGTGCGCTGGCACCCAGTCGATCAGCACCCCAACACCGGCGCGATGCGCGCCGTCGACGAAGCGCGCGAAGCCCGCGACGTCGCCGAAGCGCGCCGAGGGCGCATAGAGCCCGGTGGTCTGATAGCCCCAGCTCGGATCGTAGGGATGCTCGGAGACCGGCAGGAATTCGATATGGGTGAAGCCCAGCTCGACCACGTAAGGAATCAGCCGCTCGGCCAGGGCATCCCAGGTCAGGAACCAGTCCTTGTCGTCGCGCTGCCACGAACCCGGATGGACCTCGTAGATCGCAATCGCCTCGCGCCGCGGATCGACCGACGCCCAGTGCGCGCGGTGGGCGTCGTCGCCCCATTCGTCCTTGCCGGGCCGCGCGGTGATCGAGGCGGTGCGCGGGCGCAGCTCAGAAGCGAAGGCGAAGGGATCGGCCTTGAGCGGCTGCACCGTGCCGTCCGGTCCGACAATGCGGAACTTGTAGGCGCGGCCCAAGCCGATCTTGGGCAGGAAGATCTCCCAGACGCCGATATCGACACGCTGGCGCATCGGATGCCGGCGATGGTCCCAGTCGTTGAAATCGCCGACCAGCGCGACGAGCCGGGCGTTCGGTGCCCAGACCGCGAAATGGACGCCGTCAGCGCCTTCGTGGCGGATCGGGTGCGCGCCGAGCTTGTCGAACAGGCGGAAATGCGTGCCTTCGGCGATCAGCAGGTCGTCGATCGGTCCGAGTACCGGGCCGAATGAGTAGGCATCGGTGATCCACCACTCGTGTGTACCGGCGGTGCAGCGATACTGGACGGGCTGCGCATCACCCTTGAGCTTGCCTTCGAACAGCCCGCCGGGATCGACGCGCTTGAGCTTGCCGAGCTTCTTGCCTTTGAGGTCATGCGCCTCGGCCGCATCGGCGCCCGGCAGGATCGCGCGCGCAAAGGTGCCTTCGGGCCCCTGGTGGACGCCCAGCAACGAGAACGGATCGGCGTGGGTGCCTTCGAGCAGCGCGATGATGGCTTCCGCCGGTGGCTTCACAAGACCTTCCAGATGTCCCGGGCATATTCGCCGATGGTCCGGTCCGAAGAGAACCAGCCCACATTGGCGATGTTCCGGATCGCGCTGGTGCGCCAGGCCTTCTGGTCGAGCCAGCGGGTGTCGACCGCGCGCTGGGCGGCGGCGTAGGAGTCGAAATCGGCCGAGAGCATGAACCAGTCGTGGTCATAGATGCCACCCATCAGATCGGCATAGCGGTGCGGATCGTCGGGCGAGAACACGCCGCTGGCGATCGCGGCGAGCGCCTGGCTCAATTCGCGTGACTGCTCGATGACTTCGCGCGGGTTGTAGCCCTGCGCGCGCTTCTCGGCCACCTGATCGGCGGTCAGACCGAAGATGAATATCTCGTCGTCGCCGACGTGATCCTTGATCTCGACATTGGCGCCGTCGAGCGTGCCGATCGTCAGCGCGCCGTTGAGTGCGAACTTCATGTTGCCCGTGCCCGAAGCTTCCATGCCCGCGGTCGAGATCTGTTCGGACAGGTCGGCCGCCGGGATGAGCTTCTCGGCCTTGGTGACGTTGTAGTTGGGCAAGAACACCACTTTTAGCAGCCCGCCGACCGAGGGATCGGAATTCACCCGCCGGGCGATGTCATTGGCCAGCTTTATGATGAGTTTGGCGTTGTGATAGGACGGCGCCGCCTTGCCCGCGAATATCTTCACGCGCGGCACCCAGTCCCGCTCGGGATGGCTGCGAATCTGGTCGTAGAGAGCGACGGTCTCGATCAGGTTGAGCAACTGGCGCTTGTACTCGTGGATGCGCTTGATCTGGACGTCGAACAGCGCGTCGGGATCGAGGCGGATGCCGACGACTTCCTTGATGTAGGAAGCCAGCGCGACCTTGTTGGCCCGCTTGACCTCGGCGATGCGCTCGCCGAGCGCCGCGTCGGTGGACAGCGCGTTGAGATCGGACAGCTTCTCGGCATCGTCCAGGAACTGGTCGCCGATCGCGTCCTTGATCACCGCGGTCAGGCCCGGATTGCACTGCTGCAGCCAGCGGCGCGGGGTGACGCCGTTGGTCTTGTTGTTGATCCGGTCGGGGTAGAGCTGGTGGAGGTCCTTGAACACGGTGACCTTCATCAGGTCCGTGTGTAGCGCTGCGACGCCGTTGACCGAATGCGCGCCGGCGAAAGCCAGATTGGCCATGCGCACGCGCCGCTCGCCGCCTTCGTCGATCAGCGAGATCGACGAGACCGCGGCATCGTCGAGCCCGGCCTTGCGCGCCTCGCGCAGGACGCGACTGTTGATCGCATAGACGATCTGCATGTGCCGCGGCAGCAGCCGTTCGAACAGCGGCAGCGGCCAGGACTCGAGCGCCTCGGGCAGCAGGGTGTGGTTGGTATAGCCGACGGTCTTCTTGGTGACTTCCCAGGCCTCGTTGAATTCGAGCCCGTGGATGTCGACGAGGATCCGCATGATTTCGGCGACCGCGACCGCGGGGTGGGTGTCGTTGAGCTGAATCGCCGCCTTGTCGGGCAGGGTGCGGACGTCGCCCATATAGGCGACGTGGCGGCGGATGATGTCCTGGATCGAGGCCGAGGTGAAGAAATACTCCTGCCGCAGCCGCAGCTCCTGGCCGGAAGCGCTGGAGTCGGCCGGATAGAGCACGCGAACGAGCGCGTCGGCGCGGGCTTCCTCGACGAGCGCACCGACATGGTCGCCGGCGTTGAAGGTGTCGAGCCGGATCGGATCGAGCGCAGTCGCGGTCCAGAGGCGCAAGGTGTTCACGCGCTTGCCGCGCCAGCCCACCACGGGCGTATCGATGGCCGAGGCCTCGACCTGTTCGGCGGGTTTCCAGATGACCGCGCCATCGGGGCCATCGGCTACGACCTCGCCGCCGAAACCGACCCGATAGGCGCTTTCGCGCCGGTCGAATTCCCACGGGTTGCCATGGGCGAGCCAGGTCTCGGGTAGCTCGATCTGCCAGCCATCCTGGATGCGCTGGCGGAACATGCCGTTCACGTAGCGGATGCCGTAGCCGTAGGCGGGGATGTCGAGGCTGGCGAGACTCTCCATGAAGCAGGCGGCAAGGCGACCGAGGCCGCCGTTGCCGAGCGCCGCATCGGGTTCGAGGTCTTCGAGCGCGGCAAGGTCGAGCCCGTGGCTGGCGAGCGCCGCTTCCATCTCACGCGTCATGCCCATGTTCGAGAGCGCATCGCGCATCAGCCGACCGATGAGAAATTCGAGGCTCAGGTAGTAAACCCGCTTGCCGCTCTCGTCGTAGGTCTTGCGGGTGGATTCGATCCAGCGGTCGACCACGTGGTTGCGCAAGGTCAGCACGGCGGCCTTGAACCAGTCGTGCTGGGTGGCAGCGCGCTCGTCCTTGCCGACGCGGTGGCGCAGCACGTCGATCAGGTGCTCGTCCATTTCGGAGACTTGCGGGGAGAGGGCCTCGGGCTTGGGCATGTTCACGGCAGGACGCTCCCATTCTGAGCACCGGAGCGTGGACGCAAAGCCCCTGCTGCCGGTCGCAACGACGACTCCGTCCTCTCCATGCCTCCAGTGCCATGGCTAAGGCAGACAGGGGCTCTTCGACAAGTCGATTGTGCAATGCGGCATTAGAATTCATGGTCACACGTGCACAGAGGCCAAGGAGCGCCGGCATGACCCGACCGATCGATCCCGCGACGGCGCCCTGGTGGCGTGGCGCCGCCGTCTACCAAATCTATCCGCGCTCCTATCAGGACACCAACGGCGACGGCGTCGGCGACCTCGCGGGGATCACACAGCGGCTCGACTATGTCGCTGCGCTCGGCGTCGACGCGATCTGGATTTCGCCGTTCTACACCTCGCCGATGCGGGACTTCGGCTACGACGTCGCCGACTATTGCGACGTCGACCGGACCTTCGGCACGCTCGCCGATTTCGATGCGCTGGTGGCGCGCGCACATGCGCTCGGCCTCAAGGTCATCGTCGACCAGGTCTATGCCCATACCTCGGACCTCCATCCCTGGTTCACCACGAGCCGCGCCGCGCGCAAGGGCGACAGGAGCGACTGGTACGTCTGGGCCGATCCCAAGCCCGACGGCACGCCGCCCAACAACTGGCAGTCGGTATTCGGTGGCCCGGCCTGGACCTGGGACGCACGCCGAGGCCAGTATTACATGCACACCTTCCTCAAGGAGCAACCCCAGCTCAACGTGCACAATCCTGCGGTGCAGGACGCGCTGCTCGGCGTCGCGCGGTTCTGGCTCGACCGAGGTGTCGACGGCTTCCGGCTCGACGCCCTCAACCATTCGATGCACGACCCGATGCTGCGCAACAATCCAGCAGCGTCCGACGACCGCCAAGTGCGGACGCGGCCGTTCGACTTCCAGACCAAGCTCTACAGCCAGTCGCACCCCGACATGGTCGGCTTCATCGAGCGGATCCGCGCGGTCTGCGACGAATACGGCGCGATCCATACGGTGGCCGAAGTCGGCGGCGACAAGGCGATCGCCGAGATGCAGGCCTATACCCAGGGCGAACACCGCTTGAATTCAGCCTATGGCTTCGACCTGCTCTACGCTCCCGAACTCACGCCACGGATCGCGATCGACGCGATCGAACGCTGGTCGACCGGAGGGGGCTGGCCGAGCTGGGCCTTCGAGAACCACGATGCGCCGCGCGCGGTCTCGCGCTGGAGTGCCCCCGCCGACCGCAAGCACTTTGCCGCAATGAAGATCGCACTGTTGGCGGCGCTGCGCGGCAACATCATCGTTTATCAGGGGGAGGAACTCGGCCTCGAGCAGGACCAGATCCCGTTCGAGCTGCTGCAGGACCCCGAGGCGATCGCCAATTGGCCGCTGACGCTCTCACGCGACGGCGCGCGCACGCCAATGCCCTGGCGCGACGAAGATCTGGGCGGCTTCACCACGGGCCGTCCCTGGCTGCCGCTGTCCGATGCGAACCTCGCGCGCGCGGTCGAGCGGCAAGAGACGGATCCGGCCTCGCAGTTGGCCCTGACTCGGCAGATCTTGGCGCTGCGCAAGGCCCACCCCGCACTGCGACTGGGATCGCTCGAAGCTGCCCGGGCCGACGGCGCCATACTGTCCTTCGTTCGCGAAGCCGCGGGGCAGCGCGTGCACTGCCTGTTCAACCTGTCACCGGATCCGGTGACGCTTCCGCTGGCCGAGGGCGCTCCGATCCTGGCGATCAACGGCGCCACGCCCGGACGCCTTCCGGGCTTCGGCGCGCTCTATCTAGTCGAACGCGCCTGACCTCGCTGGGGGTAGGGCTCCGATCGGGGACATCCGAGCTAGGCGGCTCGCAAATCGCGTTGTCGCCTGCTAGGTCTAGGTACAAGGTCGGCGGTCGACCGCGGCACACGCGGCGGCTTCTGAGGGGCTGACGAGGATCGGTGAACGAATGGCGACACGGCAGAACACGCTTCGCGCAAAGACGAACGACGGGGCCGAAGCCAAGCGCAAGGCGGCTCGCCGTCCGCGTGCCAAGGCCGATGGATCGCCGCCGATCGATCGCCGCGAACTGATCCTGGCCGTCGCGACGCGGCGTTTTGCCGAGTACGGTTTCGAGGCGACGACAGTGCGCCAGATCGCCGACGACGTCGATATCCTCTCGGGCAGTCTCTATCACCATTTCGCGACGAAGGAGGAAATCCTCGAGGAGATAGTGCGCGACGCGATCCTGCAGAGCCGCGACGACGCGCAGCGCATCGCCGAGCTGCCCCTCGATGCCGAACAGCGTTTCGTCGCGCTGCTGATGACCGAGCTGCACCGGCTGACCGAAAGCCAGGAGGTCTACGCGATCGCCTTCAACGAGCGGAAGTTCTTCCGCCGCAGCGAGTATTTCAGCTATCTCTCGAAAGCGAAGAAGGATGCCTACGAGGCTTGGAGCGCGGTGCTGTCCGACGGCGTGCGCGAGGGACTGTTCCACCCCGAACTCGACATCTACCTGACGATCTCCACGGTCATCCGCATGCTCAATGCCGGGGCCGATTGGTACAAGAACGAGGACGGATCGCAGATCGACGCGATCGCCAACTACTCGCTCGACAAGCTGCTCGATTTCTACCTCGGCTACGTGCTGCGCGCTATCCGTGCGCCGACGCGCGCTGGCGAAGCGATCCCGCATCCGACGATCGAGTTGTGATAGCGGACCCGGTCCCGGCGCAATACTTCGAGGAAGAGACGGCAGCGCGTATCGCGTTGATCGCCGACAGCTTCGAACGGCTGCTGCGCCGGCCGCTGGTACCGCACGGCGAGGACATGGTGACCGCTCTCTGGGAAGCACCCTGTGCGATCGTCGCGCACGGGATCGAGGCCGATCCGGTGTTCTTCTTCGGCAACCGCGTGGCGCTCGCCGCCTTCGAATGCGACGCCGCGGGCTTCACGACGATGCCCTCGCGGCTCTCGGCCGAGGAAATGCTGCGCGACGAGCGCCAGAGCCTGCTCGACCGCGTCACCCGCGACGACTTCATCAACGACTATGGCGGCATGCGCGTCTCGGCGACGGGGCGGCGCTTTCGCATCGACGATGCCGTGGTCTGGAACCTGATCGACGCGCAGGGCGCGCGTCACGGGCAGGCGGCGACCTTCACGGTGTGACCGCGATCGCGCCCGATCCCAGCCTGCTGGCCGCGATCTTCGCGGCGATCGGGCAGGGCGGTGAAGGACAGCCGCTCGTCCTCGGCCTCTGCGGCGCGCAAGGCAGCGGCAAGACCACGCTGGCGCGGGCCGTTGCCCGGGAGGCGGAACGGCGCGGGATCGCCACGTCACTGCTCTCTATCGACGATCTCTATCTGACCCGCGTCGAACGCGAGCGGCTGGCGCATGAGGTCCATCCGCTGCTCCGCACGCGCGGGGTGCCGGGGACGCACGACGTCGCGCTCGGGCTCGATATCCTCACCGCGCTCGATCGGGGCGAGCCCGCGCCGCTGCCGCGCTTCGACAAGGCGCAGGACGATCGCCTACCCGAAGCGGAATGGGACAGCGCGCCCGCCGACACGGCGCTGCTGATCCTTGAGGGCTGGTGCGTCGGCGCGCGTCCCGAGGCCGCGGCCGCGCTGCGCGATCCGGTGAACACGCTCGAGGCGGCCGAGGACCCGCAAGGCCTGTGGCGTGCCTATGCCAACGCCGCGCTGGCCGGCATGTACCAGGACCTGTTCGCGCGAATCGACGTGCTGGTCCTGCTCGCCGCGCCCGCGTTCGACGTGGTCTTCGATTGGCGCCTGCAGCAGGAGGCCGAACTGCGCGAACGCGCCGGCCCCGGCGCGCCCGGACTGATGGACGCGGCCGGAGTCGCGCGCTTCATCGAGCACTACGAGCGACTGACCCGCCACATCCTCGCCGAAATGCCCGCGCGTGCCGATCTCGTCGTGCGGCTCGGGCGTGATCGGTCGGTGCTGGCGGTCAATCCAGGCTAGGCTGGGTAGCCCCCAGCAGCATCGCCCACATCGACCAGATGCCGATCACCGTCGTGCATTCGACCGCACCCTTCTCGCCGAACAGCCCGACCACGCGCGCGAACAGCGGCGCGGGCACGTCGCCGGTCACCACGGCGAGGGCATATTCGATCACCAGCTTCTGCTCGTCGTCGAACAGGCCCGTGGTCTTCCAGAAGGGTAGGGCGGCAAGCTGTTCCATGCGCAGGCCGACGACTTCCCAGGCGCGGTGTCGCGAGCGGGCGGAGAAGTCCGAGCCATAGTGCAGGTTGACCGTCTGGATCGCGATCTCGCGCAGGTCGGCGCGCTTCGACCAGCCCAGTTCGAGCGCGGCGAAGCTCGACAGCTTCGACAGGTGCAGCGCCAGCTTGGGATTGAGCGCGGCGATGGCGACGCCCGAATGCGGCCGGTCGATCTCGGGATTGTCGACGCCGGGGAACATCTGCCCGAACAAGTCGGCCAGGTCCTCGCGCGTCTGGGCATCGGGGTTGGGATAGTCGCTGGGCTTGTAGACGGGGGTGACGCGGGCCATCGGCTGCTCCTGGATGTGGCTTGCGCACATCACCAGTACGGTTCGCTTTGTCAAAGCCCCCGGCGCCTCTCGCGCCGCCGCCGCGGCTGCGCTAAGGCCGTTAACCATAGCGGGATGCGTGGTGGGGGAATGCGACGTTGACGGAGCTGGAATTCATGGCGGTCGCCTTCGGCTTCGCCAACATCGCGTTGCTGATCCAGCGGAACGTGTGGAACTTCCCCTGCGGCCTCGTCATGGTCTCGCTCTATGCCGCGATCTTCTTCGAGACGCGGCTTTACAGCGAAGCCATGCTGCAGGTGTTCTTCTTCTGCGTGCAGCTGTTCGGCTGGTGGAAGTGGACGCGCGCGATCGACGACGAGGGCGACCTCGTGGTCGAATGGTCCTCGCCGCGCACGCTTTTGCTCTGCGCGCTGTGCACCGTCGCGCTCTCGGCGATGCTCGGCGAGACGATGGCGACCTGGACCGACGCCGCGGCGCCGCATGTCGATGCCACGGTCGCCGCGGCCAGCGTCGTCGCGCAGTTCCTGCTGTCCTACCGCCGGATCGAGAACTGGGTCTACTGGATCGCGATCGACGTCCTCTCGATCGTCCTCTACGTCTGGCGCGGGCTGAACCTGACCGCCGGGCTCTATATCGTCATGCTGATGATGTCCGTCTTCGGACTGATCGCCTGGCAGCGCAGCCGGGTGGCCTCGGCGCCGCTGGTATGACAATCGTCGTCGCGCTGCACGGGATCGAGAGCACGGGCAAGTCGACGCTGGCGGCCGAACTCGCGGCCGCGCTGGGCACGGTCTGGGTGCCCGAGTACGGTCGCGAATACTGCCTCGAACATGGCACCGACTGCAGTGCCGAGGACTTGCAGATGATCGCCCGCGTCCAGCAGGAGCGGATCGCCGCGGCCGCCGGCGCATTGGTCATCACCGACACCGACTGGCTGATGACGCGCGCCTGGCACCGCATGATGCTCGGCCCCGACATGGCCGGGCCGGACTATCCGCTGGCCGACCTCTATCTCCACATGGCGCCCGACGTGCAGTGGGTCGACGACGGGTTGCGGCTACACACCGAGGCGCAGGAGCGGTTCCGCTTCGACGCGCTGTGCCGCGACGAGCTCGAACGCTTCGAAGTCCGCTGGGTCGAGATCGCCGGCAACTGGCCGGCCCGACGTGCGGCCGCGCTGGCGGCGATCGCAGCGCTCTAGCCGCGCTTCACTTCGGCCGATGGACAGCCACCGCCACCGATGATCCGGCAGACGAAGGCGCCCTTGCGCCGGCCGAGTGTGTCGATGTGATTGGCGGCACCGGAAGGCGGGTTCGGGCCGACGACGATGCGGATGCGCCCGTCGGCATCGGCGACGACGTTGCGATCGTGCGCGCCGGGGGTCTGCAGATGTTCGTACCAGTAGTTGTACGCGTGGAGCGACCAGTAGCCGGCGCCGAGGTCGGCGGGCATCGTCACGTCGAGCCATTCGCCCTCGGCGAGATCGAAGCCGCCGAGGAAATATTGCGTGTCGCGGTCGCCCTGGACCGTCGCGGTGAGTTCGGGCGGGGCAACATCGAGCCGATTTCGATAACCCCGCGCCGCCGAGGTCCACTTGAGATATTCGCGGACATTGCTGCCGAGCGAATGGGCGACGAAGCCTAGCGCGCCCGCGGCGCTGCCCATGGCCAGCGATAGACCCTTGGCGGGGGCACCGCCGGTGAAGCGCAGTTTCGCCGGATCGGCCGCCGGATCGCGGTGCAGGGTGCGCGTGAGCATCACCCGCGTGCCCGGCGCGATCGGCAGGGCATCGCCGCCGATGTCGAGCGCGAAGCTGCCGTCAGCCGCAACGTTGCTTCGGTCGAAAGCGACATAGCCCGCCTCGAGCGGCGCGCCATTGGCGCCGTAAGTGTAGAGCCCCACGCCAACGCGCTCCGACCCTTCGAGCCGGCCTTCAAGCCGATAGGTCTGCCCCTCCGCCACCGGTGCGAAGCGCATCAGGTAGTCGGGATTGGGGCCGCCGTAACAGGGCAGGGCGCGCGACAGGCCGTCCTGCTGGAACAGATGGCCGAGCACGGCGCCGCCGAGTCCCGCCGCGAGCACGCGCGCCAGGTAGGCCTCGCCCTCGGCCAGGGTCTCGGCATCGGGCGCCACGGCGGCGATCTGCGTGCGGGCCTCGGCAATGGCCGCATAGAGCGCGTCCCAGCTCATGCCAGGGCGCCGATCCGGGCGAGGCCATCGTTCTCGCGCGGGATGGCGAAGCGACGCATGTAGTCACCGAAGCGTTCGAGCACAGCACCCTCGTCGAGACCGTATTCCTCCCAGGTATAGGCGTTGGCGCCGCGCTTGTTCTTGGGATTGGCGGCGTGCCAGGCGCGCACCGTTTCAGCGACGTCCTCGGGCGTGTCCACACCGACGCCCTCATGAATGCGGAACATCTCGCCGACCGGATCGGCGACCAGCGCGTAGTAATCGACATGGACCACGCGGTGCCCGTTCGCGCCTTGGTCGAAAGCCATGATGCGATCGATATGCCGGCCGATGAAATGCAGCATGTCGCGGCCGACCTCGGCCTTGTCGACCGGCCCCGCCGACCGCATGCCGCGCAGGTTGAAGGTCATCTTGCAGATCGAGGCCAGGGTCTGCACCGGATCGCGGTGGGTCATGACCATCTTCGCGGTGGGATGGACCTTGAGGATCTCGTCCATCGCCAGGACGTGGTTAGGATACTTGAGCGCCCATGGCCGGCGCTCGGACTTCCACTGCAACAGCTGGAGCTGGCGCTTGTGGATGCGGTAGGTCTCGCCGAGGTTCGCTTCGTCGAGCAGGTAGTCGAAATAGCCGGGTACGCGATAGAGGTTGTGCAGTCCGGCCGAGCCGAAGCTCTGTTCGAGGAAGGCGTGGCATTCGTCCGAGCCGTCCTCGTCGTAGAGGTGCAGCGCCTCGAACCCGTCGAAATGAGCGCGGCCCTTCTGGATCTCGACCCAGGCGGCGCGGCGGCGCGTGACCGAAGCCGGATCGTGGCCCGGCGGCGGCGAGGGCATGATCGATTCCCAGGTCCGCATCAGCCGGAAGCGGCGATCGCGATCGAACAGGTACTGGAAATAGGTCGTGCCCGAGCGCGGCAGGCCCATCAGGAACACCGGCGCTTCGATCGCCTCTTCGGCGATTTCGGGAAAGTCGCGCAGCCAGCGCAAGCCTTCGAGACGGTTGACCGTGTCGGTCAGCAGCATCTTGCGGACATAGGCTTCACCGTCATCCGACATCGGAAAGTCGCGGCCGAGCTCGGCGATCAGCCGCTCGAGATTGCCGCGCACGCCGACGTCGGTATCGGCGACGCCGACCTGGTTCTCGGCCTCGGCGATGATCTGTGCCGCATCGAGCATCGTTCTCTCCTTGTCGCCGGATTTCGCTCCGGGCTTGCTGATCGCGAGTGTTGCGGCAAACTGTCGTGCAAGGAAAGCCGCCCGAGCGGTTTCTCGCGGAGAGGCAATAGACCATGATCGAACCATTCCGCATCGACGTGCCGCAGGCCGTGCTCGACGACCTGCACGACCGCCTGGCGCGCACGCGCTGGACCGCCGACTTCGCCAACGACCAATGGGCCTACGGCGCCCAGGCCGCCTACATTCGCGAACTCGCCGAGCACTGGCGCGAAGGCTACGACTGGCGCGCCCGCGAGGCGGCGATGAACGCCTTCCCGCAGTTCCGCACCACGATCGACGGGGTGCCCGTCCACTTTGTCCATGTGAAAGGCAAAGGGACACCGGGCGCCCCGAACCCAATACCGCTGATCCTCAACCACGGCTGGCCCTGGACCTTCTGGGATTTCCACAAGGTCATCGGCCCGCTGAGCGATCCCGCGGCCTATGGCGGCGATCCGGCCGATGCCTTCGACGTCGTCGTACCGTCGCTGCCAGGCTACGGTTTCTCGACGCCCCTGACCAAGACCGGCCACAACTTCTGGACCACTGCCGATCTCTGGGTCGAGCTGATGGCGCGCCTCGGGTATGATCGTTTCGCTACGCAGGGCGGTGATTGGGGCGCCTTCATCTCGGCGCAGCTCGGTCACAAGCACGCCGACAAGGTGATCGGCGTCCATATTCACACGCCGGCGCCGCTCGACTTCATGACCGCGATGCGCCCGCCTGATCCCGCGGACTTCGAGCCCGGCGAGGCCGAACTGCTCCAGAAGAGCGCGCGCATGATGGCCGAGGAGATCGGTTATTTCATGCTGCAGAAGTCGAAGCCGCAGACCCCGGCGGTCGGCCTCAACGATTCCCCCGCGGGCCTGCTCGCCTGGATCGTCGAGAAGCGGCGTTCCTGGGCCGATACCCAGGGCGATGTCGAAAGCCGCTTCACCAAGGACGAACTGATCGACACGGTCATGCTCTACTGGGTGACCGAGAGCTACCACACCTCGGCGCGCTACTATTACGAGGCTGCGCACAACCCCTGG
>SECS01000013.1 GCA_004211435.1 Novosphingobium sp. | reverse complement strand
TGGCCGCGGGATCCTTGGGATTGCGATCGTAGAGCCCGTCGACGTCGGACAGCAGCAGCACCGCGCTGGCGCGGGCCGCCTGGGCGACGCGCGCAGCCAGGCGATCGTTGTCGCCGAAGCGGATTTCCTGCGTGGCGACGGAATCGTTCTCGTTGATCACCGGTACGGCACCGGCATCGAGCAACCGTGTCAGGGTGGCCGTGGCGTTGAGATAGCGGCGTCGGTCCTCGAGATCCTCGAGCGTCAGCAGCAATTGCGCGGCAGTCAGACCGTGACGGCCCAGCAGTTCGGCCCAGAGCCCCGACAGCGCAATCTGGCCGACAGCGGCCGCGGCCTGGGCATCGGCGAGGCTGCCGCGCCCGCCCTTCTCCAGCCCCAGCCTGGCCGCGCCGAGCGCGATCGCGCCCGAGGACACGACGATCACGTCCTGCCCGCGCGCCCGCGCCGCGGCGATCTCTGCCACCAGACCCTCGACCCAGGCGCGGCGGAGCCCTTCGCGGCCGACGAGCAGCGACGAGCCCACCTTCACCACGAGGCGCGGGCAGGCCGTCTTGTCGGCAAGGTCGGAAAGGCGGGTAATCGACATGGCGCGGGATTAGCGAGGGATCGTCACAATTAGAACCGGTTTCGTCGCACCGGGGACTCGCCCCGTCACGTCGACGCTCTCAGATCACAGCTCAGATCGGCGACCAGGGCTTGTCGTCGAGCTCCTCGCGCTCGCCGTCGGGGCGTTCGGTCGCGGTCGCCGCGGGCAGGTGACCGATCACCGCGTCGAGCAGCCGGCCCATGCCTTTGCCGCTGGCGCCCGAGATCGGATAGACCCGCTTGGCCCCTGCCGCCTTGAGCTCGGCGGTGAAGGCCTTGACCAGTTCCTCGTCGACCGTGTCGATCTTGTTGAGCGCGATCAGCCGCGGCTTCTCGTCGAGCCCGCCACCATAGGCTTGGAGCTCTTCCTCGATCACCTGCAGCGCCTCGGCCGGATCGGTGCCGTTGATGTCGATCAGGTGGATCAGCACGCGGCAGCGCTCGATATGGCCGAGGAAGCGATCGCCGATGCCCGCACCGTCGGCCGCGCCGGCGATCAGGCCGGGAATGTCGGCCAGGACGAACTCGCGGTTGCGATGCGCGACCACGCCGAGCTGCGGACGCAAGGTGGTGAAGGCATAGGCGCCGACCTTGGCCTTGGTGTTCGAGATCTGGTTGATGAAGGTCGACTTGCCGGCATTGGGCAGGCCGACGAGGCCCGCATCGGCCAGCAGCTTGAGCCGCAGCCAGACGTACATTTCCTCGGCCGGCATGCCCGGCTGGTGCTGGCGCGGCGCGCGATTGGTCGAGGTCTTGTAGCTGGCATTGCCGCGACCGCCGATGCCGCCTTCGAGCAGCACGACGCGCTGGCCGGGCTCGGTCATGTCGGCGAGCACGGTTTCCTGGTCGTCGTCGAGGATCTGGGTGCCGATCGGCACCTTGATGATCAGGTCCTCGCCGCCCGCGCCCGTGCGATTGGTGCCGGCACCGCCGCCGCCACGCGGGGCTTTGAAGTGCTGCTTGTAGCGAAAGTCGATCAGCGTGTTGAGGCCGGGCACGGCTTCGAACACGATGTCGCCGCCCTTGCCGCCGTTGCCGCCGTTGGGACCGCCGTACTCGACGTACTTCTCACGCCGAAAGGCGACCGCGCCGGGGCCGCCGGCGCCGGAGCGAATGAATATCTTGGCCTGATCGAGAAAATGCATGGGCTAAAACTAGGCGCTTTCGGCTCGATCTCAAGCCGGTCACTCCCGGAGGCGGGAGACGCTTTCAGCCGAAACCTTCAAGAGTGTCGCTACTGGTGGAGCCGAGGGGGATCGAACCCCTGACCTCGTCATTGCGAACGACGCGCTCTCCCATCTGAGCTACGGCCCCGTTCCAGTACGAGCGAGAGGCCGACGTCACATCGGCACACCCGCGGACGGCCCCCTTAGCGAAGAGGTGCCGCCCTTGAAAGCGCAAAGTTACGGAAGGCCCGAAGTTGCAGGCCTCGAACTTACTGCGCCTGCACCTGCGGCGCCGCGGGCAGCGCCACCGCGATCGGCTGCGAGGCCGTATACTTGGCCTGCCAGGCGCCGAGATCGGTGCGATACTGGTCGTAGCTGCGATAGAACTCGAGGAAGACGCGCTCGAGCGACGGCAAGCTGCGCCCGGCGAAGCTGTCGAGGTCGGCCGACTTCACGGTCGCCGCTTCGGCGCTCATCGCCAGAGCCGCGTCGCAGAACGAGGAGATCGTCGGCGGCAGCGCGAAGTAGTTGTAGACCTGCGTCATATAGGCCTCGCGCGGCGGGATGAAGCGCGTACCGTGCTTGGCCTTGAACTCCTGGTCGACCGTCTTGTTGACGGCGGTCAGCTTCTTGGCCTGGACCTTGAGGAACTCGCGGTAGTTGACCACGATCTGGGCATGCTTGGGATCGAGGCAGTTGAGCGCGGCGACGTTGTAGGCCGAGCGCAGGTTCCACGTGGTCTGCGCCGTCGAGATCCCGGCATTGACCGTGCGTCGCACGCCATAGGCGTCGATCGGCGGCGGCACGAGGTTGGGCGAAGCGCCGCGCGGCGGCATCGGCTGCGGCGGGACGACCATGACTGGCGCGGGCGGCGGCGCCGAGGCGACGGGGGTCTTGGGGCCGCAGGCCGAAAGCGCCGCGATACCGGCAAGGCTGGCGCCTGCCACGATGTAATGCCGAATTTTCAAAAGGTTCACTCGCGTCCACTCCCGCAACGGGACACCTTCGTAGCGGCACGCGGCGGTAAAGAAAATGCCCGGTGCGACCAAAGGCGCACCGGGCATGATATTTTCCGTTCACTGATGCGGCAGAGCCGCGCCAGTCGTCCCGTCGCTTAGTCGCGGTTGCCGAGGAAGCTCAGCAGGAACTGGAACATGTTGATGAAGTCGAGGTACAGCGACAGCGCGCCGAGCACGACCGCCTTGCCGGCGAAATCGGTGCCGCGCAGGTAGGCATACTCGTTCTTCAGACGCTGCGTGTCATAGGCCGTCAGACCCGCGAAGATCAGCACGCCCAGGCACGAGATCGCCAGGTTGAGGCCGCTCGACTGCAGGAAGATGTTGATCACGCTGGCGACGATGATGCCGATCAGACCCATGATCATGAACGAGCCCATGCCCGACAGATCCTTCTTGGTCGTGTAACCGACCAAGCTCAGACCCGCGAAGGCGGCCGCCGTGGCGAAGAAGGCCGTGGCGATCGAGGCGTCGGTGTAGATCAGGAAGATCGTCGACATCGACAGACCCATGATCACGCAGAAGCCCCAGAACAGCGCCTGGATCGTAGCCGTCTTCATCTTGTTGGCGCCCAGGCTCATCGCGAAGACGAAGCCCAGCGGGGCGAGCATGACGAGCCACTTGATCGGCGACTGCATCATCTGCAGCGCGAGGCCCGAACGCTCGAACAGCAACGCAACCACACCCGTGAGCAGCACGCCCGACGACATGTAGTTGTAGATCGACAGCATGTGTCGACGCAGGCCCTGATCGTAGGTCACCCCGCCGATGGCGCCGCCGTTCAGGCTCGGAGACGCTCCGAAGCCCGTTCTATCGAGCTGGGGGTCGTTCCAGTTGGCCATTGCAAACTCCTTTGCCGGCACCGCCCGATGCGGATTGCCGATAGTGTGGAATATCGGCCTCTACGGGTAAACATTCAAGAAAAACCGGTCCTGCCGATTTTGTAACATTTTGTTGCCGAACCCTCGCAACTTAGGCGCGCGTGGCCTTTGCCATCTCGGCATTGCGATCGGCCGCGGCCTTGAGCGTATCCTGAGCGAGCCTGGCGAGGGCACTGTCGGCGTCGAGCACGTCGAGCCCCGCCTGGGTCGTGCCGCCGGGGCTGGCGACGCGGCGCGCCAGTTCGCCCGGCGAATGCTCGGAGGCGGCGGCAAGCAGCGAGGCGCCCTCGACCGTCGCCAACGCCAGTCTCTGCGCCTGGCCTGCGTCGAGCCCGAGCGCGGCCGCGCCCGCGGCAAGCGCGTCGATGAAGCGATAGACGAAAGCCGGCCCCGAGCCCGCGAGCGCAGTCACCACGTCGAACTGATCCTCGGGAATCCACTCGGGCGTGCCGAGCGGATCCATCAGCGCGGTAACCTCGGCCTGCCGGTCCGCGTCGATAGCCTGCGTGGCGAGCGCGATCGGCGACTTGCCGATCGCCGCCGAGAGGTTCGGCATGATCCGCACCCGGGCACCGGCCGCAGGGAAAAGCGTGGCAAGCGTCGCCAGTTCGGCGCCGGCCAGGATGGACAGCAACGTGGTATCGCTGCCGATCAGCGGCGCGATCGTCGGCGCGACCTCCGCCAGCATCTGCGGCTTCACGCCGAGCATGACGACATCGAACCGCGCGCCCTTGGGCAGTTCGCACAAGAGGGTAACGCCCCGCGGCGCCTCGGCGAGGACGGGGTCGACCACGGTGAAACGCGAGGGCGCGATACCGCCCGCAAGCCAGCCCGCGAGCATGGCCCCACCCATGTTGCCGCAGCCGATGATCAGGATTGTGTCGAGCATGGTTGCGCTCCTGTGTGCATCCTCCCCGGAACGGGGAGGATCAAGCCAACCTAGGCTTCGCCGACCGCATCGACCATGGCCGATGCCAGCGCTTCAGCCGGGGTCTTGTCACCCCAGAGGATGAACTGGAACACCGGATAGAAGCGATCGCACTCCTCGATCGCGGTTTCGATCGCGACCTGCGCCTGGCTGGGGCTCAGCAGCCCTTCGTCGCCAAGCATAAGCCCGTGGCGGTAAAGCAGCACGCCGCCGTTCGACCAGACGTCGAAATGGCCGAGCCAGAGCTGTTCGTTGATCAGGGTCAGCACTTCGTAGACCGCCGCACGCTTCTCGTCGGTCATGCGGATGTCGGGCAGGCAGAGGATCTGCAGCACGTGATCCTCGGGCCGCCAGATCGCCTGGAGCTGATAGTTCGCCCAGGCGCCCTGCACCTCGCCGGTGATTTCGTCTTCGCTGACGAATTCATACTGCCAGCCGCGCGCTTCGAACAGCGAGGCGAGCATGTCGACCGGTGCGGCGTCCTCGTCCCGGTTCATGATGTCCTGTTCCGTTCGCATAGCTTGCGTGCAACCCTTATCGTCATGCCGGTTGGATGCTTCGGTCCCTACCCGGCGCACAATGGAACCACCGATCTCGCCTGCGCAAAACTCCACAACCCTGTGCACAAAGTGTGGACAATTAACCTTTAGCGCCGCGGCGGCACAGCCGCCGTCGTCAGGGCGTCAACGACCTGCCCCGCCGGACTGGTCCAGACGAAGGCGCCCTCTACATCGGCGCGGCGCAACTGTCCAATGAAGGCATTCGCCGCCGCCTCGCTCTGGAACGGACCCGTGAGCAGGCGGTTGGTCTGCCCCCACGCGCTGATCATCGGTGCCTTGCCGCGAAACGCCTCGGCCTTTTCGCGCGTCATGCGTCGCCAGTCGAAGCCGAGCGCGGCCTTGTCGCGACCGGTCGCAACCTGGACCCAGATACGGCTCGGATGGCTGGGTTTGGGTGGCTCGACCGGCTTTTTCGGTTCGGGCCGTGACGGCTTGATACGGCGCAGATCGACCGCACCGGCCGCCGGCGTCACGTCTATGCTCGGCCGTCCGAGATCGGCGAAGGCATCGGCCAGGCTTCGCGGTGGTGGTGGCGCAGCCGGTGTGGGCGTGGGCATCGCGATAGCCGCGGCGGTCGGAATCTGCGCGATAGATGCCGCCGGTGTCGGCGTGGGTGCCGCGGCCGCAGCGGTTGGTGCCGGCACCGACGTCGGGACCGGCGACGGAACCGAAGGCGGCGTGCTCGGCACGAGATTGAAGCCCGGCGCCACGGGCAGCACGCCCGCGACCGAGGCGGTACGCGGCGGCGTTGCCGGCGCCGGCAATGCCGTCGAGGTGCGCGCAAGTTGCGGAGCCGGTGTCAAAGTCGGCGTGGGGCGCGCCGGCACTGGCGCCGGCACAGGTGTGCGCACACTGCGGGTCGGAGCCGAGGCGACGCGCGTCGGAGCCGCGGCGGCCGCAACCGCGACCTCGCGCGCGGGCTGCAGGTCGGGCGGCGCGGCGACCGCCTGCACATTACGGCTGTTGCGATTGCGGTCGCGTGACCGGACCTTGCGCCCCAAGGGCTGCCCCTTGGGGGTCAGCGTCGCATCGATCGCCGCGACACTCGCCGTCTTGGGCGCATATTGCGCGACCCGCGGATCGTCGCGACCGATTTCCGAAGCACGCGGGAATGCCCCGAAATTGGCCGCCGCAGCCTGCTGCGCGCGCGTCAGGCGCGGCATGTAGCGCAGATAGGGCGCGATCCCGGCCGCCAGTTCCGCGGGCAGGACCGAGTTGGCGACGTTCACCGCCTCGTCCGTCTGGCCGACGATCGCCAGCGCGAAGGCCCGCGTACGCCAGGCCGCGAGATTGCGTGCCTGGAGCAGCGGCGAAAGCATCGTCTCCGCGCCCTGCTTGTCCCCCGCGATCGCGAGGCTCAGCGCCATGCGCCGCGTCGCTTCCTCGCTGGGCATGCGCGCCAGCGACTGGCGGTAGTACCGCTGCGCGGTCGCGCTGTCGCCGACGAGGTCGTAGGCAAGCCCGCGATCGGCCGCGAGCGAGCTGTCGAGCGCGCCGGCGGCCTCGGCCTGATCGAACAAGGGGATCGCGCCGAAGGGATCGCCGTTGCGCACCATCGCCCCGGCCAGCCCGGCCTTGACGCGCGGATTGCCCGGCGCGACCTGATCGGCGCGGCGGAAGAAGCCCGTCGCGGCATCGACGTCGCCCATGACCAGCGCGGCATTGCCCGCATCGATCAGCGCGCCGACGTCACGCGGATCGCGCGCCAACCGCCCGAGCGCCTCGTTGAGCGTCATGCCGTCGCTGCTCGGGATCGACTGGACCACGGGCTGCGACACCTGCGGCAGTCCCGTCGCGCGCGGCAGCACGCCGCCGGGCGTCATCGGACGCTGCGGCACACCCTGCGCACCGGCCTGGACGCCCGCCGCAGCGAGCGCCAGCGCCGATGTCAGCGCGGTCAGCCTGATGATCCTAATCGCCATGCTCGATCTGCAATGCATGATCCGAGATGAACCCTGGGCAAATGAGCGCCGACAAGACCCTTACTGGTTGTTCTGGCGCCCGAGGAAGCGCGGTATGCTGATCGCCGTACCGTCATCCTCGTCCTCATCGCCTTCATCGCTCGCGGGGGTCGACTTCACGCCGCGCGAAAGGTTGGCCATGCGCTCGAACAACGTGTTGCCGGCCACCGGCCCGCGACCACCGCCGCCCGGCGCAGCCGCCCCGGCACCGGCACCGGCACCCGGTGCGATCGGTGCCTTGCGGCGCGTAACCAGCGGCGAGACCGGCGCGTCTTCTTTCTCAAGCTCGGTGGCGTTCAGCAGCAGCTCGTCCTGGCCACCGGCGGGCTCATCGAGTGCATCGCTGGCATCGAGACCGAGTTCGAGCGGCTCGCTGCGGTTCGACTTGACACCGCTGAGGCTGGCGTAGCTCGTCGAGCTGTCCGCGATGTCGTCGGCATCCTCATCGGTCAGTTCGAAGGCATCGCCCTCGCTGGCGAGATCGAGGCTGGCCACGGGCTCTTCCTGAACGGGAGCCGGGGCCGCGACCGGAATGATCTGCGGCTCGGGAACGGGCTCTGCCAACGGCTTGGCGACGGGTTCGATAGGCGCGGGCGGAGCCGAGGGCGTGGTGATCGACGGACGAATCGGACCGCGCGAGGGCGAGAGATTGAGCGGACGCGCCGCGATCTCGGCCATTTCGGCGCTCTGCTCTATACCGGTGGCGACCACCGAAACGCGGATCTTGCCCTGAAGGTCGGGATTGAACGCCGACCCCCAGATGATGTTGGCGTTGGGGTCGACCAGTTCGCGGATGTGGTTGGCGGCCTCGTCGACTTCCAGCAGCTTCATGTCGTCGCCGCCGATGATCGAGATGATGACACCCTTGGCGCCCTGCATCGACACGCCGTCGAGCAGCGGGTTGGCGATGGCGCGTTCCGCGGCTTCGAGCGCGCGGTTCTCGCCGCTGCCCTCGCCCGTGCCCATCATCGCCTTGCCCATCTCGCCCATGACCGAACGGACGTCGGCGAAGTCGAGGTTGATCAGGCCCGGCATGACCATGAGGTCGGTGATCGAGCGCACGCCCTGCTGGAGCACTTCGTCCGCCAGGGTGAAGGCTTCCTTGAAGGTCGTCTCGGCCTTGGCCACCAGGAACAGGTTCTGGTTGGGGATGACGATCAGCGTGTCGACGTGGCGCTGCAGCTCCTCGATGCCCGCTTCGGCCGAGCGCATGCGGCGCGTGCCTTCGAACAGGAACGGCTTGGTGACGACGCCGACGGTCAGCACGCCCTTGTCGCGCGCGGCCTTGGCGATGACCGGCGCAGCGCCGGTTCCCGTGCCGCCGCCCATGCCCGCGGCGATGAAGCACATGTGCACGCCTTCGAGCGCGCGATCGATGTCGGGCAGGCTCTCTTCCGCCGCGGCCTTGCCCACTTCGGGGCGGGCGCCGGCGCCGAGGCCCTTGGTGATCTCGGTGCCGAGCTGGATGCGGTGCTCGGTGATCGAATTGTTCAGCGCCTGCGCGTCGGTGTTGGCGACGACGAAGTCGACCCCCTCGATCTCGGCGTTGATCATGTTGGCGATGGCGTTGCCGCCCGCACCGCCGACACCGATGACGGTGATCCGAGGCCGAAGCTCTTCGATAGCCGGCGGTCCGATATTGATGCTCATCTCACTGCTCCTGGCGGGCTCGCACGGGAGGAAATCCCTGAGCCTCCAAATTGCACGCTTCGACTCGGCGAATCAAAGCGGCTTTAACCTTTGTCCACAGCCCCATAGGCGGGCAAAGGCCAGTCAAAAATATTCCTTCACCGCGCGGATGACACGGTTCGCCAGTCCGAAGCCGCCATAGCGCAGTGTCGGCTGGTAGCTGGGGCCGATCGAACGGATGTCGACCGGGTCCGCCGCGGCATAGAGCACGAGCCCTGCGAGCGTCGCGAAACCGGGCTTGAGATGCGTTTCCGCGAGCCCGGTGAGCTGCGGCGCCTTGCCGATGCGGACGGGCTTGCCGAGCGCGGACTGGGCGTAGTCGGCAAGTCCGACGAGCTCCGCGCCGCCGCCGGTCAGAACGACCTGTTGCCCGCGCTGACTATTGAAGCCCAGACCTTTCAAGGCCTTCGACACTTCTTCCATCAGCCGCCCGACCTGCGTCGTAATGACCGAGACCAGTTCGGCGCGCGGAATGCGGTTCTTGTCGTCGGCGTGGCGCGCGAGCGGACCCGTGGCTTCTTCGCCAGGGGCGTTGACCGGGATCATTTCGCGGTGGTCGGTCGGGCTGGCGATCGCCGAGCCGTTGACGCATTTGAGCCGCTCGGCTTGGAAGCGGCGGATGCCGAAGCACGAGGCGATCGCATCGGTGACGTCGCCCGAACCGATCGGGATCGCCGCCATGCCCAGCAGCATGCCCGAGAAATAGACCGAGACGTTGGTCACGTCGGCGCCCATCTCGACCAGCGCGACACCGAGATCGCGCTCCTCGGGACTGAGACACGCGTGGCCGGCGGCGATCGGCGAGCCGACCAGGCCCTCGACCTCGAGATGCGCGTTCTGCACGGCTTCGGTCAGATTGCGGATCGGCGCGCCGTCGGCGAGCATGACATGGATGTCGACGCCGAGGCGCTCGGCGTGGAGCCCTTTGGGATTGGCGACGCCGTGCGCGCCGTCGAGCGTATAGTGCGCAGGCTGCGCGTGGAGCACCATGCGGCCGTCGGGCTGGATCACGTCGCGCCCGGCGATCAGCAGGTGGTCGATGTCGTCCTGCTCGATGCGACGGCCGCCGATGTCGACCTCGACCTGCGCGACCTGGCTGGCCAGCCCGGCGCCCGAGCAGCCGATCCACACCGACGAAACGCTGGTATTGGCCATGCGTTCGGCGCGCTCGATCGCGTCGCGCACCGCGTAAGTGGCGGCGGTCATGTCGGTGACATAGCCGCGCTTGATGCCCTGGCTGGCGCGGTGGCCCGAGCCGAGCACGATCATCTCACCGGTATCCGAGATGCCGGCGATCATCGCCGAGATGCGGAACGAACCCATGTTGACCGCGCCGAAGACGCGGCTGATGCGGGGCGAGGCCATTATTCGCGTTCCTCCTTGGCAGCTTTCGGCTTGTCCTGCTTCGGCTTTTCCGCCGCGGCGGTCTTGGCGATTGCCGCCGCCGTCTTGGCCTCGGCCTCGTCCTTGGCGCGATCGGGCACGCGCAGGTAGATGCGATCGGGCGCGCGCATGTCGAAGGCGGCGACCTTGCCGCCGAGCAGGCGGTTCGTACCGTCGAGCCGCGCGAAGGCCATCAGCGCCTTGGCCGACGCCTGGCCGCCCTCGGGCAGGGCCAGGACCTGACCCGTCTTGAACTTGAGATTCCAGCGGCGGTTGCCGATCCATTCGGCCTCGCGCACCTGCGGCTGCAGCGCGGGCGCGGCTTCGAGCAGCGCCGCAAGCGCCACCATCTGCTTGCCGGCCCCCGGACCGCCGACCATGAGCAGACCCTTGGCGCGGGCGGCGCTGACGGTCTCGAGCTCGTTGCCCTCGCTGTCGATCAGCGCGAGGCGATTGCCCGGCTTCTTGAGCACGGCGTGCGGCACGCGCTCGACCACGTCGATCACCAGGGTATCGGGCAACTGGCGCGAGACGCGCGCGTCCTTGACCCACGACAGCTGGATCAGCTCTTGGCGCAGCGCCTCGATGTCGACCAGCGGCATGGCGCGGTTGCGCTCGGTCAGCACGCGTTCGTAGATCTTGAGTTCGTTGAGGTTCTTGACCCCGCGCACGTCGACGCGGCGGACCTCGAAGCCGGCGTCGCCGGCGATCATCGCCAGTTGCTGCCCGGCCATGGCCGGAAGCCCGGCAAAGCCCGCGACGACCCAGGCGAGCACGGCGGCGCCGCCGAGAATCATCGCCAGCAGGATGCGGTGGAGCTGTTCCTCGCTGAACGGCATCCACGACATGAAGCCGTCGAAGGCCGAGCCGGTCGTCGCCTTGGCCGCGCGCACCTTCTGCGCCGTACCATGCCGGGCCGCGACCTTGCGCGCGGTCGGCGCCTTGCGCTTGAGCGTCTGCGTGGTCATCCGTTCGCTCTCGCTTTTGCGTCTTCAAGCGCCTCGGCGATGATCGCCTCGACCAGATCGGGATAGTCCATGCCCAGATGCCGCGCCTGTTCGGGCACGAGGCTCAGCGCGGTCATGCCGGGCTGTGTGTTGACCTCGAGCAGGAACAGCCCGTCGACGCCGCGCTCGTCGTCCCAGCGGAAGTCCGAGCGGCTGGTGCCGCGGCAGCCCAGCAAGCGATGCGCCTGGAGCGCGATCGCCTTGCAGGCCTCGGTGATCTCGTCGGGGATTTCGGCCGGGCAGATGTGATCGGTCATGCCGTCGGTGTACTTCGACTCGAAGTCGTAGAAGCCCGACTTGGGGCGCAGTTCGGTGACGAGCAGCGCCTTGTCGCCCAGCACCGCCGTGGTCAGCTCGAGCCCGCGGATGAAGGGCTCGGCGAGCAGGCGGTCGAACTCCTGCCACGGCCCCTTGGCGTCGCGCGCGATCGGATTGCCGTAATTGCCCGCATCGGTGACGATGGCGACGCCAACCGAGGAGCCCTCGTTGACCGGCTTCAACACATAGGGCCGCGGCAGCGGATCGCGCTCGTAGAGCTCGGCGGTCTCGACGATGCGACCGCCGGGCATCGGTACGCCATGCGGCACCAGCGCCTGCTTGGTCAGTTCCTTGTCGATCGCGACGACCGAAGTGGCGAGGCCCGAATGGGTATAGGTCAGCCCCATCAGGTCCATCATGCCCTGGACCGTACCGTCCTCGCCGGGCGTGCCGTGGAGCGCGTTGAACACGACATCGGGCTTGGCTTCGGAAAGCCGCAGCGCGACGTCGCGATCCATGTCGATGCGCGTGACCCTGTGGCCCTTTGATTCGAGCGCCGTGGCCACACCCTCGCCGCTCATCAGCGAGACCGGGCGTTCGCTGGACCAGCCGCCCATCAGAACCGCGACATGGAGCTTGGGGAGGGTCATGAATTCAAACTCGTAGGATAGAGAGCAGGCTGGTAATCGATCACGTCTTCCGGGCAGTCGGGGTCCCAGGGGAACAGGCCCATCGAAGAATCGGGCCAGACGATCTGGAAGGCGCGCTCGATGTCCTGGCCGCGCTGTGTCTGGTGATAGTCGATCCCGGCGCAGAAGTAGGCCTCGATCACGTCGCGATCGACGATCTCGCGCGCGACGCAGTCGAAGCCTTCGAGCAGATTGCCGATCCGCATGCCGTCCGCCAGACGCAGGCCCTTCTCGGAGATCTGCGTCCACAACTCGTCGATCATGTATTTCATCAGCTCTTCGGTCAGGCCGACGATGATGACCTCGGGATGATCGAGGCTTACCGGGAAGCCGATCGAATAGGTGAACGGCAGCTCCTCCTCGTCACCGTAGACGTGCAGCGCCACGCGCCCGTAGTCGCGGACATATTCGACGATCTGTCGGACCTGCTTGTCGAGGCGCGAGCTCATGGCCTGCCCACGCGGCTCTTGTCCGGCGCTCCGGCAAACATGCCTACGCGCTGGATTTCCCACTCGAGTTCGACACCCGAGTTGTCCTTCACGCGGCGACGCACTTCATCGCCCAGGGCCTCGATGTCGGCGCTGGTGGCCTCGCCCATGTTGATCAGGAAGTTGGTGTGCTTCTCGCTGACCTGCGCGCCGCCCAGGGTGAAGCCGCGGCATCCGGCCTTGTCGACCAGTTCCCAGGCCCTGTGGCCTTCGGGATTCTTGAAGGTCGAGCCCCCGGTCTTCGAGCGCAGCGGCTGCGAGGCCTCGCGGCTGGCGGAGATGCGATCCATCTCGGCCTGGATCGCGGCGGGCTCGCCCGGTCGGCCACGAAACCGCGCGGCGACGACGATCGCGCCGAGGGGCAATTCGGAATGGCGATAGGTATAGCCGAGTTCGGCGACGGCCAGCGTCTGCAATTCGCCCGAGCGCAGGACGACGTCGCAGTCGATGAGGATGTCCTTGACCTCGCCGCCATAGGCGCCGCCGTTCATCCGCACGAAGCCGCCGACCGTGCCGGGGATCGAGCGCAGGAATTCGACGCCGGCAATGCCCGCGTCGCGCGCGGTCGAGGAGACGAGGATGCCACTGGCACCGCCGCCGCAATCGAGCGTGCTGCTGCCGAGGTCGGATACCTTGGCAAAGGCCTTGCCGAGCCGCACGACCACGCCCGGCACGCCGCCGTCGCGGACGATCATGTTCGAACCGAGCCCCAGCGCCATGACCGGCGTCGCGGGATCGAGGTCGCGCAGGAAGCCCTGCAGGTCGGCGAGGTCCTTGGGCTCGAACAGCCATTCGGCCGCACCACCCGATTTGAACCAGACCAGCGGGGCGAGCGGGGCATCCTGCGTGAGCTTGCCCGCAACCTTGGGCAGCGCATCCGCCATCATGACCCCCTCCGCTTGCCGATCGCATCGGCAAGGCCGGCGGCCCACTTGGTGATGTCGCCCGCGCCGAGGCAGACGACCATGTCGCCATCCTGCAAGCTCGTCGCCAGGACATCGGCGAGCGCATCGGCACCGGCGATCACCTGCGCCGAGCGGTGGCCGCGTTCCTTCATGCCCGCGACCATCGCGTCCGAGTCCACGCCTTCGATCGGCTGCTCGCCGGCCGCGTAGACGGGTGCGGCATAGACCACGTCGGCGTCGTTGAAGGCGGCCTGGAACTCTTCGAGGTGGTCGCGCAGACGCGTGAAGCGGTGCGGCTGAACCACGGCGATGACGCGGCCCTTCACGCCCTCGCGCGCGGCGGCGAGCACCGCCTTGATCTCGACCGGATGGTGGCCGTAGTCGTCGATGATCGTCGCGCCGGCAACCTCGCCGACCTTGGTGAAGCGGCGCTTGACCCCGGCGAAGCTACCGAAGCCGTTACAGATCACCTCGTCCGAGCAGCCCATCTCGGCCGCGACGGCGACCGCGGCGAGCGCGTTCTGAACGTTGTGGCGACCGGGCATCGGCAGTTCGATACCCTCGATCCGGCGGAAAGAGCCGTCGCGCTGGCGAAGCGCCGCGTCGAAGCGGTTGCCGCCGGGCACGGGCGTGACGTTCTCGCCGCGCACGTCGGCCTGGGCCGAGAAGCCGTAGGTGATGACGCGGCGGTCGCGCACCTTGGGGATCACCGCCTGGACTTCGGGGTGATCGATGCAGAGCACGGCAGCGCCGTAGAACGGCACGTTCTCGATGAATTCGACGAAGGAGGCCTTCACCTTGTCGAACGAGCCGTAGTGATCGAGGTGCTCGGGATCGATGTTGGTGACGACAGCGATCGTGCCGTCGAGCCGCAGGAACGAGCCGTCGCTCTCGTCGGCCTCGACCACCATCCAGTCGCTGGCGCCGAGGCGCGCGTTCGAACCGTAGGAGTTGATGATGCCGCCGTTGATCACCGTCGGGTCGACCCCGCCCGCATCGAGCAGGCAGGCGACCATCGATGTCGTCGTCGTCTTGCCGTGGGTGCCGGCCACGGCGACGGTGTTCTTGAGCCGCATCAGCTCGGCTAGCATCTCGGCGCGACGGACCACGGGGATGCGGTTCTCGAGCGCGGCGACGACTTCGGGATTGTCGCGCTTCACCGCGGTCGAAGTGACGACCACGGCGGCATCGCCGATGTTCTCGGCGGCGTGGCCAATCAGGACCTTGATGCCGCGCTTGCGCAGGCCTTCGACGACATAACCCTCGGCGATGTCGGAGCCCTGCACGCTATAGCCGAGGTTGTTCATCACCTCGGCAATGCCCGACATGCCGATGCCGCCGATGCCCACGAAGTGGATCGTGCCGATTTCGGTGCCGACGCCCTTCATTCGGCCGTCTCCAGCGCCAGGGCTTCCTTCCCCGCGGGCTGCGCCTGGCCGGCGACGCGGATCACGTCCATCAGCGGCGAACCGCCGAAACCCTCGACAAGGTCGGCAAGGTCCGCGGCGGCACCGGGATAACCGCAGTTCCACGCGGCGTGCGCGGCATTGGCCAGGGTCTCGGGATGCTGCGCCATGGCCTGGATCTGCTTGGCGAGTTCGGCGCCGGTAAACTTCTCTTGGCGGATCGAGCGCGCGCCGCCCGATGCGGCCATCTCGCGGGCATTGGCGGCCTGGTGATCGTCGGTCGCGATCGGCAAAGGCACGAGGATCGCCGGGCGGCCGACCGCGGTCAGTTCGGCAATCGTCGAGGCACCGGCGCGGCCGATGAACAGGTGCGCATCGGCGAGGCGCGTCGCCATGTCCTCGAAATAGGTGCCGAGCTCGGCCGGGATGCCGTGGGTGGCATAGCGCTGGCGCACGGCGTCGATGTCCTCGGGCCGGCACTGCTGGGTCACCTGCAGCCGCGCGCGCAGCGCGGGCTGGAGCATCGACAGGCCATCGGGCACGACTTCGGACAGCACGCGCGCGCCCTGGCTGCCGCCGGTGACGAGCACGCGCAGCAGGCCGTCGGCGGTAAAGGCGGGGAACGGCTGGTCGCGCAGCGCCAGAACCTCGTCGCGCACGGGATTGCCGACGAGATGGACCTTCTCGGCATGGCTCGGCGAGAGCCGGTCGACCTCGCGATAGGCCGTGGCGATCGCGTTCACGCGGCCCGCGAGGAAGCGGTTGACGCGGCCGAGCACGGCGTTCTGCTCGTGGATCACCGTCGGGATCTTGGCCGAGGTCGCGGCGAGCAGCGCGGGCAGCGCCGGATAGCCGCCGAAGCCGACCACGGCCGAGGGCTCGAAGCTCTCGAACAGGCGCAACGCCATCGAGCGACCTTCGAGGATCGCGCGCACGCCCTTGATCCAGCTCAGCGGGTTCTTGCCTTCGAGCCGGCCGGCGGGGAGCACGTGCGCGGGCAGCGAAGCGGGCTTGCCGGGGATCGCCGCGCCGCGCGCATCGGTAATCAGCGCGACGTGGTGACCGCGACGCTCGAGTTCGGTGGCGAGCGCAAAGGCGGGGATGAGGTGCCCTCCGGTGCCGCCCGCGGCGAGCACATAATGGCGGCTGACACTCATTTCTTCGCTCCGGGTTCTCCGCGCAGGGACAGGCCTTCGCGCGTGATGAAGGGGTTGCGCCGCGTGATCGCGAGCAGGAAGCCGACACCCAGGCAGAGGGCGACCGTCGACGAGCCGCCATAGGAGATCAGCGGCAGGGTCATGCCCTTCGAGGGGAAGAGCTGGAGGTTGACGAGGATGTTGATGAAGGCCTGGCCGCCGAGCTGGGCGGTGAGGCCCGTCGCGGCGAGCACGGTGAAGAGGTCTTCCTCTTCCACTAGCCGCAGCAGCACGCGCACGATGATCGCCAGATAGAGCATGACGATCACCGCGCAGACCCAGAGGCCGAATTCCTCGCCGATCACCGAGAAGATGTAGTCGGTATGCGCTTCGGGCAGCGACAGCTTGCGCGTGCCGAGCCACAGCCCGCTGCCAGTCCAGCCGCCCGAAAGCAGGGTGCGCTGCGCGAGATCGACCTGGTCGTAGGCCGTGCCGCCGCCAAGGAAGGCGTCGATGCGGTGGCGGGCATTGTCGTAGAACACATAGGTCGCAACCATCAGCGAGACCCCGCCGACCCCCGCCGTGGCGATCAGCCGCACCGAGATGCCCGAGAGCAGCACGAGCACGAACCAGACGCCGGCGAACAGGATCGTCGAGCCGAAGTCGGGCTGAAGCATCAGCAGCCCGCCGACCAGCGTCATGATGCCGACGCTGATGCCCAGCACCGGAATGTTCGGATCGCGCGAACGCCAGGACAGAATCCAGGCGAGGCCGATAGCGAAGGCCGGCTTGAGGAATTCCGAAGGCTGCAGCGACACGCCGAGGTTCAGCCAGCGCCGCGCGCCGTTCACTTCGCTGCCGATCACGGGCACGAGCGCGAGCCCGACGAGCATCGCCGCGCCGAGCAGGATGCCGATCCGCCGCGCGGTGTCCTTGGGCAGGCACGAGGCACCAAGCATAACCGCCAGACCGATCGCCTGCCAGCGCAAGTGGAGAATGAAGAAGTGCAGATCGTCGAGCTTGAGCGCCGCGGTCGACAGGCGGCGGGCTGAAGCCGGCGAGGACGCGGCGACGGCCGCCGTGCCGATCGCCATGACCGCGAGGATCAGGGTCAGCAGCACGCGATCGATCTCGCGCCACCAGATCGCGAACTCGCCGCGGCGGTTGCGACGGTAGCGCTGGCGGTTCTGCGCCGTGGTGTTCACGCCGGGAACCAGCGGCGGATGCGTCGCCATCAGCAGGCCACCTTGTCCGCATCCGGCGCGATCAGCGCCTCGACGAGCTGGCGGAAGGTATCGCCGCGCGCTTCGTAATCGCGGAACTGGTCGAAGCTGGCGCAGGCCGGCGAGAGCATGATCACGTCGCCCGGATCCGCCGCCTCGATAGCCTCACGGATCGCCTCGCACATCATCTCGCTGCGGCGCACGGGCATGTGCGGGCCGAGGATCTCGGCGAAGCGCGGGCCGGCGTCGCCGATCGTATAGGCGGCGGCGACATTGCCGAAATAGGGCGCGCACTCGTCGAGGTCGTCGCCCTTGGGCAGGCCACCGACGATCCAGTGGATGCGGCGATGATCGCCCGCGACCGGCGGAAAGGCGCCGAGCGCGGGCGCGGTCGAGGCGGGGTTGGTCGCCTTGCTGTCGTTGATGAAGATCACGCCGTTGGCTTCGGCGACGCGCTCCATGCGATGCGGCAGGCCGCCGAAAGTCGGCAGCGCCGCCTGCCACTGCGCGCGGGTCAGCCCCAGCGCTTCGACGATCGCGACGGCCGCGGCGGCGTTCTGCAGATTGTGCGGCCCCTGCAGCGAGGGCCAGCCCGACTGCAGGTCGCGCAGGTCCTCTCCGGTGACGCGGTGGACGCGGTCGGCGGCGCGGCGGCTCGCCTCCCACTGCGCGATCGCCGCGGTCTCGGCATCGCCGACCCCGAACACGGCATCGTGATCGACCCGCTGCATCGCGAAGAGCCGCGCCTTCGACGCGGCATATCCAGCGAAGTCCGCGTAGCGATCGAGATGGTCGGGCGTGATGTTGAGCAGCGCCGCGGCCTCGCAGTCGAGGCTCTGCGTGAGATCGATCTGGTAGCTCGACAGTTCGAGCACGTATACGCCGCCCTCGGGCAGGGGCGCCTGGCCGAGCACCGGCAGGCCGATGTTTCCGCCCATCCGCGCTGGCACGCCGGCGCTTTCGAGCAGGTGGTGGACCAGCGCCGTGGTGGTCGACTTGCCATTGGTGCCGGTGATGCCGACGACGCGGTGCGCGGGCAGGCTGTGGCGTGCTTGGGCGAAAAGCTCGATGTCGCCGATCACAGGCACGCCCGCAGCGGCGGCGGCTTCGGCGATCGGGTGACGGTTGAGCGGCACGCCCGGCGAGACGACGACGCCGGCGAAGCCCGCCAGGTCGATCGTCAGCGGATCGGCCAGTTCGACGCCGCGATCGGCCAGGCCCTGGCGCGGTTCCTCGCGGCTGTCCCAGGCGGTGACCTCGGCCCCGCTGGCAAGCAGCGTCTCGACCGCGGTCTGGCCCGAGCGGGCGAGACCGAGGACGGCGAAGCGTTTTCCGGCGAAGGCGTCAGAGGTGATCATCTTGCGGCGATCACCTAAGCTTGAGCGTGGACAGGCCGATGACGGCGAGGATGATCGAGACGATCCAGAAGCGGATGACCACGGTCGATTCCGCCCAGCCCTTCTGTTCGAAATGGTGGTGGATCGGCGCCATGCGGAAGACGCGGCGGCCGGTGCGCTTGAACCAGAACACCTGAATGATGACCGAGGCCGCCTCGAGCACGAAAAGCCCGCCGACGATGGCCAGCACGATCTCGTGATGTGCAGCGACGGCGATCGCGCCAAGCGCGCCACCCAGCGCGAGGCTGCCAGTGTCACCCATGAACACGGCGGCCGGCGGCGCGTTGAACCAGAGGAACGCCAGCCCCGCCCCCATGATGCCCGTGCACAGGATCGCAAGCTCGCCCGCGCGCGGCACGTGCGGAATGCCGAGGTAGGTCGCGAAGTCGGCGCGGCCGGCCAGATAGGCGATGATCGCGAAAGTGCCCGCCGCGATGATGACCGGCATGGTCGCGAGCCCGTCGAGACCGTCCGTCAGGTTCACCGCATTGCCAGCACCGACCATGACCACCGCCGCGAAGACGTAGTAGAAGGGTCCGAGCGGTATATAGCGGTTCGACAGGAACGGCACGTAAAGGTTGGTGTTGACCTGGCTGACGATGATGTAGGCGGCGACGCCCGCGACGCAGAACTCGAGGAACAGCCGGATCTTGCCCGAAACGCCCTTGTGGCTGCGCTTGGTGACCTTGTCGTAATCGTCGAGGAAGCCGATCGCGCCAAAGCCGATCGTCACGGCCAGGCAGGCCCAGACGAAGGGGTTGTTGAGGTCCATCCAGATCAGCATGGACACGACGAGCGAGATCAGGATCATCAGCCCGCCCATCGTCGGCGTGCCGCGCTTGGCGAGGTGGGTCTGCGGCCCATCCTCGCGGATCGGCTGGCCCTTGCCCTGGCGCACGCGCAGCATGTTGATGAAGCGCGGGCCGATGATCAGACCGATCACCAGCGCCGTCATCATCGCCGCGCCGGCGCGGAACGTCTGGTAGCGAATGAGGTTCGCCAGACCCTCGAAGTGGAAATATTCGGCGATGAGGTAAAGCATCAGGCGTCCTTGGCAGCGAGAGCCTTCACCAGCGCGCCGAGCCCGACCGAATTCGAGCCCTTGACGAGGATCGCGTCGCCGCTTTCCACGCCGAAATCCGCGAGCGCCTGGCCTGCCTCGGCCGGGTTCCGGCAATGGGCGAAGGCGATCGGCTTGCCAAGCGCGGTGTTTTCCGATTTCCCCAATTCATCGGCGAGAGCGCTCATCTCGTCGCCCACCAACACCACATAGTCGACATGGGCCTCGCCCAGCGGCTCGGCGAGCGCGGCGTGGAAGGCCGGACCATGATCGCCCAGTTCCTTCATCGAACCCAGCACGGCGATGCGGCGGCGCGCGACGGTCTTGCCGAGCTGCGCCAGGGTCGCGCGCATCGAGGCGGGGTTGGCGTTGTAGCTCTCGTCGATCAGCAGCGCCTTGCCGCGACCGTCGGGGCCGTCCTGCACCGCAATCTCGAGGCGTGCACCGCGGCCGGCCAGGCCCGGCATGTCGGCCAGCGCAACACCGGCCGCACCCAGATCGCCGCCCGCGGCCCGCACCGCGGCCATGACCGCGAGCGAGTTCATCACCCAGTGCTCGCCGGGCTCGGCGATCGTGTAGCAGAGGCGGCGGTCACCGAGATCGGCGGTGACCAGCGAGCCGCCGTTGGCCGCCGCGATCGTGTCGAGCAGGCGGACCTGAGCATGGGCGGCGCGGCCGAAGCCTACGACCTTGGCGCCGAGGCTCTCGGCCTTGGCCTTGAGCCGCTCGTAGTGCGGGCTGTCGGCGGGGATCACCGCGACGCCGCCCTCTTCGAGACCCTCGAAGATCTCGCCCTTGGCGTCGGCGATCGCTTCCTCGCTGCCGAGCATCTCGATGTGCGCGGGCGCGATCGTCGTGACGACGGCGACGTGCGGGCGCACCTGGCGCGTCAGCGCGGCGATTTCGCCCGCGTGATTCATGCCCATCTCGAAAATGCCGAAGCGGCTGCGCGAGGGCATGCGCGCGAGGCTCAGCGGCACGCCGACGTGGTTGTTGTAGCTCTTGACCGAGCGGTGTGCGGCGCCGCGGCTGGAGCGATCGAGCGCAGCAAAGATCGCTTCCTTGACGCCGGTCTTGCCGACCGAGCCGGTGACGCCGATGACCTTGGCCGGGGTACGGGCGCGGGCGGCCTTGGCCAGGGCTTCGAGCGCAGCGGTGGTGTCGTTGACCAGAATGTGCGGATAGTCGACCGGGCGATCGACCACCGCGGCAGCCGCGCCCTTGGCGAAAGCGGCTTCGAGGAAGCGGTGACCGTCCATGCTCTCGCCCTTGAGCGCGAAGAACAGGTCGCCCGGCATCACGTCGCGACTGTCGATCTCGACGCCCGAGACCTGGAAATCGGCATTGGCCACGCCCTTGACCGCGCGCGCGATGGCGATCGCGTCCCACAGCGCGAGCGGCAGGTCGTCGGCAATCTCAACAGGCCATTCGAGAATTCGTGCAACCGCAGCCATTAGTCTTCCCTTTCGGGAGCGCCCGCGCACTCCCTTGCAACCGAAACGTCGTCGAACGGCAGCACGCGCATGGCGTCACCGCTGCCGATGATCTGGCCCTGCTCGTGGCCTTTCCCTGCTACGAGCACGATGTCCTGCGCCCCCGCTTCGCCGACCGCGGCGGCGATCGCCGCGCGTCGGTCGCCAATTTCACGCGCACCGCGCGCTCCCGCAAGAACCTGCGACCGGATAACCCCCGGATTTTCGCCGCGCGGGTTGTCGTCGGTGACGATGACAAGGTCCGCCTGGGCCTGCGCGACGCGTCCCATCTCGGGCCGCTTGCCCTGATCGCGGTCGCCGCCGGCGCCGAACACGACGATCAGCCGGCCGCCCTGTCCATTTTGGCCGACATGCGGCCGCAGCGCCGCGATCGCGGCTTCGAGCGCGTCGGGGGTATGGGCATAGTCGACATAGACCGGCGCGCCGGCGCGCGTAATCGCCGCGCGCTCGAGCCGGCCGCGCACGGGCTGCAGCCGCGAGAGCGCGTCGAAGGTCTGCTTGGGATCGCCGCCGGTGGCGAGCACGAGCCCTGCCGAGACCAGCGCATTGGCGGCCTGATAGGCGCCGATCAGCGGCAGCTTGACTGTATAGGCCGTACCCGCGTGCTCGATCTCGAGCATCTGGCCGAGCTGACCCGGCTGGCGCGAGGCCAGCCGGATCGCCTCGCCGTTCACCCCCACGGTGAACAGGGTAAGCCCGTGTTTATTGGCATGTTCGATCGCCTTGGCCGACCAGGCATCGTCGGCCCAGACCACCGCCGCGCCGCCCCCGCCTTCTTTGGCGACGACGACCTCGTCGAACAGCCGCATCTTGGCCGCGAAATAGTCGTCCATGTCGGCGTGGTAGTCGAGGTGGTCGCGACTCAGATTGGTGAAGGCGCCGGCGGCGACCTTGAGCCCCTCGTTGCGGAACTGCGAGAGGCCGTGGCTCGACGCCTCGTAGGCGACATGGGTCACGCCTTCGCGGGCCAGGCCGGTCATGTTGGCCAGGAACGTGACGATGTCGGGCGTGGTCAGCCCGGTCGAGACGGTCTCGTCGGGCGTGGTCACGCCGAGCGTACCGATCGAGGCAGCACGGTGGCCGGCCATGCGCCAGAGCTGGCGCGTCATCTCGACGCAGGAGGTCTTGCCGTTGGTACCGGTGACGGCGACCACGGTCTCGGGCACCGGCGTGAAGAACCGAGCCGCGAGGTGCGCGAACGCACGGCGCGGCTCGGAAGCGGAAATGTGCACCGCGCCTTCGACCTTCGCCTCGGGCCGCGCGACGACCGCGACGGCGCCGGCAGCGACGGCAGCCGGAATGAAATCTTCGCCATTGACCTTCGCGCCCTGGAACGCGCCGAAGACGGTGCCGGGCGCGACCTTCCGGTTGTCGATCGCGAAGCCGGTCACGTTCGCATCCGTGCTCGCGGGCAGCGCGATGCCGGCAGCCTGGGCGAGCGCGTCGAGCCTCATTCCTCGGCTCCCGCGGGGATCAGCGGCGACAGTTCGGAAATGTCGACGTCGTGGCTCTCGTCGGGCATCACGCCGACCAGCGGGCCGATGCGCGGGACGACGCGGCCGACGATCGGCGCGGCATTCCAGGCGGCGGTGCGTTGGAACGAAGTGGCCTGGGTGCCCTGCGGCTCGTCGAGCATGGCGATGACCACGAAGCGCGGACGGTCCATCGGGAAAGCCGCGGCAAAGGTCGCGACCAGAGAGGTCTTGCGATAGCCGCCGGCACCGGGCTTCTCGGCCGAACCAGTCTTGCCGCCGATGCGGAAGCCGGGCGCATCGGCCTTACGGCCCGTGCCGTCCTCGACGATCATGCGCAGCAGCTGGCGCATCCGCGCCGAGGTCGAGGCCTTGAACACGCGGCGACCCTGCGGGACCTGGCTCGGCGTCAGCTTCTGCAAGGTCGCCGGGCGCCAGATGCCGCCGTTGACCATCGCCGCATAGGCCGAGGCGAGGTGAAGCGGGGTGACCGCGATGCCATGGCCATAGGACACGGTCATGTTGGTGATCCGCGCCCAGTTGCCGCTCGGCCAGATCGGAAAGCCGCGCGCGGGTAGCTCGATATAGGGGCGCTCGTTCATGCCGAGCGCAGCCATCGTCGCCTTGAGCCGCTGCCCGCCGAGCTCGTCGGCGACCTGCGCGGTGACGACGTTCGACGAATGGATCAGCGCCTCGGGCACGTTCAGCGAGGCGCCCATGGCGTGGCTGTCGCGGATCGTGAAGCGGCCGATCTGGAAAGGCGCGGCCGGGTAACGGCGCGCCATCGAGGTCACCGTACCGGCATCCAGCGCGGCGGCGACGGTGATCGGCTTGAAGGTCGAACCGAGCTCGTAGACCTGGTTGGTCACGCGGTTGAAGATGTTGGGGGTCGAGGACTCGTCGATCAGGTTGGGATTGAACGAGGGCAGCGAAGCCAGGGCGACGACCTCGCCCGTGTCGACGTCGAGGATGATGCCGGCGGCGCCCTTGGCATTGCTCTCGCGCATGCCGCGGCCGAGTTCGTCCTCGAGAGCACCCTGGACGCGCAGGTCGATAGACAGCATCTGAGGGGTTCCGCGGGTGGCGGGATCGGTCAGCTTGTCGTTGAACACCTGCTCCATGCCGACCTGGCCCTTGCCGTCGGCACCGACGAAGCCGAGGATGTGCGCGGCCATCGAGCCCTGCGGATAGAAACGCTGGTTCTCGCGCGGGAACTCGAGCGCGGGCTCGCCGATCGCGTGGAGCTTGTTGGCGTCCTCGGGCAGGATGCGGCGGCGCAGGTAGCCGGGCTGGCCCGAAGCCAGCCGCGCGGTCAGCTTGGCCTGATCCATGTCGGGGAAGACGCGGACCAGCGCGGCGGCGACTTCGGCCGGAGACTTGACCAGCGGCGAGCCGCCCTCGCCCAGCGCCTTGGGATTGAACCACAGCGCATAGGCGTTGAACGCGCGCGCCAGCGGCACGCCGTTGCGATCGACGATCTCGCCGCGGCTGGGCAGCAGCGCGTCGGCCATGGTGACGGGGCCGCGGCCGGGCTCGAACACGCCGAGCATGGCGATGCGCCCGAGCGCCAGCAGCGCGATCACGCCGAACAGGGTCAGCACCCAGAGCATGCGCCACTTCGCCACGACCAGCGAACGCTGGCGCACGTTCACCAGTTGGCGACGGCCCGTGCTGATCGTGGTGACGGCGACCGCGGTCATTCGACGCTGGCCTCGTCTTTCGCCGGCTTGCGCGTCGAGCGCAGTTCGATCCGCGCGAGACGATCCTTGAGGTCCGAAGCCTCGGCGGGCTTGCGCGTACCGCCAGCGGGCATTTCGGCAGCGATGGCCTTGCCGCTCAACGGCGAGACCATGGCGGGAAAGGCCGAACCTTCGTCCTCGGCCAGGTCCGCATGGGCGACGCGGATCGGCGATGGCGCGCCCGGGCCGCGTTCCTTGCCGAGCACGGCGAGCTGACGCTCGCCCTCGATATACTGGCCCGCCTTGGGCGCCTCGTAACCGAACTCGACGTCGTTGACCGCGCGCAGCTGCTGCTGGTTGGCGCGCGTCTCGAATTCGGTCTCGAGCGCGAGCTTTTCTTGCTTGAGCGCGACGATCTGGCGCTCGGCCAGGCGAACCTGGCTCTTGATCGCGTTGACGCGGAAGGTGAGAATCAGGGTCAGCGCGGCGCAGACCGTGAGGATCACGGCCCAGCCGATCGAACGAACGCGGTCGCGGGTCAGGTTCATGCCGCTTTCCTCTCACGCGCGGGGGAATCGGTGCGGGTGGCGGCGCGGAGCGTCGCCGAGCGCGCGCGGGGGTTGCGCGCGACTTCGGCGTCCGACGGCCGCGCCGCCTTCGCGATCTGCGCGAAGGCCGCAGGCGCCTTGGCGGCGACCGCGGGCAAGTGACGCGAGGTCGAGGCCACCGCGCCGCTGGCATCACGCAGGAATTGCTTCACGATCCGGTCTTCGAGGCTGTGAAAGCTGACCACGGCCAACTTGCCGCCGTCCTTGAGCAGCGCCTCGGCCGCAAAGAGGCCGTCGTTGAGCTGGTCGAGCTCGGCGTTCACGTGGATGCGGATCGCCTGGAAGCTCCGCGTCGCCGGGTCCTTCGACGGGCCCGAGCTGCCCTTGTAGTTGGGGCTGTAGCCCAGCGCCTTGCGCACCACGTTGGCCAGTTCGCCGGTGGTCGACAGCGGCCGCGCGGCGACGATCGCGCGTGCGACGCGGCGCGACTGGCGCTCCTCGCCGTACTGGAACAACACGTCGGCGATCTCGCCCTCACCCGCGGTGTTGACGAAGTCGGCGGCGCTCGGCCCTTCCTGCTCCATCCGCATGTCGAGCGGACCGTCGGCAGCGAAAGCGAAGCCGCGCTCCGGCTGGTCGAGCTGCATCGACGACACGCCGACATCCATGGCGACGCCGTCGACCCGCGAAATCCCCGCCTCGTTGAGCGCGGCGACCATTTCGGAGAAGCGACGCGGATGCAGCACAAGCCGTGGCGGGTTCTCCTGCGTTTCGGGCCAGAGACGACCGGCGGCGATCGCATCGGGATCGCGGTCGAAGGCGTGGACCGTGGCGCCCGCAGCGAGCAGTGCGCGGGTATAGCCGCCGGCACCGAACGTGGCATCGACGATGACCGAGCCGGGCACCGGCGCGAGTGCGGCGATCACTTCGTCGAGCAGGACGGGAACGTGCGGGACGGATGCCGTGCTCATGCCGCGGCTCCCTTCGCCTTGGCCTTGCCCAGCGCTTCGGCCGCGAGCTGGCGGCAGGCGGCCTGCGCGCCTTCCCAGCCCTGCCCCATCTCGGCAAGCCGCTTGGGACTGAAGATCACGAAGAACTGGCCTGCGCCCTGGAAATAGAGCTGGTCGTCGACGCTGGCGAGTTCCGCAAGGTACTCGGGCAGGACGAAGCGGCCGCTGTCGTCGAAGGGCAGCTGGGCGAAACCGTTGAGCTGGAGGCCGCGCAGTTCGCGATCGAAATCCTGATTGCGCTTGGCGGCGAGGTCTTCCTCGCGATCGAGCTGGGCCTCGAAGCCATCCTTGCGCGAAAGGCCGAAGCCGATCAGGCAGGGCCAGCGATCGTGCTTGTCGAGGCAGAGGACGGCCTTTTCGCCGCTCGAATCCTTGACCGTCTTGCGGAACTGCGGAGGCAGCACGAACCGACCCTTGTCGCGCAAGAGCGAAAAGCCGGTGCCGTTGTAGTTATATGGCTGCGACGCCATCTGCCCCTAAGTCCCGTGAGGGTTGCCCTAAAAACCGGCACGACTTCTCCACCGCTGGCCGCGCGATTTGCGACCGGCTGACCGCGCCATGACAACGCGGCGGTTCATCCGTTCCGATAGGATTTCCTCTTACCGTTAGAGCGGGATTCAGAAAAGGGCTTTTCGGGGATTTTCCGGGAAAAGGCGGAAATTTCTGCTTCAAACCGGTCGAGATAGTCGGGAACCTTTATGCAGTCTCTTTTTGTTCTATTTTAGGATGTTGAAAATAAACAAGTTTTCGACTCACCCCGAAATCCCGCATTTCCCGCGCTGCGACCAATGTCCAATCGCCGGACGGCATCAGGGGAAAATACGGGGATCATCTCGAAAAGCGCGCAAAGCCGGGAAATTGCGCAGCATCGACGCGACTTCGTGCCTTGCCTCGTCAGCGCGCGTTCCACGCACGAGCACCGGCGCGAGGGGGCCATCCCGTAATTTCCCGGATCGGAGTCGCAGCGCTCGCGAAGCGCGCAGGCTTACTTCTTGGCGGCTGCCGCCGTGGGATCGGCGGCAGGCACGACGCCGATGTCGGCAAGCGGATCGCTGGCCGCCTTGGCCGCCGGGGTTTCGGCCATACTCGGAATGGCGTCGGCCTCTTCGGCCAGCCGCGCGCGATCCATGATGATGTTGGCCAGGCCGACAAGCAGCAACATGGCAGCAAGCCCGAACAGGCCGATCTGCAATCGGTGGACGGCCTGAGCACGCAGCACACGCGCCAGCGAAGGCACGTTAGGCTGGGGCGTTGCGACCGGCTCCACCAGATTCGACTGGATTTTTTGCGCCATTACGCCCTGTTTAGTCGATCAGGCGAGGCATATCAAGCGAGCCAGGGGAAGACCGGAAGCTTCTTCGATTCGAGCCACTCGCGATTGTAGAGCGAGGACAGGTAGCGGAAACCGGTATCGCAGAGGATCGTGGCGATCCGCGAACCCTTGCCGAGCTGCTTGCCGAGCGCCACCGCGCCCGCAACGTTGATGCCCGAGGACAGGCCGAGGCACAGCCCCTCCTCCTTGAGCAGCCGCGCGACCCATTCGAGCCCTTCCTCGTCGGAGATGCGGAACTGGGTGTCGATCGGCGCGCCTTCGAGGTTGGCGGTGATGCGGCCCTGGCCGATCCCTTCGGCGACCGAGCTGCCCTCGGCCTTGAGTTCGCCGTGGGCGTAGTAGGAATAGAGCGCGGCGCCGTGCGGATCGGTCAGCGCGATCGTGATCTTCTCGTCGAACTCCTTGAGCCCGAGGCCGACGCCGGCGATCGTGCCGCCGGTACCCGCAGCGCAGGTGAAGCCATCGACGCGACCTTCGAGCTGTTCCCAGATCTCGGGAGCCGTGCTCTCGATGTGCGCCTTGCGGTTGGCGATGTTGTCGAACTGGTTCGCCCAGATAGCGCCCTCGGTCTCCTCGGCCAGGCGGCGCGAAGTATGAACGAAGTGGCCGGGGTTCGAGAACGGCGCGGCGGGGACGAGGACCAGCTCGGCGCCGAGCGCGCGCAGGGTGTCCATCTTCTCGCGCGACTGGGTCTCGGGCATGACGATGACGGTCTTGTAGCCCAGGGCATTGGCGACGAGCGCCAGGCCGATACCGGTGTTGCCGGCGGTGCCCTCGACGATCGTGCCCCCGGGCTTGAGCGTTCCCCTGGCCTCGGCGTCGCGCACGATCCACAGCGCCGCGCGGTCTTTCACCGAGGCGCCCGGATTGGCGAATTCGCACTTGCCCCAGATCTCGCAACCGGCGGCCTCGCTCGGCCCCTTGAGCAGGACGAGCGGGGTGTTGCCGATGAGATCGAGCGAGCTGGGCTGAGCGACGGGTGCTGTCATGGGTGACGAGGTAGAGCGGCGGGCGCGCGGGATCAATGCCCTCGCGCGGCCCGCTCGATCTTCATCATCCCGACCTGCGCCGGGACGATGGCAGCAATCAGTCTTCCTGAGCGATCGTGACCTTCAGGCCTTCGAGCGCGTCGGTCACCGGCACCTGGCACGACAGGCGCGAATATTCGTTGCGGTGGTCCGAACTGTCGAGCAGGTCGTTCTCGTCCTCGGACATCGCCGGGATCTTGTCCATGAAGTCGGGCGCGATGTGGACGTGGCAAGTGGCGCAGGAGCAGCAGCCGCCGCAAAGCGCGAGAAGCTCGTCGAAGCCGTTGTCGCGAATGACTTCCATCAGCGTGCGACCGAGCGGAGCCTCGACGCCGCGTTCCGCACCGGCCTGATCGACGACAGTAATCTGCGGCATGTCCCTAATTCCCCTTTGATACACTCTATATCGGTTTGGCCGGGCGACTAATCGCTGCCAAGGCCTTTGGCAAGCTGGCTTTACCACCCTATGGCAGGCCGAGGTTGTCGGCAAATGAACGGCCAAAGGATCGGAGCGACGATGGGACTGCAAGCGGAAGTGCTGCGCGAAGGACTCGACGCAATCGCCGCGCAAGAGCCCGCCATCGCCCGGGCCTTGCAGATCGCCGGCTATCCCGAACCACGGATTCGCGCAACCGGTTATGCGACACTACTTCGCACAATTGTCGGCCAACAGGTCAGCGTGGCCGCCGCCGCCTCGGTCTGGGCCAAGCTCGAAGCGTTGCTCGGCGAAGACATGGCGGCCGAAGCCCTGCTCGCCGCCGACTTCGATTCGCTACGCGCCTGCGGCCTTTCGCGCCAGAAGCAGGGCTATGCGCGATCGCTCTGCGAACTGGTCACCGGCGGCGAACTCGACCTCGAGAACCTGCCTGCCGACGACGAGGAAGCGATCGCCCAACTCGTGCAGATCAAGGGCATCGGCCGCTGGTCGGCCGAGATCTACCTGCTCTTCGCCGAAGGCCGCCCCGACATCTGGCCGGCGGGCGACCTCGCGGTCCAGGCGGGGCTGCACAAGCTGCTCGGGCTCGACGAGCGCCCGAGCGAGAAGCTTACGCGCGAACTCGCCGAGGCCTGGCGCCCGCACCGTGGTGCCGCGGCGATCTTTACCTGGCACGTCTACAACAATCCGGCGCTCTGAGCCGGCACGACGAGGGGGCGTCGATGACCAAGGCGATCTTCATCACCGGCGGCGCATCGGGCATCGGCCGGGCGGTGGCGCAGCTTTTTGCCACGCGCGGCTGGCGCGTGGGCCTGGGCGACGTCGACGGCGCCGGCATGAGCGAGACGCTGGCGCTGCTGCCCGTCGGCGCAGGCTCGGCCCATCCGCTCGACGTGCGCGACCGCGCGCAATGGGATGCAGCGCTGGCCGCGTTCGCCACGCAGGCCGGCCGGATCGACGTGGTCTTCAACAATGCCGGCCTAGCCTATGGCGGGCCGCTGCTCGACCATTCGGACGAGGAGATCGACCGGCTGATCGCGGTCAACTTCCGCGGCGTGCTCCACGGCGCCCGCGCCGCCCATGTCCATCTCAAGCGGAGCGCGCCCGGCTCCTGCCTGCTCAACACGGCGAGCGCCGCCGCGCTCTACGGCACCGGCGGGCTGGCGGTCTATTCGGCAACCAAGTTCGCGGTCCGCGCGGTGACCGAAGCGCTCGACGGCGAATGGGAGGCCGACGGTATCATGGTCCGCTCGCTGATGCCCAGCTTCATCGACACGCCGTTGCTCGCCGGCCCGGCCAATGCCACGACCAACCGCGCCAAGCGCGACGCCGTGGTCGCAGCAGGGCTCGAATTCACGCCCGTGGAGACCGTCGCCGAGGCCGCCTGGGCCGCGGTCCACGGCAAGCGGCTGCACACCCTGGTCGGCAAGACCGCGCGCAAACTGGCCTTCGTGGCGAAATGGGCGCCGAGCCTCGCCCGCCAACGCGGCAAGCGGATCGTGGGAAGTTAGACGAAGCCGTCGATCAGCCGCGCCAGCTTGACGTCACGCTGGCTGAGCCCGTCGGCGTCGTGCGTCGTCAGCGTGATCTCGACGCGGTTGTAGACGTTGAACCATTCGGGATGGTGATCGGCCTTCTCCGCTTCGATCGCGACGCGCGTCATGAAGCCGAAAGCCTCGGCGAAATCTGCGAACTTGAACGTGCGGACGATGGCCAGGCCGTCGTCGCGCAGCGCCCAGCCGGTCAATTCGGCAAGCGCGGCATCGCGTTCTTCATGGGTGAGACGGGGGATGGCCATCAGCGCTCTCCTTGGCAGGGCGCGACCATTCCCCTATCGCCGGCGCCGATGCAAGCCGCCTGCCTCGTCGCCTGGGAACTCTACTGCCGCCGGGGCGACCGCATGCTGTTCGGCCCGCTCGACCTCTGGCTCGAACCCGGCGAGGCGCTGCACCTGACCGGCCCCAACGGCATCGGCAAGACCAGCCTGATCCGCATGCTCGCGGGCCTGCTCCAGCCTTTCGTCGCCTACGACATGGGTTCGAGCGCGATGGGCTCGATCACCTGGCAGGGCAGCTTCGCCTTGCAGGACGAGCGGCCCGCGCTCGATCCGCACCTGCCGCTCGGCCAGGCCCTGGCCTTCTGGCAGGGCATCGACGGCGGCACGGCGCTGCTCGATCGGCGCATAGAGCGATTGGGCCTCGCGCACCTGACCGACGTACCCGTGCGTTACCTCTCGACCGGTCAGAAGAAGCGCGCGGCGCTGGCCCGCGTCATCGGCCAGGGCGCCGACCACTGGCTGCTCGACGAGCCGCTCAACGGGCTCGACAAGGACGGCGTGGCACTCGTCGAAGCGCTGATCGCCGAGCGCCGCGCGGCGGGCGGCACGGTGATCGTCGCCTCGCACCAGCCGGTCGCTCTGCCCGGCGGCCAGACCATCGACCTGCGCGACCATAGGGCATGAGCCAGCTTGCCGCCCTCCTCCGCCGCGACCTTTCGCTGCTGCTGCTCGGCCGACGCGGTGGACCGGTGCTGCCCGTGCTGTTCTTCCTCGCCGTCGCCATGCTGTTCCCGTTTGCGGTCGGTCCGGATGCGCAACTGCTGGCACGCACCGGTGGCGGGGTGATCTGGGTGGCGGCGCTGCTCGCCGCGATCCTGCCGCTCGACCGGCTGATCGAGCCCGACATCGAGCTCGGTTTCTTCGACCAGTGGGCGTTGCGCGGGATTTCCGAGGAATCGATCGTCGCCGTGCGCATCCTCGCGCACTGGCTGAGCTTCGGCCCACCGCTGATGCTCGCAAGCCTGATCGCCGCAGCGCTGCTCGGGCTCGACGGCGCGGCGCTGCGCACGGTCGAGCTGGGGCTGCTCGTCGGCACACCCGGGCTCGCGGCCTTGGGCGTAACGGTTGCCGCGCTGACCGCAGGCCTGCGCGGCGGTACGGCGCTGGCCGGGTTGCTGGTGATCCCGCTGGCCGTGCCGCTGCTCATCTTCGGCGCGGGCAGCCTGACCACGGGCGGCGACAGCGGCATCGCGCTGACGGCGGCGGTAAGCCTGGTCCTGCTGGCGATCGCGCCGTTTGCGGCGGGTGCGGCGATCCGCGGGGCGCGCCAATAACGTCATCCCCGCGAAAGCGGGGACCGCTGGCCGTCTTATCCGCGATCTCGGAGTAAACCGATAGCGGCCCCCGCTTTCGCGGGGATGACGGGCTAAGCGTAAGGCGGCTTGTGCAGACCCTTCGAGCTCAGCGTGAAGATCTCGCAGCCCGTCTCGGTGATCCCGATAGAATGCTCGAACTGCGCCGAGAGAGAGCGGTCGCGCGTCACCGCCGTCCAGCCGTCCTCGAGCAGCTTCACCGGCGGCTTGCCGAGGTTGATCATCGGCTCGATCGTGAAGAACATGCCGGGCTTGAGCTCCGGGCCGGTGCCCGCGCGCGCGGCATGGATCACTTCGGGCGCGTCGTGGAACAGGCGGCCGAGGCCGTGGCCGCAGAACTCGCGGACGACGCCATAGCGGTTCGCCTCGGCATAGCGCTGGATCGCCGCGCCGATGTCGCCCACGCGGTTGCCCGGCTTTGCCTGCTCGATGCCCAGCATCAGGCATTCATGCGTCACGTCGACCAGCCGCTTGGCCTTCAGCGAGACGTCGCCGACCAGATACATGCGGCTCGAATCGCCGTGCCAGCCGTCGAGCAGCGGAGTCACGTCGATGTTGACGATGTCGCCGTCCTTGAGCGTCTTGTCCGACGGAATGCCGTGGCAAACGACGTGGTTGATCGAGACGCAGCACGAGTGCGCATAGCCGCGATAGCCGAGCGTCGCGGGCACGGCGCCGCCGTCGAGCGTCATCTGGCGGACGACGTCGTCGATCTCTTCGGTCGAGACGCCGGGCTGGACCATCGGCGCCAGGGCATCGAGAATATCGGCGGCGAGGCGGCCGGCCTTGCGCATGCCCTCGAAGGCCTCGGGGCCATGCAACTTGATCGTGCCGTCGCGCAGGACGGTCTCGTCGGCCGTGACAATCTGGTACTGAGTCATGCCGCGCATGTAGCGACAATCGCCCCGAATTGCGAGCCCGTCAGCGTTTCGCTACGAAGGTCGAGCGGAATTCGGGCTTCACCGCCGCCAGCACCGCAGGGGTCACGGGCAGGGTCACCTCGTAGTTGCCCTCGGCATAAGGTCCCGCCTCGTAAGGCGCGATCAGCACGCCGATGCGGTCGAAAGCCTTGCGGTTCGACGAGCCGAGAATGATCGTCGACTCGGCCGGATCGATGCACTTCGAGAACTCGGGCACGGCGTCGCCGATGGACTCTCCGCCCCGCTTCTTGGCGCGTTCGCGATCGAGCGCGGCGCAGAAGTCCTTGCTAATGGCCTGGGCCAGCGCCGCCTTCGAGGTGAACAGGTCGATCGGCTTGCGCCGCTGGTTCGCCTGACGATCCCAGACCAACGCATCGAAACCGTGGTTGGGATGCGCGCCACCCTGATAGTCGCTGATGTCGGCCGAGAGGCTGAGCCAGCCGGGCAGATCGGTGACGACCTTCCATTCGACCCAGGAGCCGAGCGGGTTGAACGGAAAGCCTTCCTTCTTGGCCTCCGCCTTCTGACCCTCGGCGTTCTTGGCCAGTTCGGTCTTGAGCTTCTCGAGCTCGCCGTCGAGCTGTGCCTTGAGGTCCGGGATCGCGCCGACCGGCGCGGGATAGGAATAGGCGAATTCGAAGAGCGGATTGCTCTGCTTGACCTCGCGCGCCGCACCGGGCTGGGCCGCCCCGGCCTCGCTGGGCGCTGCGACCTTGGGCACGACAGCGCCCTTGCTGGCGAGCGCGGCGGGGGTCTCCTGCTTCTCCTTCGAACAGCCGGCGGCGAGCATTCCCAGCGCGACGGCGGACAGCAGGGCGGTTCGGGAGATCGACATTCGTGCTTTTTCCTCTCGCAACGGCGGGCGCCATTCGGCAAAGCTCCGCAGCACAATGTCCGACAAGCACACTTTGATCCAGCCCGACCGCGGGCAGCAGGCCACGGCGATCCATCTCGTCGACAAAAAGGGCCTCGAAGACTTCACCAAGACGCTCTCCGCGCCGCAACGCGCGGCGCTGGCGGCGCAAAGGTTCGAGGGCGATGGCTATGCCCATGCGATCGTGCCCGATGGGGATGCCTGGTTCGTCGTCGCCGGTGTCGCCGATCCGGCGAAATTGTCGTCATGGTGCCTGTCCAAGCTCGCCGAGGTGCTGCCCGCGGTTAGCTATCGCCTGGCGGATGGCGATCCGGGCGCAGCGCTGCTCGGCTGGGTCACCGGCCAGTACCGCTTCGACCGCTACAAGGCCGACAAGGCCAAGGAAGGCGCGCGCGTCCTGCTGACCAAGGAGGTCAAGGCAATCGACGCGGCGCTGGCCGAAGCTGCGGCGACCGCGCTTGTGCGCGACCTCGTCAACACGCCCGCCGAGGACATGGGCCCGGCCGAGCTCGAAGCCCAGGCCGAGGCGCTGGCCAAGACCCACAACGCCGAGCTGCGCGTCACCCGCGGCGACGTGCTCGAACGCGAATATCCGATGATCCACGCGGTCGGCCGCGCCGCCGAGCGCGCCAAGGCGCCTCGGCTGATCGAGCTCGAATGGGGCGATGCCCAGCACCCGCGGATCGCCGTGGTCGGCAAGGGCGTCTGCTTCGATTCGGGCGGGCTCGACATCAAGCCGAGCTCGGGCATGCTGCTGATGAAGAAGGACATGGGCGGCGCCGCGCATGCGCTCGCGCTCGCGCGGCTCATCATGGAGAGCGGACTCAAGGTGCGGCTGCACCTGCTGATCCCCGCGGTCGAGAACGCGATCGCCGGCAATGCCTTCCGCCCCGGCGACGTGCTGCGCTCGCGCGCCGGAATCTCGGTCGAGATCGGCAACACCGACGCCGAGGGCCGCCTGATCCTGGGCGATGCGCTGACCCGCGCGGGCGACGACAAGCCGGAGTTCATCCTCGACTTCGCCACCCTGACCGGCGCCGCGCGCTCGGCGCTCGGGCCCGACCTGCCCGCACTGTTCACCCGCGAGGACGCGACGGCCGAAGACCTGCTCCAGGCCGGCGAAGCCTGCGACGATCCGTCATGGCGTCTGCCGCTGTGGAACGGCTACCGCGAATACCTGAAATCCGACGTGGCCGACCTCAACAACTCTTCGCCCAACCCCTATGCCGGGGCAAGTGTGGCCGCACTGTTCCTCGACCGCTTCGTGCCTGAAGGCATCGACTGGGCCCATTTCGACACTTTCGCCTGGCGCCCGGCGAGCAAGCCCGGCCGGCCCAAGGGTGGCGACGCGCTGGGCCTGCGCGCGTCTTGGAAGTTGCTCCAGGCGCGCTACGGCTGACGCTGTCATCGTGACCAGCCCAACGATGCCGCGCTCGCGCGTCTACGCGATGCTGATGATCGTGCTGCTGCTCTGGGCCGGCAATTCGATCGTCGGCCGCGCCGTGCGCGAGGACATCCCGCCGCTGACGCTCGCACTGTTCCGCTGGTCGGGCGGCGTGCTCCTGCTGCTGCCGTTCGCCTGGCGCCACATCCGCGCCGACCACGCGGTGATCAAGGCGAACTGGCCGATGATCCTGCTGCTCGGCGCCGCGGGCATCGGTGCGTTCAACGGCCTGCTCTATTCGGGTCTGCGCGAGACGACTGCGAGCAATGCCCTGCTGATCCAGGCGGCGATCCCGGCGCTGGTCTTCCTGTTCGACTTCGTCCTGTTTCGTAGTATCCCCCGCCCGGCTCAACTCATCGGCGTCGCAATCGCCGCGGTCGGCGTCGCGACGATTATCTTCGAGGCCGATCCCGCGCTGCTGCTCGCGCTGCAGTTCGGTCGCGGCGACCTGCTGGTGCTGATCGCGGTCACCGCCTGGGGCTTCTACACCTCGCTGTTGCGGCGCCGGCCGCCGATCCATCCGCTCGCCTTCCTGACGCTGACCTTCATGATCGGCGTCGCCGCCATGCTGCCCGGCGCCCTGCTCGAATGGCGGCACGAGACGATCCGCTGGTCGCCCACGGTGATCGGCGCCATCCTCTACGTCGCCATATTCCCCTCGCTGATCGCCTACCAGATGTTCAACCGCGCCGTGGCCGAGATCGGCGCGGCCGATACCGGCCAGGTCATCAGCCTGCAGCCGCTGATCGGCGCGGGCCTGGCCGCGTTGTTGCTCGGCGAGGCGCTGCACGCCTATCACTTCGCCGGCATGGTGCTGATCCTGCTGGGAATTGCCATCCCGATGCTGCGCCGAAACAATTGAGGCCTTTCCGCATTCCTGCCATCACGGCACGGGTGGAGGTTCGACGATGTCGGATAGCGACGCGGATATCGAGGCAGCAGAGGACGTCGCGAGCCTGATCGTCACGCGCGACTGGAGCGCGTCTCCGCTCGGTCCGCCCGAGACCTGGTCGACCAGCCTGAGGACCACCGTCGGCATGCTGCTGCGCGCCCATGCCGAAATCGTCCTGTTCTGGGGGCCGGACTTCGTCGCGCTCTACAACGATTCCTACGCGCCGACGATCGGCGACAAGCACCCCCGCGCGCTGGGCCGTCCCGCGCGTGAGAACTGGGCCGAGCTGTGGGACGATCTCGAACCGCTGCTGCGCGGCGTCTACGAGACCGGCGAGACCTTCTCGGCCAAGGACCGCGCGTTCTACATCGAGCGCCACGGCTACGGCGAGACCGTCTATTTCGACATTTCCTATTCGGCCGTGCCCGATGACCGCGGCGGGATCGGCGGCGTGCTCTGCATCGTCTCGGAGACCACCGAGCGCCACCGTGCCGGCGAGCATCTGCAACTCGTCGTGCACGAGCTCAACCATCGCATGAAGAACAGCCTGGCGATGGTCCAGTCGATCGCCCGCCAGACCTTCCGCAATGCCGAAGATCTGAACGATGCTCAGGAGCGCTTTTCCGCACGGCTGATCGCCCTGGCCCAGGCGAACGACCTGCTGACCGGCGAACGCGGGGCCCGCGCCAGCCTGCGCGGCGCCGTGGCCCAGGCGGTCGCGCCCTACCAGCCGAGCGAGCACCGGGTCGAACTGATCGGGCCGGAAGTGCTGCTCCGCCCCAAAAGCGCGCTGACCCTGACCCTGGCGATGCACGAACTTGCGACCAACGCCGTCAAATACGGCGCCTGGTCGAACGATCGCGGTACGGTCACGGTCGAATGGTCGCGGCACGAGACGGGCGAAGGCGCGGAGCGGCTGCACATCGAGTGGCGCGAGACGGGCGGCCCGCCGGTCGTGCCGCCGGCGCGGCGCGGCTTCGGCTCGCGCCTGATCGAGCGTGGCCTGGCCGGCGAGCTCGACGGCGAAGTCGAGCTGATCTTCGCCGAGACGGGGCTCCGCTGCACGGTCGACGCGCCGCTGCCGGCCCTGCGGGAAAGCTGACTCAGATCTCCACGGTGACCTTGCCGAAATGCCGGCCCGACTGGAGATGGCGGAAGGCATCGGCAAGGTCTTCCAATGCGAACGACCGGTCGAGCACGGGGCGGATGTTCGAAGCCTCGATCCCGCGAACCATGTCGATCTGATCGCGGCGGCTGCCCACGGTCACCGCCTGCAGGTTGAGCCGCTTGGCCTGGACGATCGCAAACGGCATCGTGTCGACCTGGAACCCGCCGACCGCGCCGATGATCGCGATATGCGCGCCGGTGCGCGCGGCGGCGAAGGACTGGCCGATCGTGTTCGGCCCGCCGACTTCGATGACGTGATCGACCCCGAGCCCGCCGGTCAGCGCGAGCACGGCCTCGCCCCACTGCTCCGTCTCGCGGTAGTTGATCAGGTGGTCGGCACCCAGTGCTTTCAGGCGTTCGAGCTTGTCGGCGCTGCTCGAAGTAGCGATCACCGTCGCGCCCGCCGCCTTGGCGAACTGAAGCGCGAACAGCGAGACGCCGCCCGTTCCCTGGACCAGCACCGTCGCGCCGGGCTTAACCCGCCCGTCGGTCACCACCGCGCGCCAGGCGGTGACCCCGGCGCAGGTCAGCGATGCGCTCTCGGCGAAAGAGTAGCCCGCCGGCGCGCGGGTGAAATGCGTCGCAGGCCGCGTCGTCTCGTCGCAGGCGAAGCCCTGGGCCGGTCCCCCGGGGCTGTTGGTCAGTTCGCTCTTCTCGATGTGCCCGTCGAGCCAGTTCGGGTGGAAGGTGCTGACAACCCGGTCGCCCGGCGCGAACGCGGTCACGCCTTCCCCCACGGCGATCACCTCGCCGGCGCCGTCGGACAGCGGGATCAGCCCGTCGGCTACGGGAAAGAAACCGCCCACCACCAGACCGTCCCGGAAATTGAGTGCGGCGGCGCGAACGCGCACCTTGATCTCGCCGGGACCGGGCGGCGGCGCCTCGGCCGTTTCCATCCGCAAATTGTCGAGGTTTGCCGGCTGGCGCAGACGCATGGCTCTGGTCATCGTTTTCCCATCCTTTTCACGGCGATGTCCTAGCAGGCCCGGTCCACGCGGACTTGACCGATTCGGTCGCGGGGCGCAGCGCATGAAGCCATGCCAATCCGGCGAATCGCCCTCGAACTTGCGTCGATGCCATGACCGATATAAGCGCGCCGATCTTCGATTTTCCGGGAAGCCAGCATTTGTCAGCACTCGACGGCCATACGCGTATTGATCTTCCGACCGGCATGCTCTCGCTTGCCGGCCCCAGCGTGACCGCCGAAGCCGGCCATCTGCCGGTCCGCGGGGACCTGGCGCACATCAAGCTCGCCGGCCGCTATTTCGTGCCGCACTATGCCGTGCCGATGCCGCACACCGTCGCCGCGGCCGGCGCATCGCTGCGCGCCGCGGGCAAGCTCGAGGCCGAGGAAATCTGTCTGCTGCCCGGCGGCAGCCAGTTCGACGTGCTAGACATCGCCGGCGGCTGGGCCTGGGGGCAACATGGCGAGGACGGGCCCGTGGGCTACGTGCCGCTCGCCGATCTGGAAGGCGTCGCCTGATGACCAAGAGCGTGTTCATCGACGGGGCGGTGGGCACCACCGGTCTCGAAATCGGCGAGCGGCTTGCGGGCCGCAGCGAATTCTCGCTGATCACCCTGCCCGAGGATCGCCGCAAGGACGACGCCGCGCGCGCCGAGGCGCTGAACGCGGCCGACTTCGTCATCCTTTGCCTGCCCGATGATGCCGCCAAGGCCGCCGTGGCGATGATCGACAACACGTCCACGCGCGTGATCGACGCTTCGTCGGCACATCGCGTGGCGCAGGGCTGGACCTATGGCTTCCCCGAAGTCGTCGGCCGGGACAAGGTTTCCCAGGCCCAGCGCGTCAGCAATCCGGGCTGCTACCCGACCGGCTTCATCGCGCTACTCGCGCCGCTGATCCGCCAGGGCCTACTGCCTTCGGACTGGCCCTATGTCTGCCACGCGGTCTCGGGCTATTCGGGCGGCGGCAAAGCGCTGATCGGCCGGTTCGAGGAGGACACCGACGTCGCCTTCCGCGACTACGGCCTCGCACTCGGCCACAAGCACGTTCCCGAGATGACCGAATTCGCCGGGCTCGCCCATGCGCCGGTCTTCGCGCCGGCGGTAATCCCGGCGCATCGCGGCATGGTCGTCGAAGTGCCGCTGCACCTGGGCATGATGCCGCGCTCGGCGCCGACCGACGGACTGCGCGATTGTCTCGCCGATTTCTACGCCGGCAGCCCGATCGTCACCGTCCACGCCGACACACCCGACGAACTGCTGCTGCGCCGCTCGATGGCGCCGAGCGACAAGCTCGACCTCTACGTGTTCGGCGCCCGCGACGGCAGCCAGGCGCGGCTGGTGGCCGTGCTCGACAACCTCGGCAAGGGAGCCAGCGGCGCGGCCGTGCAGAACCTCAACCTGATGGCGGGACTGCCCGAAACCGCCGGCCTCGTGCTCTGAAGAACGAATTGCTCAATTTTTAGGCAGCAGTGCTGAAATTTTGAGCAATAATATTGGCGACGTGTTGTGCAAAAATGTCGCGGTTCCGCATTACAAGGCGCGAATCCTATGATTCCACCCTTTCGCGCACACGCGGCTTTGCCTAAACGCTTCTCATCGCTCTGGCACGATTCTTGATAGATCGTAAACGGGCACTTGGACGGCCGGGCTGCTCGAAAGGCGGCGCCGGTTCACTGCGCGGGGGTTTTACAAAGCCGTGAAGAAAATCGAAGCGATCATCAAGCCGTTCAAGCTGGACGAAGTGAAGGAAGCCCTTCACGAGGTCGGCGTGTCCGGCATCACGGTTACCGAGGCCAAGGGCTTCGGCCGCCAGAAGGGCCATACCGAGCTCTATCGCGGCGCCGAATATGTCGTCGACTTCCTGCCCAAAGTGAAGCTCGAGGTCGTCGTGCCCGACAGCTTGGCCGAACGCGTGGTCGAAGCGATCGCCGCCGCCGCCCAGACCGGCCGCATCGGCGACGGCAAGATCTTCGTGATCCCGATCGAAAGCGCCGTGCGCATCCGCACCGGAGAGCGCAACGAAGACGCGATCTGATCCCGACATTCCGCGACGGAACATCCTGATCCCGCGATCAGGCTTCGTCGCAATCCTTTATCAATCCACTCCCAGAATGGCTCCAGCCGGAGCGACGAGAAAGGCGAAGCATGAGCAAGGCAAGCGACATCCTCAAGCGGATCAAGGAAGAAGAGATCGAATGGATCGATCTGCGTTTCACCGATCCCAAGGGCAAGTGGCAGCACCTGACCATGGTCGCCGGCCTCATCGGCGAGGATGAGCTCGAAGACGGCCTGATGTTCGACGGTTCGTCGATCGAAGGCTGGAAGGCCATCAACGAGTCGGACATGATCCTCAAGCCCGACCTCGACGCCGTCTACATCGATCCGTTCTCGGCCACGCCGATGCTGATCGTCGTCTGCGACATCGTCGAGCCTTCGTCGGGCGAGCTCTATGCGCGTGACCCGCGCTCGACCGCCAAGCGCGCCGAAGCCTTCGTCAAGTCGAGCGGCGTGGGCGACACCGTCTACGTCGGCCCCGAAGCCGAGTTCTTCCTGTTCGACGACGTCAAGTTCTACGACGGCTACGACGGCAACGGCTTCAAGATCGACGACATCGAGCTGCCGACCAACTCGAACCGCGACTACGACGGCGGCAACCTCGCCCACCGTCCGCGCGCCAAGGGCGGCTACTTCCCCGTCGCGCCGGTCGACTCGTGCGTCGATATCCGCGGCGAGATGGTCTCGACGATGATCGAGATGGGCCTTCCCTGCGACAAGCACCACCACGAGGTCGCCTCGGCTCAGCACGAGCTCGGCCTGACCTTCGGCACGCTCGTCCAGACCGCCGACCGCATGCAGGTCTACAAGTACGTCGTGCAGCAGGTCGCCCAGGCCTATGGCAAGACGGCAACCTTCATGCCGAAGCCGATCAAGACCGACAACGGTTCGGGCATGCACACCCACATCTCGATCTGGGAAGCAGGCAAGCCGCTCTTCGCCGGCAACGGCTATGCCGGCCTGTCGGACATGTGCCTCTACTTCATCGGCGGCGTCATCAAGCACGCCAAGGCGCTGAACGCCTTCACCAACCCGACCACCAACAGCTACAAGCGCCTGGTGCCGGGCTACGAGGCCCCCGTGCTGCTGGCCTATTCGGCACGCAACCGCTCGGCCTCGTGCCGCATTCCCTACGGCACCGGTGCCAAGGCGAAGCGCGTCGAGTTCCGCTTCCCCGACGCGATGGCCAACCCCTACCTGTGCTATGCAGCTCTGCTGATGGCCGGCCTCGACGGTATCAAGAACAAGATCCACCCGGGCGACGCCATGGACAAGAACCTGTACGATCTGCCGCCGGCAGAGCTCGCCCAGGTTCCGACCGTCTGCGGCTCGCTGCGCGAAGCGCTGGAATCGCTCGAAGCCGACCACGACTTCCTGATCCAGGGCGGCGTCTTCACCAAGGACCAGATCGATGCCTACATCGAACTGAAGTGGCCCGAAGTGATGCGCTGGGAAACCACGCCGTCGGCGGTCGAATTCGACATGTACTACAGCCTCTGATCGCGGCTTAACG
>SECS01000012.1 GCA_004211435.1 Novosphingobium sp. | reverse complement strand
GTCAGGCGTCGATCAGTTCGGGATCGATCTCGCTCGCGCGGTTCTGGATGAACTGGAAGCGGTGCTCGGGATTGCGGCCCATCAGGCGATCGACCAGGTCCTTCACTTGGGCGCGGTCCTCGTATTCGGGGGGCAGGGTGATGCGGATCAGGCCGCGGCTGGCCGGGCTCATCGTCGTTTCGCGGAGCTGGCCCGGGTTCATTTCGCCAAGGCCCTTGAAGCGCGAGACCTCGACCTTCTTGCCCTTGAACAGTTTCGACGCCTCAAGCTCGGCACGGTGCGCGTCGTCGCGCGCATAGGCCGAGGTCGAGCCCGCGGTCAGGCGATAGAGCGGCGGCTGCGCCAGGTAGAGGTGACCGCGGCGGACGACATCGGGCATTTCCTGGAAGAAGAAGGTCATCAGCAGCGTCGCGATATGCGCGCCGTCGACATCGGCATCGGTCATGATGATGATGCGGTCATAGCGCAGCAGGTCGGCGTTGCAGTCCTTGCGCATGCCGCAGCCCATGGCGAGCGCGAGGTCGGCGATCTCGCTGTTGGCGCGGATCTTGTCGGCCGTGGCGCTGGCGACGTTGAGGATCTTGCCGCGGATCGGCAGGATCGCCTGGGTCTTGCGGTCACGCGCCTGCTTGGCCGAGCCACCGGCCGAGTCACCCTCGACGATGAACAGCTCGGTCTCGGCATCGGTCTCGCCCGAGCAGTCGGTCAGCTTGCCGGGCAGGCGCAGCTTCTTGGCATTGGTCGCGGTCTTGCGCTTGACGTCGCGCTCCGCTTTCCGGCGAAGCCGCTCGTCCATCCGGTCCATGACATGGCCGAGCAACGCCTTGCCGCGATCGAGGTTGTCCGAGAGGAAATGGTCGAAGTGGTCGCGGACCGCGTTCTCGACGAGGCGCGCAGCCTCCGGGCTGGTCAGTCGATCCTTGGTCTGGCTCTGGAACTGCGGGTCGCGGATGAAGACCGAGAGCATGATCTCGCTGCCCGTGACCACGTCCTCGGGCGCGATGTCCTTGGCCTTCTTCTGGCCGATCAGATCGCCGAAGGCACGGATGCCCTTGGTCAGCGCCGCGCGCAGGCCCTGCTCGTGGGTGCCTCCGTCGGGTGTGGGGATCGTGTTGCAGTACCAGGAATAGGAACCGTCGGACCACAGCGGCCAGGCGATTGCCCATTCGACGCGGCCCTGCTCGTCGCCGGGAAAGTCCTGGCTGCCCGAGAAGAACTTGGCGGTCACGCATTCGCGATCGCCGACCTGCTCGGTCAGGTGATCGGCCAAGCCGCCGGGGAACTGGAACACGGCCTCGGCCGGCACGTCGTCGCTGGTCAGCGAGGGCGCGCATTTCCAGCGGATCTCGACCCCGGCGAAGAGGTAGGCTTTCGAGCGGACCAGCTTGAACAGCCGCGCGGGCTTGAACCTCGCGTCCTCGCCGAAAATCTCGGGATCGGGGGTGAAGGACACCGAAGTGCCGCGGCGATTGGGTGCGCCGCCGAGCTTCTGGAGCGGCCCCGTGGGCAGGCCGCGCGAGAACTCCTGCGCGAAGAGCTCCTTGTTCTTGGCCACCTCGATCCGCGTGTTGACCGACAGCGCGTTGACCACCGAGACGCCGACGCCGTGGAGGCCGCCCGAGGTCGCATAGGCCTTGCCCGAGAACTTGCCGCCCGAGTGGAGCGTGGTGAGGATGACCTCGAGCGCCGACTTGCCGGGAAACTTGGGATGCTCGTCGACCGGGATGCCGCGGCCGTTGTCGACGATCGTCAGCCGTCCGGCGGCGCCCGGCGCTTCCTCGAGAAGGAATTCGATGCGGTTGGCATGGCCGGCGACGGCCTCGTCCATCGCATTGTCGAGCACTTCGGCGGCGAGGTGGTGCAGCGCGCGCTCGTCGGTGCCGCCGATATACATGCCGGGACGGCGGCGGACGGGTTCGAGCCCTTCGAGCACCTCGATCGCGGAACCGTCGTAGGTGTCACCGCCGACGGCGGTGGGCAGCTTCTCGAAGAGATCGTCGGACATGCGAACGCCTATAGAACACGCGCGATTCCGGGCGCAAGGCGGCGCGTCGATTCCTCCCCAGAATGGGGAGGGCTATCGTATGTCCCCGCTCCTGTCATTCCTCGTCACCCTGAACTTGTTTCAGGGTCCATTTCTCCGCCGCAACCGAAGCTCTGTCCGGCAGCGAAACCGCGCCGCCGGAGTCTCCCCGCGTGGCATGCGCATTCGACGCGATGGACCCTGAAACAAGTTCAGGGTGACGGGACTGATAGGTAAGCGCCTACGCGATAGGCCTGCCTAAACGGCCGGTTCTCTATCCCGTCACTCCCCGAAGCGCGCCGGGGCGGGGCTCACGGGCACCACGCCGGCCGCCTGGACCTCGCGCACTTCGAGCGCCCGCTCGACCACGCCGCTGGGACGGAAGCGGAAGGCGCCGTCGAGGCCGATGAAGCCGCCGGCGTCGGTCAGCCGGGTCATCGGGAAGGGACTGCCCGTACGCCAGTCGCGCGCGATGCGCAGGGTCAGCAGCACGGCGTCGTAGCCCAGCGTGGCGATGCGATAGGGCTGGGCGCCGAACCGAGTCTTGTAGCTGGCCGAAAACTGGCGGAAGCGCGCGTCGGAAACCGATGCGAACCAGGCGCCGCGCAAAGACGGTGTGGTCGCGACCACGGTCTCGCCGCTCCACAGGTCGGTGCCGAGGAGGCGCGGGCTGGCGGCGCCGGCGGTCTTGAGCTGGGCCGCGGCCTGGCTGGCGAAGCGGCCGCCATCGGCGATGAGGACCGCATCGTAGCCGCCCTTGGTCTTCAAGCGTCGCGCGGCACTGACCACCGAAGTGTTCGATCGATCGTAGCTCTCGGTCGCAGCGACGCTGCCGCCGGCGGCGCGGACCGAGGCGAAGAGCGCGGCCGAAGCGCGCTCGCCATATTCGCCCGAGGGCACGAGCGCGGCATAGCGGTTGACGCCGCGGCTCTTGGCGAACTCGACCGTGCGCGCGATCGAGGCGCTGGGCACGCTGCCCATGATGAAGACGTCGCGGCCGGCCGCACCCTCGTCGTTCGAGAACGAGATCACCGGAACGCGCGCGGCGCGCGCCGTGGCGGCGACGGCGGGAATGTCGTCCGACAGCAGCGGGCCGAGGATCAGCCTGTTGCCGTCGGCGACGGCCTGGGCAGTCACGCTCGCGACACCGGCCGAGGTATCGTAGGTCGTGATGCGCAGGTTCTGCGCATTGGTATCGAGCAACGCCATTGTCGCGGCATTGGCGATCGACTGGCCGACGCCGCCGTTGGGCCCGGCCAGCGGCACGAGCAGCGCGACGCGATGACGCGCCGAATCGGTGGGCAAGCTGGAGGTCGGCCCCTGCTCGGGCGGCGGCGGTGTGTCGATCGGCGCCTTGGGAATGACCTTGCAGCCCGCGAGCAGGATTGCCCCGAGCGCAGGCGCCGCCAGGGTGATGAACCGGCGCCGGTTCGATACGCTCTTCAACATTGCTTGCCGCTCCCCGCTCGCATGCTCCATGAGGGCCGATATGGAACATCCGCTGTTGCCCGGTCTCTATATTGTCGCGACGCCGATTGGCAATCTCGGCGACATAACGCTCCGGGGGGTGGAGATACTCCGAGGCGTAGCTGCGATAGCCTGTGAGGACACGCGGGTGACCGGCAAGCTGCTGAATCACCTCGGGATCAAGAAGCGAATGATCCGTTACGACGATCACGCGAGCGAGGGCGATCGCGAGCGTCTGCTGGCCATGCTCGCCGAAGAACCCGTCGCGCTGGTCAGCGATGCGGGCACGCCGCTGATCTCCGATCCCGGCTATCGCCTGGTCAAGACCGCGCGCGAGCGCGGCATTGCGGTGACGAGCCTGCCCGGACCGAGCGCGGTCATTGTCGGGCTGACCCTGTCGGGCCTGCCCAGCGACCGCTTTCTCTTCGCAGGCTTCCTGCCCAACAAGGACAAGGCGCGGCGCGATGTCCTCGGCGAGTTCGCCGCCGTGCCCGCGACCCTGGCCTTCTACGACACCGCGCCGCGGCTCGAGGATACGCTGCAAGCGATCGCTGCGGTGCTGCCGGGGCGCGAAGTCGCGGTGGCGCGTGAGCTGACCAAGAAGTTCGAGGAATGCCGTTCGGGCACGCCCGAAGAACTGATAGCCCACTACGCCGCGCATCCGCCCAAGGGCGAGATCGTGCTACTGATCGGACCACCGCTGCCGGCCGCGGCCGAGGATTTCGACATCGATGCGCTGCTGCGCGCCGAACTTGAAACCGAGAAGGCCTCGCAGGCCGCGGGCAAGGTCGCGAAGCTCACCGGGCTCGACCGCAAGGTGCTCTACGCCCGCGCGCTGGAACTCAAATGAAGCGCGCCGAGGCGGAGCGCCGCGGCCGGAGGAGCGAAACGCTCGCCGCCTGGTACCTCCGCCTCAAGGGCTGGCGTATCCTCGCCCGCCGGGTGAAGACGCCACGCGGTGAAGTGGACCTGGTTGCGCGGCGCGGCCGGATCGTCGCCTTCGTCGAAGTAAAATGGCGCCGTACCGCTGCCGAACTCGACCTAGCGATCGACCACTACCGCTTGCGCCGCGTCGCCGCGGCCGCCGAGGCGATCGCCCCGCGCCATGTGCGTGCGGGCGACGACATGCGGATCGACGTCCTCCTGCTTGCGCCGGGCCGCTTCCCGCGCCACATCGTCAATGCTTGGATGGGCTAGGGCCTGGATAGGCTTAGCCCTACGAACCGTTAGAGAAGGATATTCGATGACCCTGCGCGTGGCGGTCCAGATGGACCCGCTGGAAACGATCAACATCGCCGGCGATTCGAGCTTCCACCTGATGCTCGGCGCGCAGGCGCGCGGCTATCCGCTCTGGCACTACGACGTGCGAACCCTGGCCTACGACACCGACGGGAACAGGCTGACCGCCTGGGCTGCGCCGGTCACGGTCCAGCGCGTCGAAGGCGATCACTTCCAGCGCGGCGAATACCAGTTGATCGACCTCGCCGAGGACATCGACGTGATCCTCATGCGCCAGGATCCGCCCTTCGATCTCGGCTATATCACCGGCACGCACCTGCTCGAACGGCTCGCGGGCCGCACCCTGGTGGTCAATGATCCGGTGTCGGTGCGCAATGCGCCCGAAAAGGTCATGGTGCTCGACTTCGCTGAATTCATGCCGCCGACGCTCGTCGCGCGCCGGATCGAGGACGTGAAGATCTTCCACGCCAAGCATCCGGGCGATCTCGTGGTCAAGCCGCTCCACGGCAACGGCGGCAAGGCCGTGTTCCGCGTGCCCGCCGACGGCAGCAACCTCGGCGCGCTGACCGAACTATTCGGCACGGTCTGGCCCGAGCCGTTCATGGTGCAGCCGTTCCTTCCCGAAGTGTCCGAAGGCGACAAGCGCATCGTCCTGGTCGACGGCGTTGTCGCGGGCGCGATCAACCGCAAGCCAGGCCAGGGCGAGTTCCGCTCGAACCTCGCGGTCGGCGGCTATGCCGAGGCGACGACGCTGACCCCGCGCGAGGAAGAGATCTGCGCCGCGCTCGGACCGGTACTCAAGGACAAGGGCCTGGTCTTCGTCGGCATCGATGTGATCGGCGGCAAGTACCTGACCGAGATCAACGTCACCTCGCCCACGGGCATCGTCGCGATCGACCGGTTCAACGGCTCGGATGTCGCGGGCATGATCTGGGACGCGATCGAGACACGCCACGCCGCAATGCTGCGCGGCTGAGGTGAACCCGCCGCGCGGCCGAGCGTTGCCCAAACCATGACCGCGTGGATTCTCAACCTGATCGAGCAAGGCGGCTATTGGGGCATCGCCTTCCTGATGTTCATCGAGAACGTGTTCCCGCCGATCCCCTCCGAAGTGATCATGGGGCTGGGCGGCATCGCCGTCGCGCGCGGCTCGATGGAATTCTGGCCACTGCTGGCGATCGGCACGGCGGGCTCGACCCTGGGCAACTACGTCTGGTTCCTCGTTGGCGACAGGTTCGGCTACCAGCGTCTCCAGCCGATAGTCGATCGTTGGGGCCGCTGGCTGACGCTCGAATGGGAAGACGTCGAGCGCGCGAGCCGCTTCTTCCGCAGTCACGGCCAGTGGGTGGTCTTCGCCATGCGCTTCTCGCCATTCCTGCGCACGATGATCTCGCTGCCCGCGGGCCTGTCGCACATGAAGCACGGCAAGTTCCTGGCCTTCACTTTCGCAGGCGCCGCCGTGTGGAACGCCGGCCTGATCCAGGGCGGCCGCTGGCTCTCGCGCTATCTGGCCGAAGCCGAGGTCTGGCTCAACGTGCTCATCATCGGCTCGGTGCTGGTCGCCCTGATCGCCTATGCCTGGCGCGTGGTGACCTGGAAGCCGCGCAGCTAGCCGCCTTTACTTTCCCTCCACTTGCGATACAGAGTGGCTCATAGTTGTGGAGGGTAATCGGTATGCGGCTCTGGTCCACGCTCGGTGCGATCGCGCTTTGTGTCCTGGCGTCTTCGGCCCAGGCGGAGGCCAACGGCGCCTGGCGAGTCAACGGCGCGATAGCCGGCCGCACTTTCGTGCTCGACTGCCAGTTCAACGGCGCGAGTGGGGCCTGCGTCGATGTTGAGGGTAGAAAGTCGCACCCGCTGACCAGCCTGTCGTCGACCGGCGATCAGGTGGCCTGGAGCTTCAAGACCAAGGTCGCCATCATGAGCGTGACATTGAGCTTCGCGGGGCGGGTCGCGGGCAATCGGATCACCGGAACCATGCGCGCCGCCGGACGCAGCGGAACGTTCAACGCCGTTCGGCGCTAGGCTTGCTCGCGCGGGTGGGCGTTGCGGTAGACGTCGAGCAGCATCGCCGCGTCGACCTTGGTATAGATTTGCGTCGACCCCAGGCTGGCATGGCCGAGCAGTTCCTGCAGCGAGCGCAGGTCGGCGCCGGCGCCGAGCAGGTGCGTCGCGAAGCTGTGGCGCAAAGCATGCGGCGTCGCGGTCGGCGGCAGGCCGAGCGAGATCCGCGCGCGCGCCACGGCCTTCTGCACCATGCCCTGCGACAGCGGCCCGCCCTTGGCGCCGCGGAACAGCGGCTCGTCACGAACGATCGGCCAGGGCGCCTTGGCGACGTAGTCGGCCACGGCCTCACGCACGATCGGCAGCAGCGGCACAACACGCTGCTTGCCGCCCTTGCCGGTGACCTGGAGCACCTCTCCCAGCGGCAGCGCGCCGCCCTTGAGCGACAGCGCCTCGGCAATGCGCAGGCCGGCGCCGTAAAGCAGCAGTAGCACGGCGCGGTCGCGCGCGCCGATCCAGGGCTCGGCGGCATCCTCGTCGACCGCGACCGCGAGATTGACCGCCTCGTCGGGGGTGATGGGGCGGGGGAGGCCTTTCTTGATGCGCGGACCGCGCATGCGGGGCGGGGCGGCGTCGGCTTCGCCGGCTTGCGATCGGGCAAAGGCGATGAAGCCCTTGAGCGCCGAAAGCTCCCGGGCGGCCGAAACGTTGGAAATGCCCTCGGCGCGGCGCGCGGCCAGCTGTGTACGCAAGACCGCGGTATCGAGGCGCGCGAGGGTCTGCCACGCGAACTCCATCTGCCCATCGAGCAGCCGCGCCGCGGTTGCGACATAGGCCCGCACCGTATGCGGCGAACGCCGGCGGCTCTCCGCGAGGTACGAACCCCAGGCCTCGAGCACGTCGGCGCGGGTCAGGCTCACGCCGCCACCAGTTCGGCCGGCACCAGCTCGCCGAGCAGCGCGTCGAGCAGCGGCATGCCCTGCGGCGTCACACCCAGGCGCGGCCCCGCGCGCCAGGTCAGGCCCTGGCCGGCATAGAAGGTGAGCTTGGCCGGATCGCAGAGCTGATGCTGGCTCAGCCCGAAGCGCGCGGCGAGCGCGGCGATGTCTACACCCTCGGCCAGACGCAGCCCCATCAGCATCGCCTCGCTCGCTTGCTCGCGGATGCCGAGCACGCGGGCTTCGGCCAGGCCGTCGCCCTGCTTCTCGATCGCGGCGAGCCAGTTCTCGGGCTTGCGGTGGCGGACCGTCGCCTGGCCCGCGCGGCGACCGTGCGCGCCAGGGCCGATCCCGCAATAGTCCTGGTAGCGCCAGTAGACGAGGTTGTGGCGACTCTCCTCGCCGGCGCGCGCGTGGTTGCTGATCTCGTAGGCGGGGAGGCCGGCCGCCTCGGTCATCGTCCGCGTCAGCTCGAACAGGTCGGCCGCGGCATCGTCGTCGAGCGGCGCGAACTTGCCCTCGCGCACCAAGGTGGCGAAGCGCGTGCCCGGCTCGATCGTCAGCTGGTAGAGCGAGAGATGGCCCGTGCCGAAGGCCAGAGCTCGCGCCAGCTCGGCCTGCCACATCTCGGGCGTCTGGCCGGGGCGCGCGTAGATCAAGTCGAAGCTGACGCGGTCGAAATGCTTTTGCGCGACGTCGAGCGCGGCAAGCCCTTCTTCGACGCCATGCAGCCGGCCGAGAAAATGCAACGTCTCGTCGTCGAGCGCCTGCAGCCCGAGCGAGACGCGGTTGATCCCGGCGCTCGCCAGCACGGCATAGTTCGCCGCCTCGACCGACGAGGGATTGCCCTCGAGCGTGATCTCGATCCCCTCGGCGAAACCCCAAAGCCGCTCGGCCTCGGCCAGCAGCCTTTCGACCAGCGCAGGCGGCATGAGCGACGGCGTTCCGCCGCCGAAGAAGATGGAGGTCAGCTTCTCGTCGCCTGCCACTTCCGCTTCGCGCGCCATGTCGGCGAGCAGGCCGCGCTCCCACTGGCCATGGTCGACGCGGTCGCGGACGTGGCTGTTGAAGTCGCAATAGGGGCACTTCGAGAGGCAGAAGGGCCAGTGGATATAGAGCGCGCGCGCCATTGGGTTAACACTCGTTAAACTTGGAATTTGAGCCGGGCTTTACCGCAGTTCGGCAGAATCCGCGGCATGAAACGTCTGCTCAATGCCCTGGTCCTCGCCGCCGCCGGTGCCGCGCTGACCGCCACCCTCGTACCATCAACCGTCGCCGCTGGCGAAGCCGCCGATTACGCGCCGCGCTATGCGGGCTATGCTTCGCGGTACTCGGCGCCGCCGTCCGGCGATTTCGCCAGCCGCGTGCTCAACACCCACAACGGCGAGCGCTCGCGCATGGGACTGCGCCCGCTGCGCTGGAACGCGCGCCTCTCGGCCCAGGCGCAGCAATGGGCGAGCTCGCTCGCGCGCCGGGGCGCTTTCGAGCATTCGAACGGCGACGACGGCGAGAACCTGTGGATGGGCACGGCCAACGGCTATAGCCCCGAACAGATGGTCGCCTCGTTCCTCTCCGAACGCCGCGCCTTCCGCGCTGGTCGTTTCCCCAACGTTTCGCGCACAGGCAACTGGGCCGATGTCGGCCACTATACGCAGATCATCTGGCCCGAGACCCAGGAAGTCGGCTGCGCCGTCGTCCGCGGCGGGCGCGACGAGGTCATGGTCTGCCGCTATTGGCCCGCGGGGAACGTCTACGGCGAGAGCGTGGGTTAAGCGCCGAACTGTTCGGCCACCAGCTTGGCGAAAGCATCCGCGCGGTGGCTGATCTTCTGCTTTTCCGCAGGGTCTAGCTCGGCAAAGCTGCAATCGCGGCCGTGGGGCACGAAGACCGGATCGTAGCCGAAGCCCATGGTCCCGCGTGGCGGCCAGGTATAGGTGCCGTCGACGCGGCCTTCGTAGACCGCAGTCTCGCCGTCGGGCCAGGCGAGGGCCAGCACGCAGGAAAACCAGCACGAACGATCGGCCGCAGGGCCCTGTTCGGCGAGCAGACCTTCGACCTTGCCCATCGCCATGTACCAGTCGCGGCCGGGCTCACCCTCGAAGGACTGCCGCTCCGCCCAGTCGGCCGTATAGACGCCCGGACGTCCGCCGAGCGCGGCGACGCTCATGCCGCTGTCATCGGCCAGCGCGGGCAGGCCCGCCGCCTGCGCCGCCGCGCGCGCCTTGATCAGCGCGTTCTCGACGAAGGTCGTGCCGTCCTCGACCGGCTCGGCCAGCCCGAGCGCGCCCGCCGACACGCACTGCACGCCGTAAGGGGCGAGCAGCGCGGAGATCTCCTTGAGCTTCCCCGCGTTGTGCGTGGCGATGACGAGCGTCTCGGAACCCAACTTTCTCATAGAGAATTTGCCCGACGGGTCACTTGGCGACAGCCTCCGCCTGGGCCGCGAAGATGCGTTCGCAGCCGATGCGCGCAAGACGCAGCAGGCGCAGCAGGCTTTCCTCATCGTAGGTCGCGCCTTCGGCCGTGGCCTGGACCTCGGCGATGTGGCCGCCCTCGATCAGCACGAAGTTGGCGTCGGCATCGGCCGCGCTATCCTCGGGGTAGTCGAGGTCGAGCACCGGCGTGCCTTCGAAGATGCCGCAGGAAACTGCGGCGACCTTGCGCGGCAGCGGGTCCTCGGTGATCAGCTTCTTGGCGAGCAGACCGTCGACCGCGAGGCGCAGCGCCACCCAGGCGCCCGAGATCGCCGCGGTGCGCGTGCCGCCGTCGGCCTGGATCACGTCGCAGTCGAGCACGATCTGACGCTCGCCGAGCTTCTTGAAATCGACGACCGAGCGCAGCGCGCGACCGATCAGGCGCTGGATTTCCTGCGTGCGGCCCGACTGCTTGCCCTTGGCCGCCTCACGGCTGCCGCGCGTGTGCGTGGCGCGGGGCAGCATCGAATATTCGGCCGTGACCCAGCCTTCGCCCTTGCCGCGCATGAACGGCGGGACCTTTTCCTCGACCGAGGCGGTCACCAGCACCTTGGTGTTGCCGAACGAGACCAGCACCGAGCCTTCGGCATGGATGGTGAAATTCGTCTCGAAAGACAGGGCGCGCATTTCGTCAGGCGCGCGGCCGGAGGGTCGCATGGGAATCCTTTCACTTGAGTTGGCGGCGCCCTATCCCCTAGCCATGACAGTGGCAATCCGTGGAGAAGCCCGTTGAGACGAAGCCTGCTGCCGCTGTTGACTGCTATGGTCCTGTCTGCCTGCGCCGCGGGCGAGCGCACTGGCACGTCGTCCGCTGCGGCGACGCTGCCCGGTCCGGTCACCTATGAAGTGTCGAGCTGGGGCCGACTGCTGACGCATTGGCAGGTCAACCCCGACGGCAGCGGTGAGTTCTGGCGCGGTTCGGGGCTGGGGAAGGGCGAGGGCGACGTCAGCAAGTATCGCATGACCTTGCCTCCCGAAGCCCTGCGCGCCTTCGCTGCCGCGGTCGAGCCGATCCGCACGCGCACCGCCAAGGACGTAAAGTGCCGCGACGAGATCACCGACATGCCCTATGGCGCGATCACCTGGGACTATCCGGGCGCTCGGCAGAATTACGCCTTCAACGGCGGGTGCCTCTCGCCAGAGGCAGATGCCGTGCGCGAACAACTGCGTGCCGCGCACGATCTCGTCGAGAAACGGGCGGCAATCGAGCCAAAGCCTTATATCGTCGAGCGTCCCTCGAACCGCTGACGCCCGAAAAGCCCTCATCATGCCCACACCTCCCATCTCCGAACTGACCGATCGCGCTCGCGAGATCTTCCGCCTCGCGGTGGAAGGCTACCTGTCGTCGGGGCAGCCGGTCGGCTCGAAGACCTTGGCCGGCGCGGGCGGGCTCAACCTCTCGCCGGCCTCGATTCGCTCGGTGCTCGCCGATCTCGAACAGCTCGGCCTGCTCGCCGCGCCGCACACCAGCGCCGGGCGCATGCCCACCGAGGTCGGCTTGCGGCTCTTCGTCGACGGCATGATGCAGGCGGCCGAGCCCACCGCCGACGAGCGCGCCGCGATCGAGCGGCGGATGCAGGAACCCGGGCCGATCGAGCACGCGCTCGCCGCGACCAGCGCGGTTTTGTCCGACCTCTCGGCCTGCGCCGGCGTCGTCATGGTGCCGCGCCGCGAGCCACAGCTCGCCCAGTTCAGCCTCGTGCCACTCGGTATCGATCGTGCGCTCGCGGTGCTCGTCGGCGAGGACGGCGGGATCGAGAACCGCGTCGTGCCCTTGCCCGGCTTGGTCCCGCCGGGCGCGCTCGAGCAGGTTTCGAACTATGTCACCGCGCGGCTTGGCGGACGCACCTTGGCCGAAGCCGCCGGGCTCATGCGCGCCGAGATCGCCTCGGGCCGTTCGGCGCTCGATGCGGCGAGCCGCGACCTGGTCGAACGCGGGCTCGCGGTCTGGAGCGAGGATGCCACGCGCCGCCCCGTGCTGATCGTGCGCGGCCAGGCCAACCTGCTCGACGAGGCCATGCTCAGCGATCTCGAGCGCGTGCGCATGCTGCTCGACGATCTCGAGAACAAGCAGTCGGTCGCCGAGATGCTCGACCTCGCGCGCGAGGCCGATTCGACGCGGATCTTCATCGGTTCGGAGAACCGGCTCTTCGCGCTTTCGGGCTCTTCGGTGATCGCTTCGCCCTATCGCGACCGCGATGGCCGGGTCATCGGCGTGGTGGGGGTTATCGGGCCGACGCGGTTGAACTATGCGCGCGTCGTCCCCATGGTGGACTTCACCGCCCAGAGCCTGGGCAAGCTTATCGGATAGCGGAACTACATTATAATGAACGACGACAAGACGCAGCACGACGACGCGGCGGTGGCCGAAGAATTGAACGGCGTGCCCGAGGAACTGCTCGGTGGCGCCACACTGGGCGGCGAGCTCAAGGACCTGCAGGACCAGCTCGAGGCGCAGAAGCAGGAAATGCTCTACGCCCGCGCCGAGACGCAGAACGTGCGCCGCCGGCTCGAGAAGGACATTGCCGACACCCGCGCCTATGCCGCCACCGGTTTCGCGCGCGATATCCTGTCGGTCGCCGACAATCTTTCGCGGGCGCTCGAATCGGTTCCGGCCGACCTGCGCGAGGACGAGAAGCTCAAGGGCCTGGTCGCGGGCATCGAAGCCACCGCGCGCGAGATCGACAAGGTCTTCGGCCTGCACGGCATCAGCCGGATCGCCGCCAAGGGCCTGCCGCTCGATCCCAACCAGCACCAAGCCATGCTCGAGGTTCCGTCGAACGAGGCCGAGCCGGGCACCGTCGTGCAGGAACTGCAGGCCGGCTACATGATCAAGGATCGCCTGCTGCGCCCGGCTATGGTCGCCGTGGCCAAGAAGCCTGATTGATCCAGCGGCCACGCCCGGCCGGTCGACAAAACGTCGACTGGCCGGGCACGGTCAGCGGTTAAGTACAAAACCTTACGGAACTCGCGCGAGAATCAGCCGTTTGCCTTTCACAGCGACAGGCAATCGGAGACATATCATGCGTTCCCTCATCCTCCCCGTCATGGCCGCCGGCGCGCTCGCGCTCGGGGGCTGTGCTTCCAACTACGCCGGTGAAGGCGCCCTCGCGGGCGGCGCGCTCGGCGCGGGCGTCGGTGCGCTCGCGGGCGACGTCGGTGCCGGTGCCGCGATCGGCGCGGCTGCTGGCGCGGTAGCCGGCTCTACGGCCTCGAAGCGCGATCGCGACGGCTGCTATCGCCGCGACCGCAACGGCGATCGTTACTACGACCGCGACTGCTGATCGTTCGCTGGAGCGGGCTGGATTTGCTCAGCCCGCTCCGGGAAAATCGACAAGTCGATCATAGATGGCCGGGTCCGAAACCCCGGCCATTTTCATGCCCCGACGCAGCAGGAAAGCATGGCGGACGATCTCGGCCTGCTGCTCGATGCCATAGCGCGTCAACGGCCAGCCCGGCTTGAGGCTGTAGTCATAGCGACAGAACGGATGGCGATGCAGCGGCAGGTACAGCGCGCCGCGCCGCTGCGACTGCCAGACATGCGTCATCTCGTGAATGAACAGCCCCTGCCGTTCGAGTCCTGCCTGGGCGAAGTCGTCGCAATAGAATGGCGAGTTCGGCGGAAAATGGATGTGCCCGCACGGCGCCATGGTCACGTTGCGCGGCTGCAGCGGATGCCAGCGCCGACGCCGGATCCGCACCGGCCCGCAATCGATCGCCGTCCCGAACACCGAGCGCACCAATGCGCGTTCGCCCGTGGTCAGGCCGCGCTCGCCGCCGACGGGGCAGGTGTCTGCGGTCAGTTGCCGTGGCCTTCCATGTCCATTGCACCGGCGATGCTTTCGACCTTGAGCGGCACCGAGACCTTGTCGCCGCCCGCGAAGGTCAGCGTCATTTCGGCGGAGCCGCCGGCCTTCACCGTCTCGGCGAGATCGAAGACCATGACGTGCTTGCCGCCGCGCTCGAACTTCACGGTCTCGCCGGGTTTCACCTCGAGCGCGTCGAGCGGTGCCATGGCGCCGCCCTTGGTTTCGTGCATCTCGGCCTTGCCGGCACCGTCGATCGAAACCGCGGCGAGCGAAGCCGTGGCGGCAGATCCGTTGGTCACGGTGAAATAGGCCGCCCCCGGCCGCCCTTTCACCACGGGCAGCGACAGCGCCCCGTCGGCGACCGTTATGCCCGGCTTGGCATCGGGCGCTGCGGCGGTCTCGCTCGGCTGCGCATCCGCCGGCTTCTTCGCCTCACCGCAAGCGGTCAGCGCGAGCACGGCGAGGGGGGCGAGAAAAAGCAGCGATTTCATCGGCGGAATCCTTTCGAGCGCGACGGCGCGAACCGGGCACCTCGCTAATGCTGCAACGCTCTTGTGCCAATAAAAACCGCTCTTATATCGCGCAGCAACGATGGCGGTTCCCGCGTCCCGGTGCGGAACCCAAGTCGAGAGCCGCCGAGCCGCCTCGCCTTCGGGGAGGCGCACCGTGCGGTGTCACACACGATGCTAGGAATGGGGTAAGAATGGCTAAAGTAATCGGTATCGACCTTGGCACCACGAACAGCTGCGTCGCCGTGATGGACGGCGGCAAGCCCAAGGTCATTGAAAACGCGGAAGGTGCGCGCACGACGCCTTCGATCGTCGCCTTCACCAAGGACGGCGAACGTCTGATCGGTCAGCCGGCCAAGCGCCAGGCCGTCACGAACGGCGACAACACGATTTTCGCGGTGAAGCGCCTCATCGGCCGCCGCTTCGACGACCCGGTGACCAAGAAGGACACCGAGCTCGTCCCCTACACGATCGTCAAGGGCAAGAACGGCGACGCTTGGGTCAATGCCGGCGGCGAAGACTATTCGCCCTCGCAGATCTCGGCCTTCATTCTGCAGAAGATGAAGGAAACCGCCGAATCGTACCTCGGCGAGACCGTCACCCAGGCCGTCATCACGGTCCCGGCCTACTTCAACGACGCGCAGCGCCAGGCGACCAAGGACGCCGGCCAGATCGCGGGCCTCGAAGTGCTGCGCATCATCAACGAGCCGACCGCGGCCGCTCTGGCCTATGGCCTCGAGAAGAACGACGGCAAGACGATCGCGGTCTATGACCTCGGCGGCGGCACCTTCGACGTCTCGATCCTCGAGATCGGCGACGGCGTGTTCGAGGTGAAGTCGACCAACGGCGACACCTTCCTGGGCGGCGAGGACTTCGACTCGAAGCTGGTCGAATGGCTGGCGGACAAGTTCAAGGCCAAGGAGAACATGGACCTGAAGACCGACAAGCTCGCTCTTCAGCGCCTCAAGGAAGCGGCCGAGAAGGCCAAGATCGAGCTGTCGAGCACCGCCTCGACCGAGATCAACCTGCCCTTCATCACCGCGCGCATGGAAGGCGGCAGCACCACGCCGCTCCACTTGGTCGAGACGATCACGCGTTCGGACCTCGAGAAGATGGTCGCCGACCTGATCGAGCGCACCAAGGAGCCGATGCGCAAGGCGCTCGCCGACGCCGGCCTCAAGACCGGTGACATCGACGAGGTCGTTCTCGTCGGCGGCATGACGCGCATGCCGCGCGTCCGCGAAGTCGTGAAGGAGTTCTTCGGCAAGGAACCCCACACCGGCGTGAACCCCGACGAAGTCGTCGCCATGGGTGCGGCGATCCAGGCGGGCGTGCTCCAGGGCGACGTCAAGGACGTGCTGCTGCTCGACGTGACCCCGCTGTCGCTGGGCATCGAGACGCTGGGCGGCATCATGACCAAGATGATCGACCGCAACACGACGATCCCGACCAAGAAGAGCCAGGTCTACTCGACCGCCGAGGACAACCAGCAAGCGGTGACGATCCGCGTGTTCCAGGGCGAGCGCGAAATGGCGCAGGACAACAAGATCCTCGGCCAGTTCGACCTGCTCGGCATTCCGCCGGCACGTCGCGGCGTGCCGCAGATCGAGGTCACCTTCGACATCGACGCCAACGGCATCGTCAACGTGTCCGCCAAGGACAAGGGCACGGGCAAGGAACAGCAGATCCGCATCCAGGCCTCGGGCGGCCTTTCGGACGGCGACATCGACCAGATGGTCCGTGACGCCGAGAAGTTCGCCGAAGAGGACAAGAAGCGTCGCGAGGCGGCCGAGGCGCGCAACAACGCCGACAGCCTGGTCCACGCGACCGAGCAGCAGATCGCCGAACACGGCGACAAGATCGACGCCGGCCTCAAGGGCGAAGTCGAGGCCGCGATCGCCGCGACCAAGACCGCGCTCGAAGGCAACGATGCCGCCGAGATGACCGCCAAGGCCCAGGCGCTGACCGAAGTCGCCATGAAGATGGGTCAGGCGATCTACGAGAAGGATCAGGCCGCGGGTGCTGCTCCCGGTGGTGAGGGCGGCAACGCCCAGGCTGGTGACGACGATGTCGTGGACGCCGAGTTCTCGGAAGTCGACGACAACAAGGCTTGATGGTAGCGAACTAGCGAGTTTCCGCCGCTTCCGTTTCGACGGGAGCGGTGGGGATTTGATCGGGGTCGGGTAATGGCGTCAGCCGAAATTGATTATTACGAACTGCTCGAAGTCGAGCGGACCGCGGACGATGCGACGATCAAGTCGTCCTATCGCAAGCTCGCGATGCGCTGGCATCCGGACAAGAATCCGGGGTGCTCGGACTCCGAGGCCCGCTTCAAGGCGATCAGTCAGGCCTACGACTGCCTGAAGGATCCGCAGAAACGCGCGGCCTACGATCGCTATGGTCACGAGGCCTTCCAGAACGGCGGCGGCGGTGGTGCCGGCGGCGGGCAGGGCTTTGGCGGCGATTTCGGCGATATCTTCGAATCGATCTTCGGCAGCGCCTTCGGCGGCGGCGGCGGTCGCCAGCAGGCGCGCCGCGGCGCCGACCTGCGATATGACATGGAAATCAGCCTCGACGAGGCGTTCCACGGCAAGACCGCGCAGATCGACATCGAGGTGTCGCAGATCTGCGAACCCTGCGAAGGTCAAGGCGCCGAGCCGGGCACCGGCACGCGTCGTTGCACGCTGTGTGGCGGTCATGGCAAGGTGCGCTCGCAGCAGGGCTTCTTCATGGTCGAGCGCACCTGCCCGACCTGCCACGGCCGCGGCGAGGTGATCGAGAAGCCCTGCCGCTCGTGCGGCGGCGAGGGCCGCGTCGACAAGCCGCAGACGCTTGAGGTCAACGTGCCGCCGGGCGTCGATTCGGGCACGCGCATCCGCGTTGCCGGCAAGGGCGAAGCGGGTCCATTCGGTGCGCCTCCGGGCGATCTCTACATCTTCCTTCACGTCAAACGCCATTCGGTGTTCGAGCGCGAAGGCACGACATTGATCACGCGCGTGCCGATCACCTTCACGACCGCCGCGCTCGGTGGCGACATAGAGATCCCCGGTCTCGACGGCGAACGTCACAAGATCGAAATTCCCGCGGGCATCCAGTCGGGCAAGCAGTTGCGCAAGCGCGGAGTCGGCATGCCCGTGCTTCAGGGCCGCGGCCGCGGCGACCTGGTCGTCGAAATTTCGGTCGAAACCCCGACCAAACTGTCGGTCCGCCAGAAGGAACTGCTGCGCGAGTTGCAGGCCACCGAGACCGGTGACGAATGCCCGGGCTCGAAAGGCTTCTTCGATCGGATCAAGGAAGCCTGGAACGACCTGACCGACTAGGTCGGGTCGCTTTCCCATCACGCCGCGTCAGCTGTTCCTTCAGGTACGTCTGACGCGCAGCGTGGCGCAGAGATCGCTCACCGGGGCGCGACTTCCGCTCTGATCCCGCGCACCAATCCAGGATCGGCGCAGAGCCGGCCTTCCTCCTCGTCAAGGATCGCGAGAAAGGCCTCACGCTTGAAGGCCTGCATCTCCTCGGCCGAGAACGTCGCGTTGTCGGGTAGCGAAGAGACCATCAGGTCGATCATCCGTTCCGCACCGTGGAGGCGCCCCCAGAGGTAATCGTTCTCACGATAGGCGCGGCTGAAAAACGCGCCGAAGTTGTAGAACTCGACCCCGCGCAGGGTCGCCTGGGTGCCGCCGGCGCGGATCGAGCGGGCATCGTCGGGAGAGATGCGATCGACCTTGACCGGATCGAATTCGGTCAGGCCTTCCCCCCGCAGCAGCGGCAGGGTCACCGTGTCGTAGAACGGATAGCCGAGATAGGCGAGCAGCATGCGCCGCCGCAGTGCAGCGGGCATGTCGGCCATGGCCGCAGCGAGCATGGCGTCGACGAGTTGGTCGGTCTCGGCCAGACGCCGGCGCTCGGCGATCCCGGCGAGCACGGCCGCGGGATCGTGGAAGACCTGCTCGGCGAGCTTGGGAAAATCGGCGCCGAGGCAGCTCGAGCTCTCGCGGTCGAAATAGAGCGACAGCGCATTGTAGACCGCCTCGCGCGCCTTCTCGCGCGCCTCTTCGGCGACATCGCCGCCTTCGCCATCCCAATCCTGCGTCAGCCTTCGCGCGAGCAGGCGCAGACGGCGGATGCGGAAGGGAAGATCGTGCTCGCTGAAGAAGGCGATCGCCTCCTTGGTCGCGCCACCCTTGAGATCGGAAATGTGGTCGAGCCCATGCGCCGCGAAATAGCCGAACAGATGGTTGGCGATCGGCTCGCGCGAGGGCAGCGACAGGCCCCGCGCTGCCTCGCAGATGATCTCGGCGAGCATGTCGACGACGCCGGCGAACTTGACCTGGGCATAGCCGTGGTAGGCGAAGCCCGCCTGTTCGGCCGCCGCCTGCTGCGCCTTGGCGCGCCAGGAGGACAGCCGCTTCACCGTCGGCCGATCGAGAAACAGGGTGCGGCCGAACAGCTTCTCGACCGTCGCCTCGACCTCGGGCCGCAGCGCCGCGACGATCGAGCCGAGATGTGCACGCTCGTGCGACTGCGCGGCGATGGCGTCGAGGTTGTCGCGCACCGGCTGTTCGCGCGGAATCGAGGACAGCGAGCCGAAGATCACCGAGAACCAACCCGGCGGCTTGGGATCGCCGCGTTCGAGCCCACCGATGCGATCGGGCCGCGGATCTATGTAGACGAAGCGCCGGTCGACCTCGCGCTGCGCCGGGCGATCGCGCAGCACGCCCATGGCATCGGCGAAAGGCGCGTTGACCAGCACCGATCCGTCGATCAGCGATACCCCATCGGCAACGCCACGCCGCGCGTGTTCGGGCATGATCCGCTCCACGAAGGCATCGCGCGTCGGCCAGGCGATGTCCCGCTCCTTGGCCAGGGTATCGATCTCGGACAGCTGCAGCGCGGGGAAGGCTCCGGGGAAGCTTGCGGTCGCGCGCGCGGCGAAGACCAGTTCGGGCACCGGCGCGAGTTGGCCGCCCGACTGGACAGGGGTTGCCGCGCGGAAGCCGATCGAAAGGCGGTGCTCGCTCTCCTGCACCAGCGGCGGGCTGTTGAGGCGAAGCACTTCCATGTGCCCCTTGAAGTCGGTGGCGGTGACGAAAAGGTCGAGCGGATGGCCGGCGGGCAGCAGCGGCGCCCCGGTCTCGCTTTCCTTCATCGCCTCGAGCGCCTCGGCGATCAGCCGCGCGAAACCGAGCCCGCCGAAGGGCGGCTCGAACCAGCGCGATCGGATCAGCCGCGATAGCTTGCCGCGCACTTCGGCGCGCGTCTCGGGCGCGACGCTTTCGGACACGACGTTGCCCGGCCGCCGCAGCATCCAGCCGACCAAGGGCAGCGCCCACATCTTGGCGAAGCGCCAGCCGGGCCGCGCATCGGGATCGAGCAACACGTCGACGTCGGCACGATCGAGCCAGAGCCGCGTCAGCGGCTCGAGCGACTGGCCCGAATGGATCGCCTGAGCGAGGAACACGCCGTTGAGCCCGCCCGCGCTGGCGCCAGCGATGACGTCGTTCATCACCCGCAGCCGCACGCCGTGCTGCGTCTCCATCTGCTGGAGCAGACGGCGATAGACATGCTCGACACCTGCAAGCCGACCCGTGCCCTCGCAGAACGCTTGGCTGGCGCGCGTGACCTTCCACAGCTCCTTGGTGACGCCGTGCATATAGACCGCAAGGCTGACGCCGCCGTAGCAGACCAGCGCGATGCGGAGTTCCTTCTGGCGCATGGGCCTCCCCGTTCTTGTGCAAGGGATGGCATGGGTAAGGGGGGCTGCCAAGCCCACCCCTTGCGTTCCCCATACGTTCCCGATAAGCCGCGCCCATGGCCAAACCGAAACGCCGTTACGTCTGTCAGGCTTGTGGAAGCGTCGCGCAACGCTGGCAGGGCCAGTGCGCCGACTGCTCCGAATGGAACACGCTCGTCGAGGACGCGCCGGCGACCGTGTTCTCCGCCAAGCACGACCTGTCCTCGGGCGGCCGCGCGATCCGCTTCGAGCCGCTCGACGCGCCGGGCGAGGCACTACAACGCCGGACGACCGGCTTGGCCGAGTTCGACCGCGCGCTCGGCGGCGGCCTCGTTCCAGGGTCGGCGATCCTGATGGGCGGCGATCCCGGCATCGGCAAGTCGACGCTGCTGATGCAGGCCGCGGCCAAGGTCGCGCAAGGAGTCAACGGGGGGCCGGGCGGCGCGGTCGTCTATATCAGCGGCGAGGAAGCCGCCGGCCAGGTGCGCATGCGCGCCGAGCGCATGGGCCTGGCCAAAGCGCCGGTCCAGCTCGCCGCGGCGACCTCGGTGCGCGATATCCTGACGACGCTCGGGAACATGGAACCGCCGGCACTGCTCGTAATCGATTCGATCCAGACGATGCATTCGGACCAGATCGAGGGCGCGCCGGGAACGGTCAGCCAGGTCCGCGGCTGCGCCTTCGAGCTGATCCGCTATGCCAAGGAGAACGGCACCGCGCTGGTCCTCGTCGGCCACGTCACCAAGGACGGCAACATCGCCGGGCCGCGCGTGCTCGAGCACATGGTCGACGTGGTGATGAGCTTCGAGGGCGAGCGCAGCCACCAGTACCGCATCCTGCGCAGCCTCAAGAACCGCTTCGGTCCGGTCGACGAGATCGGGGTCTTCGCCATGCAGGGGCAGGGGCTCGAAGAGGTCGGCAACCCGTCGATGCTGTTCCTCTCGGGCCGCGAGACCCCGGTGCCGGGCTCGGCCGTGTTCCCGGCGATGGAGGGCACGCGGCCGGTGCTGGTCGAGATCCAGGCGCTGATCGTCCGACTGCAGAGCGGCGCGACGCCGCGGCGCGCGGTTGTCGGCTGGGATTCGGGGCGTCTGGCGATGCTGCTCGCCGTGCTCGAGGCACGCTGCGGGCTCAATTTTTCCTCGGCCGAAGTCTATCTCAACGTCGCGGGCGGCTATCGCTTGTCCGATCCCGGCGCTGACCTTGCGGTGGCGGCGGCGCTGATCTCGGCGCTCGGCGACCGCGCCTTGCCGAGCCGCGCGGTCTGGTTCGGCGAGGTCTCGCTCGCGGGCGAAGTCCGTCCCGTCGCCCATTCAGGCATCCGTCAGCGCGAAGCGGCCAAGCTCGGTTTCGATCGCGCCTTCGGACCGCCGGGCGGCGCGCAGCCGGAGGTCGACACGCGCTATGCCGAGATCGCGCTGCTCCCGAATGTCGTTGACCGGATTCTGTCCGAGGCCTAGGTACCGGCGCGCATGACGGGCTTCGATATAGCGGTACTTTTGCTTGTCGGCGTAGGGGCGGTGACCGGTTTTCTGCGCGGTTTCGTGCAGGAAATGCTCGCGCTCTTCGCCTGGATCTTTGCGCTCTTCGCGATCCACTTCCTGCACACGCCGCTAAGCCACGCGCTGACACCGATGATCGGCACAGAGTCCGGCGCCACCGTGCTGGGCTTCGCGCTGCTGCTGCTGGTGCCCTATGCCGTGGTCAAGCTCGTCGCCAACTGGCTCGGCGCCAAGAGCCGCAATTCGGTGCTCGGGCCGATCGACCGCGTGCTCGGTTTCGGCTTCGGCGGACTGAAAGGGCTGATCATCGTCGTGCTCGGCTTCTCGGTGCTGGTGCTCGGCTACGACACCGTCTGGGGCGTGGGCGGCCGGCCCGACTGGATCACCCAGGCGCGCTCCTATCGCTTCATCAACGCGAGCAGCGAGGCGCTGGTCAAGATGATCGCCGAACGCCGCAACGCCGCGGCCGAGGCTGCCACCAAGGAAGACGCCGAGAAGAGCTGATGGCCACCGCCGCGCTCTACACCCCCGAAGTGCTCGGCCTGGCGACGGGCCTCGCCGCCTATGCCTGGGACGACGACCTCCCACTCAAGGCCGATGCCCGCTCGAAGAGCTGCGGCAGCACGATCGCCCTGGCGCTCGGGCTCGATGGCCAAGGGCGGATCGACAGGATCGCGCTGCGCTCGCAGGCCTGCGCCATCGGCCAGGCGGCCGCAGCGATATTCGCGGGAGCCGCGATGGGCCGTGACGCGCGCGCCATTGCCGCAGCCGACGACGCAATCGCCGCCTGGCTCGCGGGCGAGGGCGACTTGCCCAACTGGCCCGGCCTGGCCGCGATCGCCGCCGCGCGCGACTATCCTGGCCGCCACGGCGCGATCCGCCTCGCCTGGCAGGCCGCGCGGCAACTGCTTCCCACGGACTGATTGCCTCGCTAGAGGTTCGCGCGAGGGAATGCGGGAGATTTGAATGTCGGGGGGAAGTGCAACCGTGAACGCCAGTCAGACACCTGCGGAGCCGAGCGCTTCCGACATCCGCCTGGTCATCGCCGCCAGCTCGGCAGGCACGGTGTTCGAATGGTACGACTTCTTCATCTACGGCACGCTCGCCGCGATCATCGGCAAGACCTTCTTCCCTTCGGGCAACGCCACGCTCGAGACCCTGCTCGTCTGGGCGGGCTTCGCCGTCGGTTTCGGCTTCCGTCCCTTGGGCGCGGTGCTGTTCGGCTTCCTCGGTGACCGGCTCGGCCGCAAGTACACCTTCCTCGTCACCGTGACCCTGATGGGCGTGGCCACCGCCGGCGTCGGTCTGATCCCCTCGGCGGCGAGCATCGGCATTGCCGCGCCGATCATCATCATCTTCCTACGCGTGCTCCAGGGCCTAGCGCTCGGCGGCGAATATGGCGGCGCCGCGATCTACGTCGCCGAGCATTCGCCGCCCGAGCGGCGCGGCTATTTCACCAGCTATATCCAGGCCTCGGTCGTCGGCGGCTTCGTGCTCAGCCTGGTCGTCGTGCTCGGCTGCAAGGCGCTGATGAGCGCCGAGACCTGGGCGGAATGGGGCTGGCGCCTGCCGTTCCTGCTGTCGATCGCGCTGCTCGCGATTTCGCTGTGGATGCGCATGAAGCTGTCCGAAAGCCCGGTGTTCAAGGCGATGCAGGAGCAGGGCGAGCTCGCCGGCAATCCCTTCGTCGAGAGCTTCACCTATCCGGGCAACAAGAAGCGCATCTTCATCGCGCTGTTCGGCATCGCCGCGGGCCTGACCGTGATCTGGTACACCGCGATGTTCTCCGCACTGAGCTTCCTCAAGGGTCCGATGCGCGTCGAGGAACTGACCGCCGAGATCATCATCGGCGCCGGCGCCGCGATCGGCATGGTGTTCTTCGTGATCTTCGGCAAACTGTCCGACCGGATCGGCCGCAAGAAACCGATCGTCATCGGCTATCTGCTGACCCTGCTGGCGCTTTTCCCCGCCTATTGGATCATGGGCAACGCCGCCAACCCCAGCCTGGCCGCGGCGGCCGAGCGAAGCCCGGTCGTGATCCAGGGCCCCGACTGCCACTATGCGCTGTTCGATGCCGAACAGAAGAGCGACTGCGGCAAGCTGCTGTCGGACCTGACCGGCCTCGGCGTCAGCTATGAGCGCGCCGACGCCGCCCAGCTTTCGGCGACGGTCGGCGGCACGCCGCTGGCGCTCGACAGCTACGCCTGGACCGACAAGACCGCGCGCAGCAAGCAGCTCCAGGCTTGGCTTGGCGGGGCCGGCTACGACTTCACAAAGGTCCAGCCCTCGGCCAGCCAGATCGCGACGATCCTTGCTGCGCTGCTGCTGCTGATGGCGCTTTCGGGCGCGACCTATGGCCCGGTCGCGGCGCTGCTCTCGGAAATGTTCCCGCCGCGCATCCGCTATTCGTCGATGTCGATCCCCTACCACATCGGCACCGGCTACTTCGGCGGCTTCCTGCCCCTGATCGCCACCTCGATCTCGGCGCTCGCCGGCAATGCCTATGCCGGGCTCTGGTACACCTGGGGTGTGGTCGCGGTGGCTTTCGTGGTGGCGCTCTGGGGCCTGCCGAGCGGTCCTCCGCGTGATTTTGGTGACGATGTCCCTGCCTGAACTGCCGCCGGCGGCGCTCCGCCTCGACGTCGATCGTGATGCGCTCGCCGCCAACTGGCGGACGCTGGATGCGCTGTCCGGCCAGGCCGCGGCGGGCGCTGCGGTCAAGGCCAACGCCTATGGCCTCGGCGTGCCCGTGGTCGTACCCGTGCTGCGCGATGCCGGCTGCCGCAGCTTCTTCGTCGCGCACTGGCGCGAGGTGGCGGCAGTGGCCGAACATGTCCCCGCCAGCGCGATCTCGGTGCTGCACGGCCCGCTGACCGCCGCCGACGCAGCCTATGCCAAAGCGCTCGGCGTCAAGCCGGTGATCAATTCGGTCCCACAGGCACGCCTTTGGCTCGACGCCGGCGGCGGACGCTGCCACCTGATGGTCGATACCGGCATGAACCGGCTGGGCCTGCCGATGGCCGAACTCGGCGACGATACCATCGCCCGGCTCGAGATCGACGTGCTGCTCTCGCATTTGGCCTCGGCGGACGAGGACGTTGCGCTCAACGAAGTGCAGCGCGGTCGCTGGGAAGAAGCGCGGCGCGCCGTGGCCCATCGCCGCGCCAGCCTTGCCAACAGCGCCGGCATCGCCCTGGGCGCGGCCTATCACGGAGACCTGACGCGCCCCGGCCTGGCGCTCTACGGCGGCATTCCCCGCGCCGAGTTGTCGGACCGGCTGGCGCAGGTCGCGCGGCCGATGGCGGCGATCTTGCAGGTGCGCGAGGTCGCGGCCGGGGATACGCTCGGCTACAACGCCACCTTCACCGCACCGGCTCCGATGCGCGTGGGCACGATCGCGCTCGGTTACGCCGACGGTTACCTGCGCTGCTGGTCGGGCAAGGGCATCATGCTGTCGCAGGGCCGGCGCCTGCCGGTTCTCGGCCGAGTCTCCATGGACATGACGATCATCGACCTGTCCGCCGCGCCGGATCTGCGCGAGGGCGACTGGGTCGAGGCCGAATACGAGCCCGTTGCCGCAGCGGCACAGAGCGGGCTCTCGCAGTACGAGCTGTTCACCCTGCTGGGCGCGCGTTTCGGCCGCTAAACTTTTCTCGTTTCTGAACTTTGCTGCGCAGCAAGACATGTTGCATTGCCGTTGCTGCAAATGCTAACATGGCTAACGAACTATAAGCGGGATCAGGCAATGGCTGAAGCGGCAGAGAAGTCCGGCGATACCGTAATCATCAAGAAATATGCGAACCGGCGTCTCTACAACACCCGTTCGTCGAGCTACATCACGCTCGACCATCTGGCCAAGATGACCCGCGAAAACGTCGACTACAAGGTGCTCGACGCCAAGACCGGCACCGACATCACGCATCAGATCCTGACCCAGATCATCATGGAAGAGGAAAGCTCGGGCGAACAGATGCTGCCCGTCAGCTTCCTGCGCCAGCTGATCTCGATGTACGGCAATTCGATGCAGTCGCTGATTCCGCACTATCTCGAAGCCTCGATGGAAAACTTCCGCGCCAACCAGACGAAGCTCCACAAGGCTTTCGAAGACAGCCTCGGAAACAACCCGCTCGCGCGGCTCGCCGAGCAGAACATGGCGATGTTCAAGGCAGCTGCGGCCGCCTTCATGCCCGGCGCGGAAAAGGGCGACCAACCCGCACCGCCGCCTGCGCCGCCCGCCACCAACGACGAACTCGCCGCGCTGCGCGAGCAGATGGCCGAGATCCAGAAGAAGCTTGACGGTCTGGGGCGGTAAGCCCTTCCATCATAATCTCGGCCTATGCCCGTCATCCCCGCGAAAGCGGGGACGGCTGGCGGTTTACTCGGAGATGGCAGTGCTGAACGGCTAGCGGTCCCCGCTTTCGCGGGGATGACGGTCTGGTATGGTGCCTTGCCACCGATCCCGCTAACAGGCGCGCATGAATCAGCCCGCCAAGATCAAGCACGCGCTCACCACCACCCGCGAGGGCGATTTCGCCCAGTGGTACCAGGAAGTCATCGCCGAGGCCGAAATGGCCGAGGAGAGCGGCGTCCGCGGTTGCATGGTCATCAAGCCGTGGGGCTACGGCATCTGGGAACGCATCCAGAAGCTGATGGACGAGCAGATCAAGGCCGCCGGGGTCGAGAACTGCTATTTCCCGCTGTTCATTCCCCTGAGCTACTTCGCCAAGGAGGCCGAGCACGTCGAGGGCTTCGCCAAGGAAATGGCGGTCGTCACGCATCACCGCCTGATCGGTGACGGCAAGGGCGGGCTCGTGCCCGATCCCGAAGCCAAGCTCGAAGAACCGCTGATCGTCCGCCCGACCTCGGAGACGGTGATCGGCGCGGCCATGGCGCGCTGGGTGCAGTCGTGGCGCGACCTGCCGCTGTTGACCAACCAGTGGGCCAATGTCGTGCGCTGGGAAATGCGCACGCGCATGTTCCTGCGCACGAGCGAATTCCTCTGGCAGGAGGGCCACACCGCCCACGCGAACCGCGACGACGCGATGGAAGAGACGCTGCGCGCGCTCGAGATGTACCGCGCCTTCGCCGAAGGCCCGCTGGCCATGCCCGTGATCGCCGGCGAGAAGCCCGAGAACGAGCGCTTCCCCGGCGCCGTCGCGACCTATTCGATCGAAGCCATGATGCAGGACGGCAAGGCGCTCCAGGCGGGCACTTCGCACTACCTCGGCACGGGCTTCGCTTCGGCCGCCGGCATCCAGTACCAGAACAAGGAAGGCCAGCAGGCGCTGTGCCACACGACGTCGTGGGGCGTCTCGACGCGCATGATCGGCGGCGTCATCATGACCCACGGCGACGACGACGGCCTGCGCGTGCCGCCGCAGATCGCACCGCAGCAGATCGTCATCCTGCCGATGCTGCGCGACACCGACGAGGACGAAGCGCTGCTCGCCTATTGCGAGGAGCTGCGCAAGGCGCTGGTCAAGCAGTCGGCGCTCGGCGAGCCCGTCCGCGTGCTGCTCGACAAGCGTCCGGGCAAGGCCACGCAGAAGCGCTGGGCCTGGGTCAAGAAGGGCGTGCCGCTGATCCTCGAGATCGGCGGGCGCGACGCCGCCGGCGGCCAGGTCTCGGTGCTGCGCCGCGACCGGCTGTGGCGCGAGGACGCCAAGCCCAACTTCGTCGGCGAGGACAAGGACGCATTCCTCGGCCAGGCTACGGCCGAGCTCGAGGACATCCAGCGCTCGCTCCACGCCGAAGCCACGGTACGGCGCGACGCACAGATCGTGCGCGGGGTCGACAGTCTCGATGCCTTGGCCAAGGTCTATGCCGACGATCAGAAGTTCCCCGGCTGGGTCGAACTCGGCTGGTCGCGCCCGACCGGCGCCGCGCTCGACGCGGTGGTGGCCAAGCTCAAGGCGCTCAAGCTGACGATCCGCAACACGCCGATGAACGCGGCCAAGCCCACCGGCACATGCCCGTTCACCGGCGAGCCCGCGGTTGAGACGATCTACGTCGCGCGAGCTTATTGAAAGGAATCCTCTCCGGCACGGAGAGGGGGACCGCCCGCGCAGCGGGAGGTGGAGGGGGCCCTCAGGCGCGCCCAGCGCTGCGCCGATAGCCCCCTCCGTCAGCGGCTTCGCCGCTGCCACCTCCCCGTACCGGGGAGGATGACGCGACCAAGCCCTACTTATTCTTCGCCATCGACGCGCGATAGGCGTCGAGGCTGATCGGCCGCTCCAGGAAGCCCTGGACCAGGTCCGCCGCCGGCCTGGTGCCGCCGGGCTCGAGCACCATCTTGCGATAGCGCTGTGCCGTCGCCGCATCGCGCAGGCCCTTGGCATGGAACCGCGTGAACATGTCGTCGGCGATCACCTTGGACCAGCGATAGGTATAGTAGAACGCCGAATAGCCGTTGAGATGGCCGAAGGCGTCCTGCATCTGGTACCAGTCGGGGAAGGGATTGAGGTCGTAAGCCGCGTCCAGTTCGCGCGTGCGCGCGCCGACATCGGCCGGGGCCGCACCCTGATGCAACCGCAGCGAGATGTTCGACAGGCCGAGCTGGCGCAGATCGCCCATGCCCTGATCGAAATACCGCGCCTTGTTCATCTTCTCGACCAGCGCCTGCGGGATCGTCTCGCCCTTGGCATTGACCGCGAAGCCCTTGAGCGTGTCGTAGTCGTAGACCCATTCCTCAAGCATCTGCGAGGGCGCCTCGACGAAGTCCCATTCTGTCGCAACGCCGCTCTGGCCCGCCCAGCGCGCGGTCTGGCCGCCGAAGATGTGATGGATCAGGTGGCCGAACTCGTGGAGAAAGGTCTCGACGTCGCGGTGCTCCATCAAGCCGGTGCTGTGATCGCCCGCAGGCATGTTCATCACCAGCGCCGCGACGGGTACGGTTCGCCCGGCCAGACCATTGCGCAGCGGCACGGCGTTGGCGTGGTTGTACTTGCCCGGACGCGGGTGGCTGTCGAAATAGAAGCGGCCGATGACCTTGCCCTGATCGAGCATTTCGTAGGGTTCGACCTGCGGATCCCAGACCGCGGTCTTCCACGGCCGGATCTGAACGCCGAACAGGTCCTGCGTCAGCTTGAGGATGCCATCGCGGACGTTGTCATAGGCGAAATACTGGCGCGCTTCCTGTCGGTCATAGGCATAGTCTCGCTTCTGCACCTGCTGGGCGAGGATCGAATTGTCCCAGAACGCGAAGGTCTTCGCGCCCGGATGCTCGCCCTGATGGAACGCCAGCTTGCGCGCATAGTCGCGCTCGCCCGCGGGCCGCGCCGCGGTGTTCATCTCGGTCAGCAGGGTCTCGATCTTCGCCGGGGTATCGAGCATCTTGTTCTCGACCGCGAGCGTCGCATAGTCCTTGCGGCCCAGCAGCGTCGCGAGTTCCTGGCGGGTGTTGAGCAGATCCCTGAGGACGGCATCGTTCGCCGGATAGGCCCGCGTGCCATAGGCGCGCGCCAGGCGTTCGCGCAACGCGGCGCTCTTCGCATAGGTCATCACCGGCGTGTAGTCGGGCGTATCGGTCGAAATCACGACCTTGCCGTCGGCGCCGGGCTTGTGCCGCGCGATGTAGTCTGCGGGCAGGCCGTCAAGCTCCGCCGGATCGGCGGTCACGGTCTTGCGGCCGTCTGCGATGTTCTTGTCGAACTGCGTGCCGAGCGTGGCGATCCGGTCCTGCAGCGCCTGGGCCTTGGCGCGCTGGGCATCGGGCAGGCCGACGCCGGCGCGTTCGAAATCGCCGAGCGTGCGCTTGAGGTAATATTGCGTGGCGGCATCGACACCGGCCGCGGGGATCGCCTTGAGCCGTTCGTAGATCGGCCGCGACAGAGACAGCTTGCTCGCTTCGGAAGCCAGCCGCACTTCGCAGGCACCGCCCGCGGCGCGGCGCGCGTCATCGGCCATGACTTCACGGTAGAGCGTGAATTCGCCGCCGGCCGAGGCGAGAATGTTGCCGATGTCGTCGAAGCGGCGCAGCGTGCCGTCGACCGTCGCCGCGCCCTTTTCGGCAGCGAGTTCGGCCTGGCGGCGCTGGAGTTCGGCGATCGTGTCGTCGCAGCGCTTGGTGATCGCGGCAGCATCGGCTGGCGTGGCGAAGATGTCGGCGCCGAGGAAGGCATCGACGTTCGCGGCCGATGCCGCGGCTTGCGCGGTTCCGGCCAGGGCCGTTGCCGCCAGCAGGCCGGCGGTGACGAGGGTTTTCATAAAGGCTTGCCTCCAGGGACTTTTGTTCTGGCAACTGCTTACGGAGATGTCAGCAGGCGTGCAATCGACGCTCGTCGATCCCAGCAAGCATTCGTCGATCGCATCTTGCCCATTCCTGCGTTGCCCCATTCTGGCGTTGTTCCATTCTTGCGTTGTCCCATTCTTGCGTTGTCATTGCCGCGCGAAATCGCCACATCCGCGCGATGCCCGCAAAACCCAAGCAACAGCCTGGCCTTCCCAGCCGCCAGCAGATCCTCGATTTCATCGCCCAGTCCGAAGAACCGGCGGGCAAGCGCGAGATCGGGCGCTATTTCGGACTCAAGGGGCAGGAGAAGATTCAGCTCAAGGCGCTGCTCAAGGACATGGCCGAAGAGGGCCTGATCGACGGCAAGCGCACCGCCTTCCACCGTCTCGGCGGGCTGCCGCGCGTCACCGTGCTGCGCGTGGTCGATACCGAGGACGGCCAGCCGATCGCGATCCCCGATAGCTGGCAGCCCGACGATGCCACCCCGCCGCCGCGGCTGCGCGTGATCGAACCCAAGGGCAAGCTGCGCGCTCACGGCCCGGCGCTGCGCAAGGGCGATCGCGTGCTCGCGCGCACCGAAGAGGTCGGCAACGGCTGGCTCGCCCATCCGATGAAGAAGCTGCCCGCGTCCGAGGAACAGGTGCTCGGCGTCGTCGAGTTCGACGGCGCGGGCAAGCCCTGGCTGGCGCCGGTGGACAAGCGCGTGCGCAACGCCGTGCAGATATCCGACATCGGTGGCGCCGAGGCGGGGCAACTGGTGCTCGCCGAGCCCGCCGGCCGCTCTCCGCGCGCCGGGGTAAAGGTCACGGAAGTGCTCGGCGATCCGCTGGCGCCTCGCTCGTTCAGCCTTATTGCCATCCACAAGCACGGCATTCCCAACGTCTTCACCGACGAGGTTCTCGCCGAAGCCCAGGAGGCGTCGAAGCTGCCGCTGTCGCAAGAGCGGCGCGAGGATCTGCGCCATCTGCCGATCGTCGCGATCGACCCTAGCGACGCGCGCGACCACGACGACGCGATCTGGGCCGAACCCGACGGCAAGGGCGGGTTCAACGCGCTCGTCGCGATCGCCGACGTCTCGTTCTACGTCCGCCCCGGCGGCAAGCTCGACGCCGAGGCGCGCAAGCGCGGCAACTCGTGCTACTTCCCCGACCGCGTCGTGCCGATGCTGCCCGAAGTGCTCTCGGCCGACGTCTGCTCCTTGCGCGCGGGCGAGGATCGCGCCGCCATGGCCTGCCACCTGTCGATCGACGCCGAGGGCAAGATCAAGGACTGGCGCTTCACCCGCGCGATCGTGCGCATCGCCGAGGTCATCGCCTACGAGGAGGCCCAGCGCCGCATCGACGAGAACGAGGCCGGCGAGAACCTCAAGAATCTATGGGCCGCCTGGGGTGCGCTGACCAAGGCGCGCAAGGAGCGCGATCCGCTGGCGCTCGACATGCCCGAACGCCGCGTCATGCTCGACGAGAACGGGCGCATCGCCGAGATCCGCCTGCGCGAGGCGCTCGACGCGCACCGTGTGGTCGAGGACTTCATGATCGCCGCCAACGTCGCCGCGGCCAAGGCGCTCGAGAGCAAGGTCGCGCCGGTCGTCTATCGCCTGCACGAGCCGCCGACGCGCGAGAAGCTGGTCGCGCTCAAGGACTATCTGTCGACTTTCGACAAGAAGCTCGCGCTGGGCCAGGTCATCACGCCGAGCCTGTTCAACCGCCTGCTCAAGGACGTCGCCGACGAGGCCGAGAAGGCGCTGATCATGGAAGCCGTGCTGCGCAGCCAGACCCAGGCCTATTACGGTCCCAAGAACCTCGGCCACTTCGGCCTGTCGCTGGGGTCCTACGCACACTTCACTTCGCCGATCCGCCGCTATGCCGACCTTCTGGTCCACCGCGCGCTGGTCGACGCCTTCGCGCTCGAGCAGCCGGCGCCCCCCAAGAGTTCTTCAGGGGGCTCCATTCCCGACACCTCGGGCCTGTCCGACCGTGACCGCTCGGACCTCGTCCGCGTCTCCGAAGCGATCAGCGCCGCCGAGCGCCGCGCGATGGAGGCCGAGCGCGAGACGATCGACCGCTATGTCGCGGCGTGGCTCTCGGCGCGCGTCGGAGAGGTCTTCGAGACGCGCATCACCGGCGTACAGAAGTTCGGCTTCTTCGCCACGATCCTCGGCCTCGGCGGCGACGGGCTCGTCCCAGTCTCGACCCTGGGCGACGAGCGTTTCTTCTACGACGAGAAGGCGCAGGTGCTCGTCGGCGAGCAGAGCCGCACGACCTATGCCATGGGCCTGCGCCTGCGACTGCGGCTGGCCGAAGCCAATCCGCTGACCGGCGCGCTCAAGTTCGAACTCGAGGAAGGCGGCTCGGCCCCGATCGAGCCGCGTGGCCGGCGTTCGGCGCCAGCGCCCAAGCGCAAGGGCGGCTTCATCGTCGGCCCGCGCGGACGCCCGGGGAACATCCGGCACCAGGGACGCAAGCGGAAATAGCGGTGGGGTAGCCGAAAGCCTCAGCTCACCCGATCGATGTCCTCGGCGCTCAGCGAGCCCGGGATGACGAACATCGGGCAGGGCAGGTGCGAGAGGTGGCTGGTAAAGTGCTGGACCAGCGGCCCCGGACCACCGTCCTTGGCGGCGCCGAGCACCAGCGCCGAAACCTCGGGATGCTCGGCCAGATAGTCGCGGACGACCTTCTCGGCTTCACCCTGGATCACGGCGATCACCGGCATGCGTCCGCTTTCCGACAGCAGGCTTCCGGCGGCCGACGTGGCCAGTGCCTCGGCGCGCGATCGCGCTTCTTCCTCGATCGTCGCCTGGACGCCGGCGAAGGCGTTGAACGGTTGCGGTGCGACCACGGCGACCAGATGCACGGTACCGTCGGTCTTCGCCGCGCGGCGCGACGCAAAGCGCAGCGCGCTTAGCGCTTCCTCGCTCTCATCGATCACCACCAGATAGACGCGCATTCTAATAGCCCCCGCGGGTTCTCGATATCCGCCATAGCGACGATCTGTGCAAGGACCTTGCCCTGTCCTGGCATTTTGGCCAAGGACAGGACGAAGCATCGCCGAGGACCTCCCCACATGCCGATCGAGATCAAGATGCCCGCGTTGTCGCCGACGATGGAAGTCGGCAAGCTGGCCAAGTGGCTGGTCAAGGAGGGCGACACGGTCCAGTCGGGCGACATCCTCGCCGAAATCGAAACCGACAAGGCGACGATGGAATTCGAAGCCGTCGACGAAGGCACGATCGCCTCGATCGCCGTGGCCGAAGGCACCGACGGGGTGAAGGTCGGCACGGTCATCGCCACCCTGACGGGCGAGGACGAGGGCGCTGCGCCCGCCGCCGAAAAGAAGTCAGAAGCGGCACAGCCCAAGGCCGCTACCGAAGAACCCAAGGCTACGGCCGAGCCGGAAAAAGCGCCCGAAGCGCCCAAGGCCGAAGCCAAGCCCGCATCCACCGCATCGCAGACCCAGGAGGGACGTATCCTCGCATCGCCACTCGCCAAGCGCCTCGCCGCCGAAAAGGGCGTAGACCTTTCCGGCCTGACCGGCAGCGGACCGCACGGCCGCATCGTCAAGGCCGACATCGAAGGCGCCAAGGCCGGCACCGTCCAGGTTTCAGCTGGCAAGCCCGCGAACGATCAGGCCGCTGCACCCGCCTCGAGCGCGGCGCCTGCCGCAGCGCAGGCTCCGGCCGCTGCCGCCAAGCCCGCCTCGGTCGACATGGCGCCCGAAACGCGCAAGCTGCTCGACGACCGCATCCCGCACACGGTCGAGAAGCTCTCGGGCATGCGCAAGACGATCGCCAAGCGCCTGACCGAATCGATGCAGCAGGCGCCGCACATCTACCTCACCGTCGACATCCAGCTCGACAAGCTGCTCGCGCTGCGCGCCGAACTCAACGACGCGCTCAAGAGCCAGAACGTCAAGCTCTCGGTCAACGACATGCTGATCAAGGCGCGGGCATGATGGGGATCAAGCAGTTCACCGCGGTGATCAACCCGCCGCAGTCGACCATCCTGGCGATCGGCGCGGGCGAGCAGCGCCCCTATGTGATCGACGGCGCGCTCGGCGTGGCGACGGTCATGTCCGCCACGGGCTCGTTCGACCACCGCGCGGTCGACGGCGCCGACGGCGCGCGCCTGATGGCCGCCTTCAAGGAATTCGTCGAGAAGCCGCTGGGGATGCTGGCCTAAGTGGCCGCTGCTCCCCAGTCGCCCCCGACGGCAGATCCCGTCATCCGCGTCTCGGCCATGCCGGCCGACGCCAATGCCTATGGCGACATCTTCGGCGGCTGGCTGATGAGCCTTATGGACAGTGGCGCCGGGCTCATCGCCGCGCGATATTCGCACGGGCGCGCAGTGACCGTGGCGATGGACGGCATGCAGTTCCACGCCCCGGTCAAAGTGGGCGACGAAGTTTCGGTCTACGGCAAGCTGGCCAAGGTCGGCCGCACGTCGATGGCCATCCAGATCGAGGCCTGGCGGCGTGACCGTCACCAGGAAGAGAGCATCAAGGTGACCGAGGCGGTCTTCACCTTCGTCGCGATCGACGAAGCGGGGAAACCCCGGCAGGTCAAACAGGAGAAGTAGCAACGTGTCCGATCAATACGACGTCATCGTCCTCGGTTCCGGCCCCGGCGGCTATGTCGCCGCGATCCGCGCGGCGCAGCTCGGGCTCAAGACCGCGATCGTCGAGCGCGAGCTGCTCGGCGGCATCTGCCTCAACTGGGGCTGCATCCCGACCAAGGCGCTGCTGCGCTCGGCCGAGGTGTTCCACCAGATGAAGCACGCCAAGGACTATGGCCTGGCCGCCGAGAACATCAGCGCCGACCTCGAAGCGATCGTCAAGCGCTCGCGCGGGGTCGCGGCCCAGCTCAACAAGGGCGTGACCGGGCTGATGAAGAAGAACAAGATCGACGTGCACATGGGCACGGGCAAGATCACCGGAGCGGGCAAGCTCGCGGTCGAAGCCGACGGCAAGACCACCGAGCTGTCCGCCAAGCACATCATCGTCGCCACCGGCGCGCGCGCGCGCGAGCTGCCCAAGAAGACGGGCAAGGCCGACGGCAAGCGCATCTGGACCTATCGCCATGCGATGACCCCGCCCGAGAAGCCGACCAAGCTGCTCGTTGTCGGCTCGGGGGCGATCGGCATCGAGTTCGCTTCGTTCTATAACGACATCGGCGTCGACGTGACCGTGATCGAGATGATGGACCGCGTGGTGCCGGTCGAAGACGCCGACGTTTCGGCCTTCCTCGACAAGGCGCTCAAGAAGCAGGGCATCAAGATCCTGACCTCGGCCAAGTTGGAAGACATCCAGCCGGGCGCCGACTCCGTCGCGGTCAAGATCAAGGACAAGGACGGCAAGGTCACCGACGAGACCTTCAGCCACGTCATCGCCGCAATCGGCATCGTGCCCAACATCGAGAACATCGGCCTCGAGGACGTGGGCGTCGAACCCGACGAGCGCTTCAACGTCAAGGTCGATCCCTACGGCCGCACCAACGTCAAGGGCATCTGGGCGATCGGCGACGTCACCGCCGGCCCGTGGCTGGCGCACAAGGCCAGCCACGAGGGCGTCACCGCCGCCGAGGCGATCGCGCAGGAGCTGGGCAACAAGGACGTCCACCCGCACGCGCTCGACCGCCGCAACATTCCGGGCTGCACCTACTGCCACCCGCAGATCGCCAGCGTCGGCCTGACCGAGGCCAAGGCCAAGGAAGCCGGCTACGAGCTCAAGGTCGGCACTTTCCCGTTCATCGGCAACGGCAAGGCGATCGCGCTCGGCGAGCAGGAGGGTTTCGTCAAGACGGTGTTCGACGCCAAGACCGGCGAACTGCTCGGCGCGCACATGATCGGCCACGAAGTCACCGAGCTGATCCAGGGCTATGTCGTCGGCAAGACGCTCGAGACCACCGAGGCCGAGCTGATCCAGACGGTGTTCCCGCATCCGACGCTCAGCGAAATGATGCACGAGTCGGTGCTCGCCGCCTACGGCCGCGTCATCCACATGTGAGACATGGTGCCCTCCCTCGTAGCGGGGGGAGGGCGTCCGTCGTTCAGCCGATCCGGCACTGCCGCACGATATGCTCGAACACGGCGACGTGGAGCGGGCTGGTGAATTCGCAGCCGACGGCCTCGTCCTGCAGCCAGCGGATTTCGGCGTTCAGTATCTCCAGCCCGGGGATGCGGATGCGCAACGGCGTGCCGCGCTTGGCGCCGGGCATGCAGGCAATCCGGAAGCCGGCCTGGGAAATGTCGTCGAGCTGGGCGCGGGTCCACGGTCGCGCGCCCTGGCGTACCTCGCAGGACAGACTCACTTCGGCCCGCTCCGCAAAAGCGCGCGTGCAGCCGAGATCGGACGATATGGACTCGTGTTTCACCGCTGGACTCCCTCCGTCCCCGATAGCCGCCGGAGGTTTCGAAGCGGTTAGCGACTAGAGCGCCGCGACGAGGCCGATCGTATCGTGATCGAGCATCGCCTGGCTCATCCGAGCGGTATTGGCGGTGTTGACCGTCTCGGGCTGATATTTCGATTCGGTCGTCATCCAGATGAAGTGGCCATAGACGAGGAACACGCCGTACTGGTGCATCGCCTCGTCGAAGCTCGGCGGGGTCACGCCATTGGCGGCGAGCGCGTCGAGATAGTGCCGCACCAGCGCCCCCTCCCAGTTGCGCCGATCGGCAAGGTCGATCGAGGCGGAGATATGATACGACACCTCGAGCATCGCCGGCCCGGTGCTGGCGAGCGTATCGAGGAAGCCAGGCGTCCCGTCGGTATCGATGTAGAGGTTGCCCAGGTGGATGTCGCCGTGCAGCACGCAGTGCGGCAGGGTCTTGCTGAAGGCGACGACCTTGCGCCAGGCCTCGAGCATCCAGCCATGGTCCTTGAAGCGCTCGGCCACGGCGACGCCGCGCGGCAGGCCAAGGAACCGCGCCCAGTTCGCCGGCGAGGCCTTGTCGTCGAAGAAGCCCGCCATGACCTCGAAGAAATCGACGAGATCGGCCCACTTGCCGCCGGGCTTGATCGCCGCGCTCTCCCAGGTCTTGGCATGAAAGGCCGCCAGCAGGGCCAGCCGCTGCGCGACCTGCTCGTGGCTCTGCGGCCGGGTCGCGTGGCACCATTCGACACCCTTGGCGACGAGGTCCTCCATGATGATGATGCCCTGGCGCGCTTCGGGATCGAAGTCGGCGAAGAAGCAGCGCGGGTGGGGCAGGGGAACTTCGGGATAGATGTCGCGGTAGCCGCGCACCTCGCGCAGATGCATGTGATCGAGCTTGCGCGCGTGCTCCTCGAACCCGCCCTTGACGATGATCAGCTCGGGAATGCCGGCGGCGATCGCAGCCTCGTCGCGGGTGAGCCGCAGACGGATCTTCGAGCAAGTAGTGAAAATAGTGTCGACCACCTCGGCGCCGGTGATCGTAACTCCCGGCGTGCGCTGGCGTAGCGCCCGGGTCAACCATGCGGCGGTAACCCCCTCGACCGTGACGGGCAGGGGGAAGTAGCTGGCGACGGACATAGCCTCTCCTCGGTTCCTTGTCGCGGACGATCCTATGGATTGGCGCGCCCGAGCGCCAAGACGATCCTTGGAACGAGCGGCTTGCGCGTTCTTGCTTGGGTGTCCCCAACCTGTCGAAGCGATTCAGGCCGACGAAACATTAGGAAGCGCAGGACGTTGCTCCGATCACTAATGACCGAAGGAGATGAATGATGCCTCGGACAACAAAGACGGTCGCAAGCTTTCTCGCGCTCGCACTGCTCGGCACCACGCCGGTTCTCGCGCAGGCCAGCTGGCAGAACAACCAATCGAGCTGGCAGAACCGCGGCGGAGGCTGGGATCGCGACGCTTTCTGGCGCGATGCCCCCAGCGACCTGCGCCAGCGCGTGGAATTCCTCCAGCAGCGCATCGATACGGGCGCGCGTGACGGCTCGTTGACCCGCAGCGAGGCGCGCGACCTCAACCGCCGGCTCGATTCCATCCGCCGTGACGCCCGTCGCAGCAACCTGAACGGCTCGCGGCGCGACGCGCTGCAGGCGCGAATGGACGACATCAGCCGCCAGATTCGTTGGCAGCGCCGCGACGGCGACGATCGCTACGGCAACCGCGACGGCTACAATGACGATCGCTTCCGCACCGATTATGATGCCTCGCGCTACTATCGCGACGACGCGCGCTATCAGGAACGTCGTCTGGGCAACAACGACGAGGTCTATCGCGGTTCGGACGGACGCTATTACTGCAAGCGCAGCGACGGCACGACCGGCCTGATCGTCGGCGCGATCGGCGGCGGCGTGCTCGGCAACGTCATCGATGGCGGTCGCAACCGCGTCGGTGGTACGCTGATCGGCGGTGCGCTGGGTGCCTTGCTGGGCCGCACCGTCGACCAGAACAGCGCCAACAGCGACGTTCGCTGCCGCTGAACTTTCTTCCGTGCTATTCGAAGGCCGGCATCCTCGCGGTGCCGGCCTTTTCGTTTCGTCGCATCGCCTCAGCAAATTCTGTTGACCATCTCCTCAGCTTCCCGTTCAATCTCCCTGCAACTGGGGAGGGGCGATATGGCTGACAGGCCATGGCTTGTGATCGATCGGATCCGCCGAGGGCGCAGTTCCAGCCCGCCGGCCGGCACCTCACGACGGGGGAGGTGAGGCAGAGCCGGGCCGATGCCACTGACCGCATCCCCTCATGACTAGAGCCTTGCGCCAGATCGCAATGGCACTGTTGCTGGGCCTGGCCACATTCGCCGCCGTTACCGCTTCTATTGCCAACATCGGTTCCCATTCGTTTCCTGTCGGCTTCTGGGTGGCGAACGGCATTCCGCTCGCCGCGCTCCTGCGGACCGCGCGCGCGCGCTGGCCGTTGCTGATCGCCGCGGCCGTGGCCGGTGATTTCCTGGCGGGCTTACTCTTCCGGCCTCACGGCCTGGGGCTGAACCTGTTCTCCTGCATCAGCAACGTCGGACAGTACCTGCTGATCGCCGCGGTACTGCGCGCGCGTTTCGGCTCCTACTTCGATCTGCTCCACGCGCGTCAGGTCCGCTGGCTGCTCATCCTCAGCATTCCCGCGACGGTGGTGAAGGGCGCGATCCAGGTCCTGGGCGGCGTGCTCATCGCTCGTCCTTCGGCCGTGCTCGAAATACCAGTCGTCTGGTTCCTGTCCTGCATGCTCGGTCTCTTCGTGCTCTCGCTGCCGCTGCTGGCAATCGCGAGTGCGCCGGCGACCCGTCAGGCGCGGTTCGATGTCCTCGGCGTGATCGTGCTCGTGGGCGTGGTCGGACTCGGCTTCGCGATCTACGGCCCGCCGGCTTTCCCGGCGCTCTATCTGCTGATGCCACCGCTCATGCTTCTCGCCTGGCGCTATGGATTGCTTGGCGCGGGGATCGGCGCGCTGGTGAACAACGTGCTCGGATGTGTGCTGGTGGTCAGCACCAGCGGCATCGCCACGCGGCTGATGGCGGCCGGCTACGATGCCAGTGGCGTCGGCATTTATCTCGGATTGTTCTATAACGCCGCGATCCTCATCAGCCTGCCGGTCGCAGTCGCCCGCGCCCAGCAGAAGTCGACCGAGGCGGCGCTGGCAGCGGCGCTGACCGCCGCCGAGCGCCGCGCCGCGCAACTGGCCGACAGCGAGGCCGCGATCCGCCGGAGCCAGGCAACCCTCCAGCAGTCGGAACAGCGCTTCCGCACCATCTTCGAGCGGGCGCCGTTGGGGATCGCGCTGGTCGATCCCGAAACCAACCGCATCCTCGACATCAACCCCAAGTTCGAGGCCATCGCGGGCTGGACGCGCGAGGCCGTGCTCGATCAATCCTGGCCCGACATCACCGACCCCACGCTCCTGCGCGAAGAGGCCGAGAAGGCTGCGCGCATCGCCAATGGCGGGGGGCCGAGCTTTCAGATCGAGAAGTGCTACACCCGCGCGGACGGCGAAGCCGTGTGGATCAATCTCGCGGTCACCCACATCACCATGCCGGGCAGCGACACAGGCCGCTTCCTCGTAATGATCGAGGACATCAACGAACGCAAGGCGCTGCAACAGCAGATCCATGCCGTGCAACGACTGGAAGCCGTGGGCCAGCTCACCGGGGGCATCGCGCACGATTTCAACAACCTGCTGACCGTGATGATCGGCAGCAGCGAGGCGCTGGCGGACGAGCTCGAAGATCCCGAACAACGCGAACTGGCACGACTCATCCTCGACACGGCCGAGCGCGCCGGCGAACTGACCCGCGGTCTCCTCGCCTTCGCCCGCCGCCAGCCGCTCTCGCCGGGCGCTTTCGACGTCAACCGTCTGCTCGAGAACTGCGAACCGCTGATCCGCCGGACGCTCGGCGCCAATCTCGCGTTCTCGATCGACGCGGCTCCGGGCGCCGGCACGATCTTCGCCGATCGCGCCCAGACCGAAGCCGCGGTCCTCAACCTCTGCCTCAATGCCCGCGATGCCATGCCCGACGGCGGACGCCTGACCGTGACGACCGGCCGGACCGTGCTCGACGACGAATTCGTCCGCACCCATTCGGGAGCGCCGACCGGCGATTTCGTCATCATCTGCGTGAAGGACACCGGTACGGGGATCCCGCCCGAGGTGCTCGATCGCATCTTCGAGCCGTTCTTCACCACCAAGGAAGCGGGCCGCGGCACCGGCCTGGGGCTGAGTATGGTCTATGGCTTCGTCCAGCAGTCGCACGGCTATATCGACGTGGAGACACGCGAAGGCGAGGGTACCACCTTCTCGCTCTACCTTCCGGTCGCGCATACCCGGGCGTCCGCCGAGGATGCGGCCGCGCCCGATGCGATCCGCGGCGGCACCGAGACGGTGCTCGTGGTCGAGGACGACGGCATCGTCCGTCGCCACGTGTGCAACCAGCTTCGCGGGCTCGGCTACGATGTCATCGAGGCCGAGGACGGCGCCGACGCGCTCGCGGTGCTCGAGCGCCAGCCGGCGATCTCGCTGCTGTTCACGGACGTCATGATGCCGGGGGGGATCAGCGGGATCGAACTGGCCGACAGTGCGCGGATTCTTCTGCCGCAGCTGAGCGTGCTGTTTTCCTCGGGCTATTCGGACGAAGTGCTCAGCGAATCCGGCCATGCGATCGACCGCACCACGCTTCTGCCCAAGCCTTATTCGCGGCGAGATCTGGCCGAAAAGATCCGCGAAGCCATCGACAAGGCCGTCTGATTTTCGGTCACCCCGTCCTGCCGGCGGGAAATTGGCAAGCCCGCTCGATTGTGGCACAAACCGATTCATGAACCTGGTGGTAACCATGACACCCGAGGCCTTGCCCGAAGCGACCAGCATCAGCCTGAGCCTGCCCGAGACCATGTCCTTCGAGGAGTGGGAAGCGGTCGGCGCCGAACTCGCCAACCGCGCCAAGAAGCTCAACTGGTGGATCGGCGACTGGTGGGCCGCCGGGCATCATCGCTACGGCGACCGTGCGCGGCTCGCGGCGCGCGGGCTGTTCGGCAAGGAGTTCAAGACGCTCGCCAACATCGCCAGCGTCTGCCGCGCTTTCGAGCCCGATCGCCGGCGCGAGCAACTCAGCTGGTCGCACCATGCCGAGGCGGCGGCACTTTCGCCCAACGCCGCCGACATGCTGCTCGACCTGGCCGAGCGCGACAAGATGTCGAAGGCGCAGGTCCGCGCCGCGGTCACGACGATCCGCGGCGGCTCGGCGGCACGATCGGCATCGGCCGAGCTCGCCGGTCTCTACCGCGCCTACAACCGCCTCTCGCCCGAACTGCGCATGGAGGCCGCGCGCGCCTTCGCCGCTTTCGCCGAGAGCGGCGACGAGATCGATCCCGATACGGGCCATGCGAGAGCCGAGCCGGAGCCCGAGCCGATGGTCGATGCGGCGTTCGAGACCGCAGCCGAACCGGCGCCCGAGTTCGAGCCACCGGCGGCGGCAGACGTGATCCTGGATCACGATGCCATCGCCGCACGCACCGAGCCCGAGGAACCGTCGGAAGATGCGCAAGCGCCGGACGAAGACGTGCTCGACCTGTCGCTCGATGCGGCCGACATGATCGAGACGCCGCTGGCCGAAACCGATTCCATCCCGCCGGCCGCCGATGACTGGGATGCCCCCGACGCGTTCGTGTCCCCGGCCGGTCCTTCCGGCGAAGCCCCGGCGGCAACGCCCCCCCTCGATTTCGCAGACAGCGGTTCGGTCCTCGATCTCGACGAACTCGCCGCCGACCCCGAAGCGCCGCGCGACCTGGTCCTCGAGGAAGAAACCGCATCGGCCGGCGCATCCGAGGCCGTGCTCGTGCTCGAAGGCACGGCCGAAGCGCCGCACGACGGCTACGACGCCTTCGCATCACCGGCGGCGGTCGAGACCGCACCGCTCGCGGGGGTTTCGGAAGCCGTGCTCGATCTCGAAGCGCTTGGCGTGCCGCTGCCCGATCATGCGCCCGAGCCCGTGCTCGACCTGGCGGGACTCGACGCGGGCGACGGCGTACTCGATCTCGGCGGCATGACGCAGGACCGGCCCGAACCGGTGCTCGATCTCGGAGAGACCGCGAAGACCGACGAGGACGCGGAATTCTCGCCGCCCCGCTGATCGGGCGGGTCTGGCGGACAGGGTGGGATTCGAACCCACGGTGAGCTTCCACCCACGGCGGTTTTCAAGACCGCTGCCTTAAACCACTCGGCCACCTGTCCTTGCATTTCGGCGCATAGCCGGAATGCGGCAAAGCGCAAGCCACCCGGCGCGATGGCGCGACCGACCGTCGCATCGGATCGGCTTTCGACAGCTGATCGGCCTGCCCGGCATTCACAAGCCCCGGGGCCTGTGCAACAGTCGGCGGCGATGACCCTGCGCCGTTTGTATTCTATCGCCGCCTCGCTCGCGCTCGCCCTGTCCGCCGGCTCGCCGGCCGTCGCGCAGAACGCCGGCGATGCTGGCTTTCAGGCCTATCTGCAACTCCTGGCGGCGCGTGCCCGCGCCGAGGGCGTGAGCGAACCGACGATCGCGCGGATGACCGCGGGCCTGACCGTCAACCCGCGCGTCGTCCAACTCGACCGCGCGCAGCCGGGTGGACCACCATCGGCCCGGCCTTCGCCTTTCGCACCCTATCGTCGCACCCATGTCGATGCGGGCCGGATCGGCGCGGGACGCGCAATGTTGCAGCAGGTCTCGGGCCTCCTGCCGCGGATCGAGGGGACCTATGGCGTACCCGGCAAGATGCTGCTGTCGATCTGGGGCCACGAGACGCATTACGGCTCCTATACCGGCGACTTCGATCTGGCGCGTTCGCTGGCGACGCTCGCCTACGAAGGTCGCCGCCGCGATCTCTTCGCCGGCGAATTCATCGCCGTACTCAAGATGGCCGACCGCGGCGTTCCGCGTGATCGGCTCAAGGGCTCCTGGGCCGGCGCCTTCGGGAACCCGCAGTTCCTGCCCAGCGTCTATCTGACCACCGCGGTCGACGGCGATGGCGACGGCCGTCCCGACATCTGGTCGAGCCGCGCCGATACCCTGGCCTCGATCGCCAACTATTTCCGCAAGGCCGGCTGGCGCACGGGCGAGCCCTGGGGCGTCAGCGCCGCGATCCCCGCGAGCTTCGACTGGACGCAGGTCAGCAATCGCCTCGTCTCGCCGACCTGCCCCGCAGTCTATGCGCGCCATTCGGCCTGGAAGACCGTCGCCGAGTGGCGTCGGCTGGGGGTGACACCGGTCGGCGCGATCGGCGACCAGACGCTCGCCGCGCTGTTCCAGCCCGACGGCCCCGGCACGCCCTCGTGGCTGTTAACCGGGAATTATAGGGTCATCCTCCAGTACAACTGCTCGAATTACTACGCTTTGTCGGTGGGGTTGCTAGCAGATGAGATCGCCCGTTAACCATGCGCTTCCGCTGGCCCTCGTCGCGGCGCTCGCCGGTGGCGTGGCCGCCTACGCCAAGCAGAGCCCCGCGCCGGTTCCGGTCAGCGGCCCCGCGGCAGACTATCCCGTCGTCGTCGGCGATCCGTTCCAGGTCGGCGGCGCGACCTTTACCCCCGAAGACCGCCTGAACTACGATGCGGTCGGCTATGCCGACGTGGGCACCGCGGGCGGCACGGGCATCTCGGCCGCGCACAAGACGCTGCCGCTGCCCAGCTATATAGAAGTCACCTCGCTCGAGAGCGGCAAGACCATTCTCGTGCGCGCCGAACGTCGCGGACCGATGAACGACCGGCTGATTGAGCTCTCGCCCGGCGCCGCCGCGCAGCTCGGCCTCGCCGGCAGCGCGCGCCCCGCCGTGCGCGTGCGCCGCGTCAATCCGCCCGAACAGGAACGCGCGATGCTGCGTGCGGGCGGCCGCGCACCGGAGCGGATGGAGACTCCCAAGGGCCTGCTCGACGCACTGAACCGCAAGCTCGCCGCGGGCACGAACGCGCTTTCGCCCAAGCCGGCGGTGGCGCCGGCTCCTGCCGCGACACCGACGCCGCGCCCGGCTCCCAGCGCCACGCCTGCACCGCGCCCGACCTCGAGCGCAGCCCCCAAGCCGAGCCCGACGCCGAAACCAAGCCCAACCCCCAAACCCACCGCGACGCCCGCGCCGGCGGCTCCGGCTCCCGCGCCGACGACAGCCGCCGCGCCGCGCCCATCCGTCACGGGTTCGCAGATCGTCCAGGTCGCGGCCTTCTCCACGCAGGACCGCGCCAATGCCGCCGCTGCCAAGCTCGGCGGCCAGGTCAGCCCGGCCGGCCGCGTCTGGCGTGTCCGCCTCGGCCCCTTCGCAACGCGGGCACAAGCCGATGCCGCGCTGGCGAAGGCCAAGGGCGCGGGGTATAGCGATGCTCGAATCCAGCGCGCCGACTGATTGACTGCAATCGCGCCGCGCGGGAGATCGTGCACCGGAGCGTGATTGTTGCGAAGATCCCTGGCCATGTTGCTCGTTCCGGCGCTGATCGCGGTGCCGGCGGTTGCCAGGATACCGACGCCGCCCGAAGAACTTGCCAATATTCCGGTCGCCCTGCTGGTCGACATGAATTCGGGTCGCACGCTCTACGCACGCCAGCCAGACCTGCGCTTCGTGCCCGCCTCGATGGCCAAGGTGATGACCGCCTATGTCGCCTTCGAGGAAATGGCCGCCAGTCGGCTCCCATCTGACCGCCAATTCGCCGTGAGCGATGCCACCGCGCGCCAGTGGAACGGCCGCGGCACATCGATGTATCTGAAAGGCGGAGATAAGATCACCGTCGATGTCTTGCTCCATGGCGTCGCCACGGCTTCGGCCAACGATGCTTCGGTGGTTCTTGCCGAAAGCCACGCGGGCGACGTGCCGCGATGGTGCGCGCTGATGAATCGCGCTGCGCGGACGCTTGGCATGAGCGGTAGCCATTTCGCCACGCCAAACGGTTGGCCCGACAAGGGCGCGACCCATGTCACCGCACGCGATCTCGTCACGCTCGGCGAAGCGACGATCACGCGACATCCCGATCTATACCGCCGCTACTTCGGCCAGAAGCGGATGACCTGGAACGGAGTCGAACTCACAAGCCACGATCCTACCGTCGGGGTGGTCCGCGGCGCCGACGGCATCAAGACCGGGCACACCAACGAAGCCGGCTACAATTTCCTCGGGTCGGCCGAGCGCGATGGCCGCCGCCTGCTCATGGTGGTCGCCGGCGCGAAGAGCGAAGCCGAGCGGGCGAAGGCCTCGCGCGCGCTGCTCGAATGGGGTTTTTCCGAATGGCACGATCGCCCGCTGTTCGCCAAGGGCGCATCCGTCGGCAAGGCCGTGGTCCAGGCCGGCGACGCGCGCGATGTCCCGCTGGTCACCTCGCGTGCGCTCGCAGCCACCCTGCAGAAGGGTGAGAGCGGGCCCATTTCGCTGACCGTCCACTACCGCGGTCCGCTCGTCGCGCCGATTGCCAAGGGTGCGCAGGTCGCCGAGCTCGAAATCCGCGCCGGTAACGCGCCGCCAAGCCGTCTGCCGCTCTACGCCGCTGTCTCGGTGGACAAGGCTGGGCCGCTTGACCGGCTGGTGAACGGTGTCATGGGACTGTTCTCATGATCGCAGGCAAATTCATCGCGCTCGAAGGCGGGGAAGGGGTGGGCAAGTCGACCCAGACCCGGCTGCTCGCTGATGCCTTGCGTGCACGCGGCATCGAAGTCGTCGTCACACGCGAGCCCGGTGGCACGCCGGGCGCCGAGATCATCCGCGGCCTCCTGCTCGGGCTCGACGGCGAGGGCTGGAACCCGCGCGCCGAGGCGTTGCTTTTCGCTGCCGCTCGCTCGGATCATGTCGAACGCCTGATCCGCCCGGCCTTGTCCCGCGGACAATGGGTCATCTGCGATCGTTTCCTGGATTCGAGCCGCGCCTATCAGGGCGGCGGCAGCGGTCTGTCCGATGAAGACATCGGCGAATTGCACCGGATCGGCAGTCAGGGACTGTTGCCCGACCTGACCCTGCTGCTCGAAGCACCGCCCGCGGTCGTCGAAGCCCGCCTGTCCGCGCGCGACACCGGCGGCAGCGACCGGATCGGCGGGCGCGAGCCCGCCTATCACGCGCGCGTCGCACAGGCCTTCGCCCAATTCGCCGAGAGCCAGCCCGCGCGCTTCGCCCGGATCGACGCCGCGGGCAGCGCCGATCAGGCCCATGCCGCGGTCCTGTCCGCACTGTCTCCTCTGTTGTCCGCCTTATGACACCACGGGACAACGCGCTTTTGGGCCATGACGGCGCCTGGCGCGAATGGACAGCCGCGCTCGAATCCACGCGCATGCACCACGGCTGGATCCTCGCCGGACCCAAAGGTCTGGGGAAGGGCATGTTCGCTCGCGCGGCGGCGCGCGCGCTGGTTGCCGAGCCCGGAGTGCACCAGCCCGAGGGCGCGCATCCCGACATCCTGCTGCTCGATCCGCTGCCCGCGAACGACGACGAGGAGAAGAAGCGCGACGAGGGCAAGCCCTACCAGACCAAGCGCAACATCTCGGTCGACCAGATCCGCCGCATGCAGGGTCGGCTCGTCACGCGCCCGACCCTGGGCAGCCGCCGCGCGGTGATCATCGATCCGGCCGACGGGCTCGAGAAGGCCTCGGTCAACGCGCTGCTCAAGAGCCTCGAGGAGCCGCCGGCCGGCACCTATTTCCTGCTGGTGACGCATCAGCCGGGCCGATTGCTGCCGACGGTGCGCTCGCGCTGCCGGATTCTGCGGTTTCCCGCACTCGACGCCGCCCAGGTCGACGCCGTGCTGCGCCGCGAGGAGCCTGCAGCCGACAGCGCCACGCGCGCCGCCGCGGTCGCCGCCGCCGCCGGCTCGCCAGGTGCGGCGCTGGCCTTCGTCGGGCGCGATCTCGGCCCGTTGCACGGGCTGATGCAGCGGATCATGCGCGAGGGCGATCCCGGTTTCACCTTGCGCGGCGCGCTTTCGGAAGCGATCGGCGCGCGGCCGGACCGCGATCGCGTGCTCGCGACGCTCGATCTGGCGCGCGCGACCCTGGCCGAAGACCTCGCCTCGGCGCCGCGCCCGCGCCAGCTCAAGCTGATCGCCGCGCACGAGGCGGTCACCCGGCTCGCGGGTCAGGCGCCGACCTACAATTTCGACCCCGGCCTGCTTATCATGGAGATTGGCGGGTTGCTGGCCTCGGCCGCCGTGCCTAGAGAGGCGGCAACCTGAAAACTTGAGAGATCGCACGCGCCCCATGGCCGAACCCTATTACCTGACGACCGCCATCAGCTATCCCAACGGCAAGCCGCACATCGGCCATGCCTACGAGGCGATCGCGGCCGACGTCATGGCCCGGTTCAAGCGTGCGCAGGGCTTCGATGTCCGCTTCCAGACCGGCACCGATGAGCACGGCCTCAAGATGGCGCAGAAGGCGCGCGACCTGGGCATTACCCCCAAAGCGCTGGCTGATGAAATGTCCCAGCATTTCATCGACATGTGCGATTGCCTCGCGGTGTCATACGACGTTTTCCTGCGCACCAGCGAAGACCGTCACCACAAGGCCAGCCAGGCACTGTGGCAGCGCATGGAAGCCAGCGGCGACCTCTATCTCGACCGCTACGAGGGCTGGTACTCGGTCCGCGACGAGGCCTATTACGACGAGAGCGAACTGACCGCAGGGGAAGGGGGCGAGAAGTTGTCTCCCCAAGGCACTCCGGTCGAATGGACCGTCGAGGAATCCTGGTTCTTCCGTCTCTCGAAGTACGCCGACCGGCTGCTCGCGCTCTACAACGACAATCCTGCGTTCCTGCTGCCCGACAGTCGCCGCAACGAGGTCGCGCGCTTCGTCGAAGGCGGACTGCGCGATCTTTCGGTCTCGCGCACGAGCTTCGACTGGGGCGTCAAGGTGCCCGGCAGCGACGGCCACGTCATGTACGTCTGGGTCGACGCGCTGACCAACTATCTGACAGGCCTCGGTTTTCCCGATGACACCGCGGACATGGCCAAATGGTGGCCGGCCGACCTGCACCTGATCGGCAAGGACATCGTCCGCTTCCACGCGGTCTACTGGCCGGCCTTCCTGTGGAGCGCCGGGCTCGAGCTGCCCAGGCAGGTCTTCGGCCACGGCTTCCTGCTCAATCGCGGGCAGAAGGAATCGAAGTCGCTCGGCAACGTCACCGACCCGGTCGAACTGGCCGAACGCTACGGCGTCGACACCCTGCGCTACTTCCTCCTGCGCGAGGTCGCCTTCGGCCAGGACGGCTCCTATTCGCCCGAGGCGATCGTCACGCGCGCCAATGCCGAGCTGGCCAACTCCTTCGGCAACCTGGCGCAGCGCTCGCTGTCGATGATCTTCAAGAACCTCGACGGCCAGTTGCGCGCCGATTGCGAAGTTGCGCCTGCCGATCAGGCCCTTGCAGAGGCGGTGCAGGGCGGAATCACCGCGTTGCAGACCCATTTCGATGCGCTTGCGTTCAGCGATGGCCTGGAGGCCTGGATGAAGGCCGTTTTTGCCTGTAATCAGTATGTTGACGAGCAGGCGCCGTGGACTTTGCGCAAGACCGATCCCGCGCGCATGGCCGCCGTGCTGATGACGCTGTTCCGCTGCGTGCGCGACCTGGCGATCGCCGTGCGGCCCGTCGTGCCGGCCTCGGCGGACAAGTTGCTCGACCAGATGGGCGTCGCTGCGGACCGGCGCGACTTCGCGGCGCTGGCCAATTCCGCCTGGTTTGCCGATCTCGTCGCGAGCGGCTTCGTGGTCTCGCAACCGGTCGGCGTGTTCCCGCGGCTCGAACTGCCAGCCGAAGACGCCTGATGCTGATCGATTCGCACTGCCATCTCGAATACAAGGGCCTCGTCGAGGACCAGGCGGGCGTCATCGCGCGCGCGCGCGAGGCCGGAATCGGCGGTTTCCTCAACATCTCGACGCGCCAGCGCGAATGGGACCAGGTGATCGCCACGGCCGCGCGCGAGACCAATGTCTGGGCCAGCGTCGGCATCCATCCGCACGAAGCCGACGCCCACGCCGATCTCGGCGCTGCGGCGCTGCTCGAGGCCGCGGCGCATCCCAAGGTCGTCGCCATTGGCGAGACCGGGCTCGACTACTATTACGACCATTCGGACCGTGAAACCCAGCAAGGACTGTTCCGCACGCACATCGGCGTCGCGCGCGAAACCGGGCTGCCGCTGATCGTGCACACGCGCGACGCCGAAGACGACACCGCGCGGATCCTGGCTGAAGAGATGGAGCAGGGGGCCTTTCCCGCGCTCATCCACTGCTTCACGGCCTCGGCCCATTTCGCGCAACTTGTGCTCGACCTCGGGCTCTACATCTCGCTTTCGGGCATCGTCACCTTCAAGAACGCCAAGGACCTCCAGGAGGTCGCCGCGAAACTTCCCGCCGGCAGGATGCTCGTCGAAACCGACGCGCCGTTCCTCGCGCCGATCCCGCATCGCGGCCAGACCTGCGAACCGGCTTTCACGGCCGACACCGCGCGCTTCGTCGCCAAGTTGCGCGGCGACGACCCCGCGGAACTGGCCGAAAACACGACGCGCAACTTCTTCGAACTGTTCTCCAAGGCGAAGTTGAGCGAGGTTGCGCCGTGAAGTTGCGCATGCTCGGCTGCGGGACTTCGACCGGCGTGCCGAGGGTCGGCGACGTGCCCGGTGGCGATTGGGGGCTCTGCGACCCGAACGAGCCCAAGAACCGCCGCACACGTGTTTCGATCGTCGTCGAGAGCAACGACGGCCGCCGGATTCTCATCGACACGTCACCCGATCTGCGGGCGCAACTTCTCGCCAACGGCATCGAGAAGCTCGACGCGGTGTTCTGGACGCACGACCATGCCGATCACGTCCACGGCATCGATGACCTGCGGCCGATGCGCTATGGCCGCGGTGGGCCGCTGCTCGGCTATGCCGCCGACGAAACCGTACGGCGGCTGCGCCAGCGCTTCTCCTACGTCTTCGCCGGCGAGCACGGCTATCCGACGATCGTCGAGCTCGACAACCTCAGCCGCCTGCGCATGTGCGTCGGCTTTGGCGTCTCGTTCTGCCAGATGCCGCACGGGCCGGCGCAGTCGACCGCCTATCGCTTCGAGGCCGACGGCGCCTCGATCGGCTATGCCACCGATTTCAGCGCTGTCACCGCCGAGATGGTCGCGCTGTTCGATCGCTGCGACATCCTGGTGATCGACTGCCTGCGCCGCGAACCGCATCCGACGCACGCGCACCTGGGCATGGCGCTCGAACTGGCCGAGGCCGCGCGCGTGCGCCGCGCGGTTCTGACGCATCTCGACAAGTCGATGGACTATGCCGAGCTGAGCCGCGAAGTGCCGCCGTATGTGGAGGTCGGCTACGACGGGCTGGAGCTCTCGGCATGACCGCGGGCCTGGTCGTGATGCTGCTCAGCGCCACGGCCGCCTTGTTCCTGGCCGTGCGCGGCTTGCAATCGCGTGGGCTTAGCTTCGAGAACAAAGCCGTGATGGCCGTAGTCTGGATCGCGATCATCACCGTGCTGGCTTTCATCCTCGGGCGTTTCGCGGCATGACCCCTGCCAGGGCGCCATTTACCCAGCCTCAATTTAACATAATATATATTATCATTCCAACATGACCCAAAACCCGCAAACTCCCCTCGACCGCCTGCTCGGCATCATGGCGCGGCTGCGCGATCCGGTGACGGGCTGCGAGTGGGATCGCGCCCAGGACTTCGCCTCGATCGCGCCCTATACGATCGAGGAAGCCTACGAGGTCGCGGACGCAATCCAACGCCAGGACCTGCGCGCGTTGCGCGACGAACTCGGCGATCTGCTGCTCCAGGTCGTATTCCACGCGCGCATGGCCGAGGAAGCCGGACACTTTGCCTTTCAGGACGTGGCTGCGGCGATTGCCGGCAAGCTCGAAGCGCGCCATCCACACATCTTCGGCGATGCCGCCGACGACGGCCAGACGCAGACGCGCCGCTGGGAGGAATTGAAGGCCGCGGAACGCGCAGCCCAAGGTGCGACGAGCGCGCTCGATGGTGTTGCCATGGCACTGCCGGCGCTTATGCGAGCGGAGAAGCTTCAGAAACGAGCTGCAAGGGTCGGCTTCGACTGGCCCGATCCCGCCGGTCCGGCAGCCAAGGTCGTCGAGGAGATGTCCGAACTCGCCGAAGCCGATGAAAGTTCCCGCCAGCAGGAAGCTGGCGACCTTCTGTTTGCCGCGGTCAATCTCGTACGCGCCTATGGCATCCCGCCGGAGGATGCGCTGCGCGACGCCAATGCCAAATTCGAGCGTCGGTTTCGCGCGATGGAAATGATTGCCAAGGCGCGCGGCGAGGATTTCGCCGAGATGAAACTCGATCGGCAGGAAGATCTATGGACCATCGTGAAGGCGCAAGAACGGCAAAAATAGAAATCGGACGACTCGAACAGCAAATCGTCACGCCCAATAGGTTCTAAAATCGCCCCAGAGGCGCCCTGCAGCGCCAACAGACCTTAAACCGCACTCGCCCAGCCAAGCGCTCATCACGGCACCTCACAGGGCTCCTACAGGCGAGAGTACCGCCCCATCTCGCGTGGCGAAAGTCGCACCTTGACCCGGATCGAGGGCCCCTCCTCCGCCTCACCGGCGGGATCTTCGGCCAAAACCTCGCCATGAGCATGCAGCCAGGCGAGCCTCTGCCCTTCCCCGGCGGGAAGCACGAAGCTGTAAGTCTGGGCGTCGGACGTCAACAAGCGACTGACGGTCTCGAGCAGGTCGTCGCAGCCCTCCCCGGTCAGCGCCGAGACCGGAACGATCGCTTCTTCGGACTCGTGAGCCATGATCTCCCGGAGCTCCTCGGCGCGATCTGGGGCGAGCAGGTCCCACTTGTTCCAGACCTCGACGATCGGCACGCGCAGCGCCTCGGGATCTTCCTGCTCTATCAGGCCAAGATCGGTCAGAACGGCGAGCACCTGGTGCTTCTGCGCCTCGGTGTCGGGGTTGGCGATGTCGCGGACGTGCAGGATCACGTCGGCGCCGGTCACTTCCTCGAGCGTCGCGCGGAACGCCGCGACGAGCTGGGTCGGGAGATCCGAGATGAAACCCACGGTGTCCGACAGAATGGCCTTGTCGAGACCGGGCAGCCGCACCGCGCGCATCGTCGGGTCGAGCGTGGCGAACAGCAGGTTTTCGGCCATCACCGAGGCGCCCGTCAGGCGGTTGAACAAGGTGGATTTACCGGCGTTGGTATAGCCGACCAGCGCGACCACGGGCCAGGGCGCCTTTTCGCGACGGTCGCGGTGAAGGCCGCGCGTGCGACGGACCTGGTCCAACTCGCGGCGCAACTTGCCCATGCGGTCGCGGATCATGCGGCGATCGGCCTCGATCTGCGTCTCGCCCGGCCCGCCAAGGAAGCCGAAACCGCCGCGCTGGCGCTCGAGGTGGGTCCACGAGCGCACGAGCCGACCGGCCTGGTAGTCGAGATGCGCGAGTTCGACCTGGAGCCGGCCTTCGGCGGTCGCTGCGCGCTCGCCGAAGATCTCAAGGATCAGCCCCGTGCGGTCGATGACCTTGCGCTTCAGCTTTTCCTCGAGGTTGCGCTGCTGGATCGCGGTCAGCGCGCCGTCGACGATGACCAGTTCAGCCTCGGACTGCGTACAGGCGATCGCGATGTTGCCGACCTGGCCTTCGCCGAACAGCGTGGCGGCACGCGCTTCGCGGATCGGGATGATGAAGGCATCGACCACTTCGATACCGATCGCGGCGGCAAGGCCCTTGCCCTCTTCGAGCCGGGCCTCGGCATCCTGCGCCGGGCCCGAAACACCGGTGCGCCCGCGGAATTGCGGGCAGACGACGACCGCCCGCGCGCCGCGGGTAACCTCGCCTTTCAGGTCCTCTTGTCCCATGGGTTTCTGCGAGGTCAGCCCTCGTCGTCCTCGTCGTTTTCACCGGTCAGATCGACCGGCGTGACCGGCTGGATCGTCGAGACCGCGTGCTTGTAAGCGAGCTGGACGTAGCCCTCGCGCTCAAGCAGCATGCAGAACAGGTCATAGGCGGCGACGCGGCCCTGGAGCATGACGCCGTTGACCAGGAACATGGTCACCTGCACGCCCGCATTGCGGATGCTCGACAGGAATACGTCCTGAAGCAGCCGCTGCTTCTTGCTGCCATCGGCGCCCGCGCCGAACTGACGCGCGTCGATCGGCGTCGACGGCATGATCGTCGAGATCGCGTGCTTGTAAACGAGCTGCGACTGACCGTCGCGGCGAAGCAGGATCGAGAAATTGTCAAACCAGGTGACGATGCCCTGGAGCTTGACGCCCTTGACCAGGAACATGGTGACCGGGGTCTTGTTCTTGCGCAGCAGGTTCAAGAACTGGTCCTGCAGGTTCTGCCCCTTACCGTTCCCGCTGGCGGGAACAACCGGCTGTTCCGACGCGGGCGGCGTCGGCTTAGGGCGCGCGGAAAGCGTACGTCCTGTCATCACTTTCTCCTTTTCTTGGCGGCCGCTTATGCGGTCCGCAATCTGGTCCGGCTTGCTGCCGGACCGTTACTGAGACGGAATTCGTAGACTTTTGCTGCGACTGCGTAAACGCCAAAGATTGCAGCCGCGCTACGCCCTCAGATCACGCGGTCATATCCTCGTCCTCGAACGCGCCTTCCCGCCGTTCGGCCATGCCGAGCAGCTTCAGTTTGCGATGCAGCGCAGAACGCTCCATGCCGATGAACGCGGCGGTCTTCGAGATGTTGCCCGAAAAACGCCGGATCTGAACCTTGAGATATTCGCGCTCGAAGGTCTCGCGCGCCTCGCGCAAGGGCACGCCCATCATCGCCGACATCAGCGAGTCGCTCTGCAGCCGCCCGCTGAGGATTTCCGGCGGCAACATGTTGGACTCGATCCGGTCGAGCTTGTCGCGAGGCGTCAGGATGATCGTGCGCTCGACCACATTGCGCAATTGCCGCACGTTTCCGGGCCATTCGTAGGCCTGGAGGGCGGTCATGGCCTCTGCGGTGATCTCAGGCGGCATCACACCCTGCTCGTTGGCGTAGCGCGCAAAAAAGTGGTTCACGAGGCCCGGGATGTCGTCGCGCCGCTCGGATAGCGCCGGAACCGTGACGGGAACGACGTTGAGCCGGTAGAACAGGTCTTCCCGGAAGCGCCTCTCGGCGATCTCGCGCTCGAGATTGCGCGAGGTCGAGGACACCACCCGCACGTCGACGCGAAGCTGCCGGTGGCCGCCCACCCGAACGAAGGCCTGCTCGGTCAAAACCCGCAGAATCCGGGCCTGTGTCGAGAGCGGCATGTCGGCTACCTCGTCGAGATAGAGTGTTCCGCCATCGGCCATTTCCAGCAATCCAGGGCGCACCAGACTGCCGTCGGTCTCCTCGCCGAACAGCTCCTGCTCGAAGCGTTCGGGCGTGATCCGCGCCGAATTGACGCTGACGAAGGCATTGCCAGCGCGCGGGCTCCAGGCGTGGAGCATGCGGGCTGCCACCTCCTTGCCGACGCCGGCCGGCCCGGTGATCAGCAGACGGCTGCCGGTGTTGGCGACGCGCTTGAGCGTGGCGCGCACCTGATTGATCGCCGACGAGTTGCCGGTGAACTCCTCGACGTTCGAGAAATCCTGGCGCAACCGCGCGTTTTCGCGCCGAAGCCGCTCAGTTTCCGTAGCCTTTCCAACGAGATGCAGCAGGCGCTCGGCCTCGAAGGGCTTTTCGATGAAATCGACCGCGCCGCGGCTGATCGCGGCCACGGCGGTATCGATGTTGCCGTGGCCCGAGAAGATGATCACGGGCAGATCAGGCTCGCGCACCTTGAGCGCGTCGAGCACTTCGAGCCCGTCCATGGCGCTGCCATGCAGCCAGACGTCGAGCAGCACCAGCGACGGACGCCGCTCGTCGACCGCGTCGAGCGCGGACTGGCTGTCGCCGGCGGTGCGGCAATCGTAGCCTTCATCGCTGAGCACGCCGGCGACGAGCTCGCGAATGTCGCGTTCGTCGTCGACGATCAGGATATCGAGCGCCATGATTCCTCCAAGTGCTTGTAAATATTCATTCTGCCGCCTCCGATCCGCGCCGCTGGGCCAGCGGATCGCAAGCAAATCTCATCGTCACGCGAGTGCCCCCACCCCCTTCGATCGCGGTGAAGCTCATGTCGCCGCCATGCTCTTCGACGATCTTGTTGACGATCGCGAGGCCGAGACCAGTCCCCTTCTCGCGCGTGGTCACATAGGGCTCGATGATCCGCTCGCGATCCTGCGGCAAGCCGATGCCGTTGTCCTCGATCGCCACGACGACTGTCTCGCGGACATTCGCCATGGTAACCGCGATCATGCCCCGGAAATCGGCGCTTTCGGCCTTGGCCTTGGCTTCGATCGCCTCGACGGCGTTCTTGAGGACATTGGTCATCGCCTGACCGAACTGGTGGCGATCGCAGGCGATGGTGGTGATCGCGTCTTCCGCCGAAAAGCGGAAATCGATGTCCGGCCGCGACACTTCCTGGAGGAACAGCGCCTGCCGCGCGAGGGCGACCGGATCCTCGGAGCGGAAAACCGGCTTGGGCAGCCGCGCGAAGGACGAAAACTCGTCGACCATCTTCCGCAGATCGCCGACTTGTCGGATGATCGTGGCGGTGAGTTCCTCGAACAGCGGCCGATCGGTCTCGATCTGCTTGCCATAGCGGCGATTGAGCCGCTCGGTGGCGAGCTGGATCGGCGTCAACGGGTTCTTGATCTCGTGGGCGATGCGCCGAGCGACGTCGGACCAAGCGGCCTGGCGCTGATCGAGCAACTGGCGGGTGATGTCCTCGAAAGTGACCACGGGGCCGCGCGCGTCGCGGCTGACCTTGACCGCGAGAGTCAGCAGGTCGCCGCCCTTGGCATACTGGATGATACCGCTGGACAGTTCCGATTCCACGACGCTTGCGAGCTGCGGGGCGATTTCGGCCAGCGAAAGCCCCAGCGGGCCGGGCGCGGCACTTTCGAACAGCAGCTTCTGCGCCGTGCTGTTCATCAGCAGCACGTTCCCGGCCTCGTCGAGCGCGACGATACCCGCCGTGACCGATTCCAGCACGGCCTCCATGAAGGCGCGACGTTCCTGGAGCTGCTCGTTGGCCGACACCAGATCCTGCGTCTGCCGCTCGATCTGCGCGCTCATGCGGTTGAACGCGCGGTTGAGCAGGCCGATCTCGTCGGGACCGGTGCGCCCCTCGACGCGCAGCGCATAATTGCCCGCACCCACGCGTCTGGCCGCGTCCACGAGTTCGTAGAGCGGCTTCACCTGGCGATCGGCGAAACGCAGCCCGAACCAGATCGAAAGCCCCACGAGCGCCAGCGACGCCCCGAACAGCGCGACGTTGAAGCGCAACTGGAGCACCCTCGCCCGGCTCGTCAGCACCTCGTAGGCGCGCACGATGTTCTGCGCGCGTTGTCCCTGGGTAAAAGCCAACAAATCCGAGCTTCTGGCCGTGTAGAGATAGATCCCGGCGCGCCTGTCTATCGGTGTCACAGCCTCGATCTTGTTGGCGTTGGCGTTGATCACCATCGCTTCGCCGCCATCGATCCGACGCAGGACGTCGGGGCTGATGCGCGGACGCTGGTTGTTGCCTTCGGGATCGACGATCGCGGCGGTGCGCAGTTCGCCGTCAGCACCTTTCTGGACGATGGCGGACTCGTTGAGCTTCCGGTTGACCACCTGATACGAATAAAATTCCGCAAACGTGCGGCTGGCGGTGGATTCGGCGCTGAGGAAGACGCGCATATCCTCGGCCATGGCCACCGATTCGTAGCCGACATCGCGCTGCGTCTGCTCGTAATAGCCGCGTGCGAGCTTGTTGGCGTTTTCGAGCAATCCGCGCGAATTGTCAGAAAACCAGAATTCGACGCCCGATTGGAACAGCCAGGAGGCAAAGACGACGACGAGAAGCGTCGGCACGGCGGCTATGAGCGAAAAAATGAAGACCAGACGCACGTGCATGCGCCCGGTACCGCCGATCGTCTCTGCGGCCCGTCTGAGGGCCATACGGCGGCCGATCAGCACCAGAATGGCCATGGCGGGCACCAGAGTGCCGATCAAGAGCGTCGCCGTCAGATCCGACGGCAGCAATTGCCCCTTTTTCGCCTGGGATTCCAACGCGATCCAGGTCGTCACGGTCATGATGAGGAATGCGACGACCGAAACGACTTCCATCACCGCGAAGAAGTTCGCGCGGCGCGCTGCGACCTGGGCACGCCGCCACAGACGCTGCCAAGGCCGATTGCGCGAGGATGGTTCGGCGGTCATCGTTGCAACCTTACAACACTACTGTTGCCCCGCGGCAAGAGTGTTTTCCACCGATGGGGCGCAAACGCCGACCGGATCAGCCGCGCCGGGCGAATTCTTCGGGATCGAGGGCCAGTTCGCCGAGCCGCTTGCGCAAGGTGTTGCGATTGATGCCGAGTTGCTGCGCTGCGCGGACCTGATTGCCACCGGTTTCCCGCAGAATTTCCGCGAAAAGCGGGCGTTCGAAAGCGGCCAGCGCGGCGTCGTAGACGGTTCCTGACGCCGGGCGTACTTCGGCGAGCCAACGACTGACCGCGGTGTCAATCGCACCGCCCTCGCCCGGCTCGGCTGGCGCGGGACGCATCTGATCGAGCAGCGGCTTGAGATTGGCGGCGTCGATCGTGTCCTCGCGCGCCAACAGCGCCAGGCGATATACGAAATTGCGCAGTTCCCGGACGTTTCCGCGCCACGACTGACGGCTGAGCAGATCGGCGGCGTCGCCCGACAGCTGGCGGCGGGGAAGCCCCTCGGTAGCAGCGGCCTTGAGGAAATGCCGCGCCAGGGCCGGAATGTCGTCGGTCCGTTCGCGCAGCGCGGGTAAGGTGATCGGGACGACGTTGAGCCGATAGTAGAGATCCTCGCGAAACTGGCCTGCGGCGATCAGCGGTTCGAGATCCTTGTTGGTGGCCGCGACGATGCGGGCGTCGACCTTGACCTCCTCGCGGCCGCCGACGCGGCGGATCGAGCCTGACTGCAGCGCGCGCAGCAGCCGCGTCTGCGCCTGCATCGGCATATCGCCGATCTCGTCGAGAAACAGCGTGCCGCCCTCAGCTTGTTCGAACTTGCCGAGGTGACGCGCCACGGCGCCGGTGAAAGCGCCCTTTTCGTGGCCGAAAAGCTCGGATTCGATGAGTTCGGCGGGGATCGCGGCGGTGTTGACCGCGACGAAAGGCCCGTCGCGCCGACCGCCCAGTTGGTGGATCGCCTCGGCCACCAATTCCTTGCCCGTGCCGGATTCGCCGAGGATCAATACGGTCAGGTCGTTGCGCAGGACCCGCGTGATCATGCGATAAACGGTCTGCATCGCCGCACTGCGGCCCACCAGAGGCAGCCCCTCGCCGATCGCAGCATCCTCGACGCTTTCGGGTGAAGCCGCCCCTGCACCGACCGCCTGACGGACGGTCCGCGCGAGTTCGTCGATGTCGAAAGGCTTGGGGAAATATTCGAAAGCGCCCGTGTCGCTGGCACGCACCGCCGTATCGAGCGTGTTCTGCGCCGACAGAATGATGATCGGCATGGCGGGGAAGCGCTCGTGGACCGCACCCAGCGTTTCGATCCCGTCGCCGTCCGGCAGCATGACATCGGTGACAAGCGCCGAAAACCGGTGCTCGGCAAGCAAATTGTCGCGTGCGCCAATCGTCTCGCAGTGCACAACCTCGAAACCCTCGGCCTCGAGCGCGGCGGTGATGACGATCGCGATCGAGGCATCGTCCTCGACGAGCAGAACGGTCATTTGCCCTCACCTCCCTCGCGGTTCATGCTCTCTCGACGCCTACCACGCGGCTCGCTGGCCAGCGGCAGATGCAGGCGGAAGTGCGTCCAGCCCTTGGCGTCGTCGCGTTCGTGGCTGATCCGGCCGTTCATGTCGCGCACGAGCTTGCGCACCAGCGCCAGGCCCAACCCCTGCCCCGTCTTTTTCGTGGTCACAAAGGGATCGAAGATGTGTTCGCGCATTGCCGGATCGACGCCCGGGCCGTTGTCGCTGACACGCAGCTCGATCGGCAGCCGCACGGGCTTGCCCGAATGGCTCGAATGGAGCTGGAGACCGCTGGCGAAGCGTGTCCGGACGATGACCCGCGGCTTGGCCGCGCCACTCGAGGCTTCCCGCGCGTTCGCGATCAGGTTGATCAGCACCTGGACCAGGCCGTCGGGCGAGCCGAGCACGGGCGGCAGCGAGGGGTCGAATTCCTCCTCGATCCGCGCGCCCTTCCCTCCGGCAGCATCCATGACGGCCACGGCGCGCCGCGCTGCCTCGTGGAGATTGCAGGGCTCGACCGGTGCCAAAGTTTGGCGACTAAGCGTCTGCATTTCATCGATAAGCTTGGCGATCCGATCGACCTCATCGGCGATCAGCGTGGTCAGGGCGCGCTCCTTGTCGCCGACCTTGCGGCCCAGCAACTGCGCCGCACCGCGGATTCCCGCGAGCGGATTCTTGATTTCGTGGGCGAGGATCTCGGGCGCGCGCAGAACGGTATTGTCGGCGCCGCCTGCCGCCTCGCCCAGAGCTTCGGCATTGGTGTCGTGCAAGGTCACCATCTGCCAGCCCGGCTCATCGACGATCGGGGTGACCGTGACGTCCAACTGTCGCGAGCCATGTCCCGGGACAACGACGTTGACCTCGCGCGCAGAAACCGGTGTCTCGCTGTCGTTTATGCGGGTTACGAGGTGCGGCTCGAAATCGAGCAGGTCGGTCAGGCAGCGGCCGACCAGACGGCGCAGGCTCTGGCCGAAGAATTGCTCGGCTGCGGGATTCGCTGCGGCGATCTCGAGCCCCGGCGCCAGCATGACGATCGCCAGCGGCAGGCTCGCGAGCTGGCGATAGGCGTCCGGCGCCCCTCCGACGAGCGCCTCGTTAGGGCTCATGCCGCCTGTTGCTGGACGAGGGGGCGATCGAGCAGCGGGCCGTAGAATTCTCCGAGCATGCGCACGACCTCGGCCGCGTCGTCGACGAAGTTGACCTTGTTGCGGAATTCGGCCGAACCCGGCAGGCCCTTCGTGTACCAGCCGAGGTGCTTGCGCGCCATCTTGACGCCCGTGTCGGCGCCATAGTGCGCCAGCATTCCCTCGTAGTGCTCGAGGATCAGTGCGTACTGTTCCGCCAGCGTCGGGTCGGCCACCGCAGCGCCCGTGCGCAGCCAATGCATGACCTGGCCGAGCAGCCAGGGTTTGCCGTAGGCGCCCCGCCCGATCATCAGCCCGTCGGCGCCCGACTGGTCGAGCGCCCTGGCGGCGTCCTCGATCGTGCAGATGTCGCCGTTGACGATCACCGGCAGCGAGACCGCATCCTTGACCTTGCGCACGAAGGCCCAGTCGGCCTCGCCCTTGTACATCTGGTTGCGCGTGCGACCGTGGACCGTGATCAGCTTGGCGCCCAGATCCTGCGCGATATGCGCGAGTTCGGGGGCGTTGAGGCTGTCGTGGCACCAGCCCATGCGCATCTTGACCGTGACCGGCACCGACACGGCCTTGACCGTCGCTTCGATCAGTCGCGTCGCCAGCGGCAGATCGCGCATCAGCGCCGAGCCGGCATCGCCGCTGGTCACCTTGCGCACGGGGCATCCCATGTTGATGTCGATGATCGCGGCGCCCTTCTGCTCGGAAAGCTTGGCGGCCTCGGCCATCTCGTGCGGGGTGCAGCCGACGAGCTGCATCGACACGGGCTCTTCGATCGCGTCCCAGGCGGCCTTCTGGATCGACTGGCGCGTCTCGCGGATCGCCGCGGGCGAGGCGATCATCTCGGTCACGTTGAGCCCCGAGCCGAAGCGCCGCACGAGCTTGCGGAACGGCAGATCGGTGACGCCGGTCATCGGCGCCAGGATCACCGGGCAATCGACGGTGACGGGACCGACCGAAATCGGCTTCAGAACGGGCGGTGTCGGGAGCAAAGCGTGTACCTGCCTAAAAAACAGGCAGCACATAGGGAATTGCTCTCGCCGCGGCAAGCCTCTACCCGCCGGCCATGTCCGCAAGCGAGGAATTCCGCCCCACTGCTGCCGTGATCGTCGCCGCCGGCGCCGGGCTGCGTGCGGGTCAGCCACTCCCCAAGCAGTTCGCGCCCTGGCGCGGCAAGCCGGTGGTTCGCCACTCGGCCGAGGCCCTTCTGGCGGCCGATGTCTCGCCCGTCGTGGTCGTGATTCCTCAGAACGCCGAAGAACAGGCTGAAACCGCGCTGTCCGGGCTCGACGTCCTACTGGTAACCGGGGGACAGACGCGACAGGAATCGGTGCGGCTCGGGCTCGAGGCGCTCGAAGCCGCCGATCCCGCGCTTGTCCTCATCCATGACGCCGCGCGGCCACAGCTAAAAGCCCCGGTCATCGGGCGTTTGCGGGAAGCCCTGGCCGATCATGCAGGCGCCATTCCCGTCTTGTCCGTGGTGGACAGTCTCACCCATGTCTCTGGTGTCATGATGGGACAGCCCGCCGATCGCGCCGCCGTGCGGCGGGTGCAGACTCCGCAGGCCTTCCGCTATCCCGACATCCTCGCCGCGCACCGATCGTGGACCGGCGCGCCCGATGCCGGCGACGATGCGCAGGTCGCCCAGGCTGCGGGTATTGCCATCACGCTGGTCGAAGGAGACGAAGCCCTGCACAAGCTGACCTTTGCCTCGGACTTCCCGACCAGCCTCCCACCGGTACGGATCGGCACGGGTTACGACGTCCACCGCCTGGAAGACGGCGAGGCGCTGTGGCTCAACGGCATTCGTATCGATCACCATCAGGGGCTCGCCGGCCACAGCGACGCCGACGTCGCGATCCACGCGCTCGTCGATGCTCTGCTCGGCGCGATCGGCGCTGGGGATATCGGCCAGCACTTCCCGCCAAGCGATCCGCAATGGCGCGGGGTCTCGTCCGACCGATTCCTGGCCCATGCCGTCTCGCTCGTCGGCGAAGCGGGCTACGCGGTGGGCAATGTCGACGTTACCATCATATGCGAAGCGCCGAAGATCGGGCCCCATCGCGAGCCGATGCGCGCGCGGCTGGCCGAATTGCTCGGCGTTGACATCGGCGCGGTAAGCGTCAAGGCCACGACGACTGAGAAGCTCGGCTTCACCGGCCGCGGCGAAGGGATTGCCGCGCAGGCGGTCGCCTGCCTCGTGCGAATGGAAGGATGATCCCGATGCGTCGTTTCACAGCCATCGCCGCAGCCGCGCTGACACTGACGCCCGCGCTCGCGCAGGCGGCAGAGCCGCCCTGCCTCTCGCCGGGCGAGTTCACCGCCCTCGCCGAATATGCCCTGCCGAGCATGATCAACGGCACGACCCAGCGTTGCACCTCGACGCTCGGCGCCAATGCCTATCTGCCACGACAGGGCGCGCAGCTCGCACAGCGCTATGCCGAGCGCCGGCCCGCAGCCTGGCCCCGTGCCAAGGCGGCCTTCCTCAAGCTGAGCCCGACGATCAACCCGCAGGCCGACGAACTGATCCGCACGATGCCCGACGCCTCACTGCAGCAGATGCTCGATCCGCTGCTTGCCGGCATGGTCAGCCAGCAGGTCCCGCTCGACCGCTGCGGATCGATCGACCGGCTGATCGGCCTGCTTGCGCCGCTGCCCGCGCAAAACACTGCCGAACTGATCGCACTCGCGGTCGGGCTCGGCGCGAAGAGCGGACGTGCCAAGCTCGGCGCGATCAACATCTGCGCCGCCTGATCGCCGGAACGCACGTCATGTATCGCCATGCTCGTCCGCTCATCGCGGCCCTTGCGCTGATTTCGACGGCTTCGGCCCAGGCCGCGCCGGCCCCCGCCTGCATAGCGCCGGCGGAGATGCGCGGGATGATCGGCTATTTTCTGCCTGAGGTGATCACGGAAGTGACCAGCAACTGCGCAGCACACCTGCCGACCGATGCCTATCTGCGCGCGGGACTGCCGCGCCTCGCCAGCCAGCTTTCCGATGCGAAGACGCGCAACTGGCCCATCGCCAAGGCCGCCTTTCTCAAGATGAGCCGCGGCAGCGCCGACGAGAAGCGGTTCGCCAGCCTTTCGGACAAGGCCCTGCGGCCTATCGTCGACGCGGCAATGAGCGAGAAGATGAAGATTTCGATCAGCCCCGCGTCCTGCGGCGAGGTCAACGACATCACCGAGGCACTCGCTCCGCTCAATGCGGAGCAGACGGTCAACCTGCTCGCGACGATCCTGAGCGCCGTCGCACGCAAGGATAGCAAGATGCGCAGCTGCCCGCGGGAGACACTATGATGAGCGACAGCCTGCTTCCCGACGACATCGTCGAACTCGCACGCCGGGTGGTGGCCGAAAACGTGGCCGCCGGCCGCACGGTCGCGTTGGCCGAGAGCTGCACCGGTGGACTGGTCAGCGCCGCGATCACCGAGATCGCCGGCTCGTCTGCCGTGCTCGACCGCGGCTTCGTAACCTATTCGAACGAGTCCAAGCGCGAGACGCTGGGCGTCGCCGGCGACATTCTCGACACCTTCGGCGCAGTCTCGGTCGCGACCGCCTGGGCCATGGCCCAGGGTGCGCTCAAGCACTCTGGCGCCGACGTCGCCGTGGCGATCAGCGGCATCGCCGGCCCCGACGGCGGCAGCGAGATGAAGCCGGTAGGTACCGTGGTCTTCGCGCGCGCGGTGCGCGGCAGCGAGGAGGTCAACGCCGAGGAACGCCAGCTCGACGGATCGAGCCGTGCCGCGGTGCGCCGCCAGGCGACAATCGTCGCGCTCGAACTGCTGTTGCCCGAGCCGCCGACCGAAAAGTAGTGAATTTACGTAAGGGTCAGGCGGCGCTGGTCGTGCCGGCGTCGCCGTAGAGCACGGCCGCTCGCGTCTCGAAGGCGGCGACCATCTTGCGGAAGGCACGGTCGAGGTACTGGCCGGCCAGCTTCTCGAACAGCGCGTTGCGGAAGGTGAACTGCACCGAGAAATCGACCTCGCACCCGCTCGGCCCCAGCGCGCGGAACTGCCAGCGGTTGTCGAGATCGCGCAAAGGCCCGTCTATATAATGCACGCGCAGTTCGCCAGGACGGTTCTTCTCGACGCGCGAGGTGAACTTCTCGCGGATCGCCGAGAAGCCGATCAGCATGTCGGCGACCATCTCGGTGCCGTCGTCCGAGCGCACCCGCGTCGCCATGATCCACGGCAGGAATTCGGGATAGCGCCCGACGTCGGCGACGAGATCGAACATCTGCTCCGCGCTGTAGGGGAGCTGCCGGACTTCGTGGATGCCGGGCATCAGACGATACGCGTCTTGGCCAGTTGCGCTTCGCGCGCGGCGCGCATCTGGCGGAAATCGTCGCCCGCGTGATAGCTCGATCGGGTGAGCGGGCTGGCCGCGACCTGGAGGAAGCCCTTCGAGCGGGCGATCGCGCCATAGGCGCCGAAGGCCTGCGGCGTGACGAATTCCATGACCTTGGCGTGACGCTGGGTCGGCTGCAGGTACTGGCCCATCGTCAGGAAGTCGATGTCGGCGCAGCGCATGTCGTCCATGACCTGGTGGACCTCGAGCCGCTCCTCGCCGAGCCCGAGCATGACGCCGGACTTGGTGAAGATCGACGGATCGTGGCGCTTGACCTGCTCGAGCAACCGCAGCGAGGCATAGTAGCGCGCGCCCGGGCGGATCGTCGGATAGAGCCGCGGCACGGTCTCGAGGTTGTGGTTGTAGACGTCGGGGCGCGCGGTGACGATCGCCTCGACCGCAGCCTGCATCTTGTTGCGGAAGTCTGGCGTCAGAATCTCGATCGTGGTGCTCGGCGTCATGCGACGCAGCGCCTCGATCACCTTGACGAACTGGCTGGCGCCACCGTCGGGCAGATCGTCGCGATCGACCGAGGTGATGACGATATGCTCGAGCCCCATCTTGGCCGCCGCCTCGGCGACGTGTTCGGGCTCGCTGGCATCGACCTTGCGCGGCATGCCGGTCTTGACGTTGCAGAAGGCGCAGGCGCGCGTGCAGACGTCGCCCAGGATCATCACCGTGGCGTGCTTCTTGGTCCAGCACTCGCCGATGTTCGGACAGGCGGCTTCCTCGCAGACCGTGTTGAGGCCCAGATCACGCATGAGCTGGCGCGTTTCGCCATAGCCTTTGGAGGTCGGGGCCTTGACGCGGATCCAGTCGGGCTTGCGCTGGCGTTCGGGCTGCCCATCGGGTCGCTGCGGGGGGACGCTGGAGAGGTCGTTCATCGCGCCCCAGATAGGGCCTTGTGCGCCCCCTTGCCAGTGGCAAAGTTCAGTACCAATAGGCGAAACATGACCCAGCACACCACACCCGAGCTCGCCCACCTGATCGACGGCTATCGGCGCTTCCGCCAGACCGGCTGGGCGCGGCGACGCGAACGCTGGGATCAGCTCAGCCAGTCGCAGGAACCGCAGGTGATGGTCATCGCCTGTTCGGACAGCCGCGTCGATCCCGCGCAGATCTTCGACGTCGACCCTGGCGAGATCTTCGTCGTGCGCAATGTCGCCGCGCTGGTGCCGCCGTTCGAAACCAGCCCCGGCATCCACGGCGTCTCGGCCGCGCTCGAATTCGCGGTGCAGGTGCTCAAGATCAAAGAGATCGTGGTCATGGGCCACGGCATGTGCGGCGGCTGCAAGGCCGCGCTGAACCAGAGCCTGCGCGGCGCCCCGCGCGGCGAAGGCGGCTTCATCGCCGACTGGATCGGCCTGTTCGACGAAGCGCGCGATGAAGTCGCCGCGCAATACGGCACCGAGGGCCGCGACGCCGAACGCGCGATGGAACAGGCGGGCGTCAAGGTCAGCCTGGCCAACCTGCGCAGCTTCCCCTGCGTGCGCAAGGGCGAGCGCGAAGGCACGCTCAAGCTGCGCGGCGCCTTCTTCGCGATCTCGGACGGCCAGCTCCACGTGCTCGACGAGGCGGCTGGGACCTTCGCACCGGTCGAATAGGCCCCTCGCCGACGCCCGATAGCGGCAAGGCGACAACGAAAAAGGGCGACGGTTTCCCGTCGCCCTTTCTTTTTGCGGTCTGGCGCAGAGCTTACTGTGCGGTGGCGACCGGCGCGGCGGCCCCGCCCTTCGAAGCGGCATAGGCCGACCACAGCTGCGCGATCGGCTTGCGCGGTCCCTGCACCTTGGCGAAGGTCGCCTGGGCTTCGGCCGTCTTGCCCAGATCGGTCTGAGCGATACCCAGACGCGTGAGCACGCGGTTCGGATCGGCCGGCGACTTGGCCAGCGCGATGGTATAGAAGGCCTCGGCCTTGGCAGCGTCGGCATAGCTGAGGAACGTGTCCGCCGTGGCGTTGACACTCACCGCCGATGCGTTTGCCGCACGGGCCTCGCGTTCGTACTGCGGTAGCCTGGCCCGGTCGGCCGAAGCCGCGCCGTTGGCGATCTGCCGGTATTCGGCAACGTCGCCCGCGCCGATCTTACCCGATGCGATACCGGCCTCGATCACCTTGAGCACTTCGCCCGGAAGCGCACGCGCATCGGCGTTCTCGATGTATTCGAGATAGTCGTTGCGCGTCGTCATCGCCCCGGAGCGCGACATCAGGCGCATCAGGTCGAGGTTCTCCTGCTTCTGGTAGCTCGAGAGCTGGCGCACCACGTTGATCGAATTGCTCCAGGCACCCGCCGAGGGATAGTAGCGCACGAGCTCGATCGCGAGCTCGGTCGCCGGGGCGGCCTGCTTCGTGTCATAGGCGGCTTGCAGCGCGGTACGGATCGAGGTTTCGCTCGGCTTGGTGCCGGCGGCCTTGGCCGCAGCGATGTCGCGCTGCGCCATCTGCAGCGGTGCCGCGGTGTTGCCCGTGCGCTTGTAGGCATCGGCCAGCACGCGATCGAGCAGGCCCTGCTGGTCCTGATAGCCCGAGGCCTTGGCTGGCTCGAGATACTTAACCGCGCCGGCATAGTCCTGCTTCTGGTAGGCGGTGACGCCGGCGAGAAACTGGACCTGTCCGGCCATCGCCGGCTGGAGCACACCGCTGTCGATCATCAGGACCAGGCCCTGATGCTGAAGTGCGATGTCTTCGGTGAGCACGCCATAGGTGCGCGTCATCTCACCGAGCTTGAGCTTGTCACCGGGGGTCGAGGCAGCAGCCGCAGCGGTATCGAGCTTGGCCTTGGCCCCGCCGAGCTCGGTATCGAGCTGCGCGACCGCAGCGGCCTTGGCCTGGGCGTTGGCGCCCGCGGCCTTGACTGCCTGCGCGCCAGCCGGCGGCGTCTTCGCAGCGTCGGCCAGCGTCTTGTCGAGCGCGGCAGCCGCGGCGGCGAAGGGCTTGGAGAATTCGATCTTCGGCCCCGATGGCTCGGTCTTCTTGGCGGCCAGAGCCGGCTGCGCGACGAAGGCGCCGGCCGAAACGCCCAGCGTCAGCGCGAGGCCGAGTGCAGTGCGCGAGAACAGAGTGCCACGTTTCGCGGTGGTGTTCCGGATCATCTTCACGTCTCTCCTTGAAAGCAGCAGCGGGGGGAGGAGGTCCGCCGCACCTGTGTGAAACTTCCGCCTGCGCTGATGACGTCGAAACGTCGGCTTGGCAACCGGTCTGCCGCTAGCGGGATACCGCTGAACGGCGATTTAATCCCATTTGTCTCATCCGTTCATATTCAGCGCGGGAGGTGTGGAAAACCCCGCATTCACGGGACCTCGACGTACGCTTCGGCTGGCATTCCCCCACCCCTTCGCCTAGGGCCGTGCGATGACATTTCCCGGCAACAAAGCAAGCTAACCCGGCGTGAGCGAAGACAGCCAGATTCCGGAGAACCCACACCCCCTGGGTGAGTTCCAGCGCGTCGACATCGTCGACGAAATGAAGACCAGCTATCTCGACTACGCGATGAGCGTGATCGTCAGCCGCGCGCTGCCCGACGTGCGCGACGGTCTCAAGCCGGTCCACCGCCGCATCCTGTTCGCCAGCCAGGAAGGCGGCATGGTCGCCGGCCGGCCCTATCGCAAGTCGGCGAAGATCGTCGGCGACGTGATGGGCAACTATCACCCGCACGGCGACAGCGCGATCTACGACGCCTTGGCGCGCATGACCCAGGACTGGTCGCTGCGCGTGCCGCTGATCGACGGCCAGGGCAACTTCGGCTCGATGGATCCCGATCCGCCGGCCTCGATGCGTTACACCGAGGCGCGCCTGGCGCGCGTCGCCAACATGCTGCTCGACGATCTCGACAAGGATACGGTCGACTTCATCGACAACTACGACGGTTCGCGCCAGGAGCCGACCGTCCTGCCCGCACGGTTCCCGAACCTGCTGGTCAACGGGGCCGGCGGCATCGCCGTCGGCATGGCGACCAACATTCCGCCGCACAACCTCGGCGAGGTGATCGACGGCTGCTTCGCCATGCTGGACAACCCGGCGATCACCACCGACGAACTGATCGAGATCATCCCGGGCCCGGACTTCCCGACCGCGCCGCTGATCCTCGGCACCGCCGGCGCACGCTCGGCCTACAACACCGGCCGAGGCTCGATCATCCAGCGCTGCCGCCACGAGATCGAGGAAGGCCGCGGCGATCGCCGTTCGATCGTGTTGACCTCGATCCCTTATCAGGTCGGCAAGTCGGGCCTGGTCGAGAAGATCGCCGAAGCCGCCAAGGACAAGCGGATCGAGGGCGTTTCCGACATCCGCGACGAATCGAGCCGCCTCGGCGTGCGCGTGGTCGTCGAACTGAAGCGCGACGCCACGCCCGAAGTGGTGCTCAACCAGCTCTGGCGGCACACGCCGGCGCAGTCGTCGTTCCCGGCGAACATGCTGGCGATCCGCGGCGGTCGTCCCGAGACGCTGGCGCTGCGCGACATCATCCAGGCGTTCATCACCTTCCGCGAGGAGGTGATCACCCGCCGCACCAAGTTCGAGCTGAACAAGGCGCGCGACCGTGCGCACATCTTGCTCGGTCTCGTCGTTGCGGTGACCAACCTCGATGAGGTGGTGAAGATCATCCGCGGTTCGTCGAACCCGGCCGCGGCGCGCGCCGCGCTGCTTTCACGCGAATGGCCGATCGGCGAGATCGCCCAGTATATCCGCCTGGTCGAGGCGATCGAACCCGACGCCGAGCAGGAGGGCGGTACTTATCGCCTCTCCGAAGTCCAGGTGAAGTCGATCCTCGACCTGCGCCTCCACCGCCTGACCGCGCTCGGCCGCGACGAGATCGGCGGCGAGCTCGAAGAGCTGGCCATCGCGATCCGTGGTTATCTGGAGATCCTGGCCGATCGCGTGAAGCTCTATGCCGTGATGCGCGAAGAGCTCGTCGCGGTGCGCGCGGCCTTCGCCACGCCACGCCTGTCCGAAATCGTCCCCGCCGCCGACGGCATCGACGACGAGGACCTGATCGAGCGCGAGGAGATGGTCGTGACCATCACGCTCGACGGCTATATCAAGCGCACCACGCTCTCGACCTTCCGCGCGCAGAACCGTGGCGGCAAGGGCCGCGCCGGCATGGCGACCAAGGACGAGGACGCCGTGGGGACGATGTTCGTCACCTCGACGCACACGCCGGTGCTGTTCTTCTCGACCGCGGGCAAGGTCTATCGCCTCAAGGTCTGGCGCCTTCCCGAAGGCGGGCCGACCACGCGCGGCCGCCCGATCGTCAACCTGCTGCCCGCGCTCGACAAGGACGAGACGATCGCAACGGTGCTGCCGCTGCCCGAAGATGAAAGCGAATGGGGCAAGCTCAACGTCGTCTTCGCGACGGCCAAGGGTAACGTCCGCCGCAACTCGATGGACGCCTTCGCCAACATCCCGTCGAACGGCAAGTTCGCCATGCGCTTCGAAGACGATTCGGCCGATCGCCTGATCGGCGTCGCGCTGCTCGAGCCCGGTGACGACGTGCTGCTGGCGAGCCGCCAGGGCAAGGCGATCCGCTTCTCGGGCGAGGACGTCCGCGAATTCCAGAGCCGCACCTCGACCGGCGTGCGTGGCATGGCGCTCAAGGGCGACGACGAGGTCATCTCGCTGTCGATCCTCCATCGTGTCGGTGTGACCGACCAGGAAGAGCGCGAGGACTATCTGCGCTTCGCGCCGTGGAAGGGCGAGAAGGACGGCGAACCGACGATGAGCGCCGAACGTCATGCCGAACTCGCCGAACGCGAGCAGTTCGTCCTCACGGTCTGCGCCAACGGTTACGGCAAGCTGTCCTCGGCCTACGAGTATCGCCGGACCGGTCGCGGCGGCCAGGGCATTACCAACATCGACAACATCGGCCGCAACGGTCCGGTCGTCGCGAGCTTCCCGGCGAGCCGGGCCGACCAGTTGATGCTGGTGACCGACCAGGCCAAGCTGATCCGTCTCGGCCTCGACAGCCTGCGCGTCATCGGCCGCGGCTCTGCCGGCGTGAGGCTGTTCAACGTCGCCGATCAGGAACATGTGGTCAGCGCCGTGCGCCTCGACGAGCAGGAAGAGCCCGAGAACGTCGCCGAGGAAATGGTCGCCGACGAGATCGCCGGCCTGACCGAGACCACACCGGTCGAGGATCAACCGGTCCGCGACCAGGACATCGGTGACGAGCCGGAGCAATGAGCACGAAGCCCGCCGTCGCCTATAAGGTTCTGACCGCCGATCAGATGGCGGCCCTGGAAGGCGACGGCAGTTTCTCGGGCGCACCGGTGGATGTGGCCGACGGCTATATCCACCTCTCGACCGCCGACCAGCTCGACGAAACCGTGGCCAAGCACTTCGCCGGCCAGAGCGAATTACAGGTTGCTGCCGTCGACCTGCCGGTGCTCGGCGAGGCCGTGGTCTGGGAACCCTCGCGCGGCGGCGCGCTCTTCCCGCACATCTACGCCGCACTGCCGCTCTCGGCGGTGATCGCCTATGCCCCGCTCGAGCGCGACGAGGCCGGCAAGGTGAAGCTGCCGGTGGCGGGCTAGGCGCTCCGGCGCTAAGGGCCCATCCATGACTCATGACGTTCATATCATCGGCGGCGGGCTCGCCGGCAGCGAGGCTGCGTGGCAGCTCGCCAAGCGCGGGCTGCGCGTACGGCTTTCGGAAATGCGCGGGACCGGCGAACGGAGCCCCGCGCACCAGACCGATGCTCTCGCCGAACTCGTCTGCTCGAACTCGTTCCGCTCGGACGATTCCGACAAGAACGCGGTCGGCCTGCTCCATCACGAGATGCGCCAGTGCGATTCGCTGATCATGGCCGCGGCGGCGAAGGCGCAAGTACCCGCGGGCTCCGCACTCGCGGTCGATCGCGACGTGTTCTCTGCCGAGGTCGAGGCCGCCCTCGCCGCGCAACCGACCCTTGAGATCGTGCGTGAGCGGATCGATCGCCTGCCCGAATCCGGCCTCACCCTCGTCGCCACCGGACCGCTGACCGCAGAGGCGCTCGCCGGCTCGATCGGCCAGGCCACCGGCGCCGACAGCCTCGCCTTCTTCGATGCCATCGCGCCGATCGTCTATCGCGATTCGATCGACATGGACGTCTGCTGGATGGCCGCGCGCTGGGACAAGGGCGGCAAGGACTACATCAACTGCCCGATGACCAAGGAGCAGTACCTGGCCTTCCATGCCGGCTTGATCGCAGGCGAGAAGACCGAGTTCAAGGAATGGGAGGCGAACACCCCCTACTTCGACGGCTGCATGCCGATCGAGGTCATGGCCTCGCGCGGGATCGAAACCCTGCGCTTCGGTCCGATGAAGCCCGTCGGCCTGGACAACCCGCATAGCGCCACGCCGGAGTTTCCGAACGGGCGCTGGCCCTATGCCGTGGTCCAGCTCCGCCAGGACAACAAGCTCGGCACGATCTGGAACATGGTAGGCTTCCAGACCAAGCTCAAGCATGCCGAGCAGGTCCGCCTGTTCCGCACGATCCCCGGGCTCGAGAACGCCGAGTTCGCGCGGCTCGGCGGGCTGCACCGCAACACCTTCCTCAATTCGCCCGAACTGCTCGACCGCCAGCTGCGCCTGAAGACTGCGCCGCACGTGCGCTTCGCCGGACAGATCACCGGCTGCGAGGGCTATGTCGAGAGTTCGGCGGTCGGCCTGCTCGCCGGGCTGATGACCGCGGCGGAGATCGCCGGCAAGGACTGGCAGGCCCCGCCGCGCACGACGGCGATGGGCGCGCTGCTTGCGCATATCACCGGCGATGCCGAGGCGGACTCCTACCAACCGATGAACGTCAACTTCGGGCTGTTCCCGCCGGTCGGCCCCGAGGTGAAGAAGAAGGGCCGCAAGGAAGCCTATACGGCGCGGGCCAAGGCCGACATGCAGGCCTATCTGACCTCGGCCTAAACTTCGGAATCGGTATCTTCGCCGTCCTCGGGCGGCGGGAGCGCGTGCCGGGCCGGGCGAGCGGCGGGCCGGCACTGGCATTTCGGCTCGGCCGCGGGCTTTGGCCGGGTCGCGACGAACTCGCCGCGGTCGAGCTTCTGGTCGCGGTTGCGATCGGCGGCATGGAAGCGATCCGAGGTCTTCACCGCCCACTCCTCGAAGCTCAGCAGATTGTTGCCATCCTTGTCGAGCGCGCGGAACATGGCGGCGCGCGGGATCAGCATCTCGATGCGTGTGACTACGGCGTTGCGATCGCGGTCGATGCGGTTGAAGCGGCGTTCCTCGCGGGTGAAATCGTCAGCCTCGGGCGGCGGGGCGCCGCGCAGGCCCTTGCCGTCGACAGTGGGCAGCGCCTCGGCCGAGGTGCTGCTGGCGAGTGCGGCGCCGGGCGGCGGCGCGCCGCGTTCGGTGGCGGCCCTGCCCTGCCACCAGAACACGCCAGCCGCAGTCAGCAGCAAGGCGGCGAGAGCCCCGACAAGGATGCGGTTCATGGCGAAGTCCCCCTTCGGACGCCGACATTAGAACCATTTCACGGCGGAGTAATCAGCGGGTGCTTCCGAAACCGCGCAATCAGCGCCCGAGCAGACCGAGCCGCAGCGCGGTAAGCAGCGCGGCCGGCGTCTGCCCGTCGCGCCCCTTGGCCGCCAGTCCGTGCAACACGGTCAGCGGACGCAAAGCGCGCGCAACGCGCGGAGGCTTGCCTTCCATGGCCAGCAGCGACCGCGCCTTTTCCTGCTCCTCGGGATGCGCGACATGCGCGGCGAGATCGGCGAGCGCCCACTGCCGACCGAGTTGGAGCGCGGGCGCGGGATCGGCGCCGAGCACCCGCGCGAGCCCGGCGAAGGCCGCGCCGCGACCGTTCGCGAAGGCCAGCAGGTCGGCCGCCGGCAAAGGCGCAGGTCCGGTCAGGTATTCCCAGCCGTCGACAAGTTCGACCGCGGCATGATGCCCGCCATTCCAGGACTTGAGCAAGGCCAGCAACGGTTCGCCGCGCGGCCATTGCGCGGCATCGATCTGCAACTGCTCGCGCCACCATGCCAGGCGCAGTTGCGCTAGCGAGGGCTCGTGCGAATTGCGGACGATACCGGCCAACCGCTGGTCGAGCACCAGCAGCGCCAGGGTCGGCTCGCGCGCAGCCGCCGGCGCATAGGCCAGTGCCAGGCGCTGCAACGGCGGCAGCGCCCCGACCAGACTTTCCGCGCCGCTCACGGCCTCAGCGATAGGTGACCTGCTTGACCGCGGCGACGATCTTGTCGGTATTGATCAGCGCGGCCTTCTCGAGGTTGGCGGCATAAGGCAGCGGCACGTCCTCGTTGCAGACGCGCAGCACCGGCGCGTCGAGATCGTCGAAGCCCTTCTCCATGCAGACCGCGATCACTTCCGACGCGATCGAGCATACGGGGAAGCCTTCCTCGGCGACGACCAAGCGGTTGGTCTTCTTGAGGCTGGTCAGGATCGCGTCTGTGTCGAGCGGGCGTAGGGTGCGCAGATCGATCACTTCGACGTCGACGCCCTCACCGGCAAGCTGCTCGGCGGCTTCGAGCGCGAGGCCGATGCCGATCGAGTAGGACACGATCGTCACGTCCTTGCCCTCGCGCACGATCCGCGCCTTGCCGATCGGCAGGACGTGATCGTCGAGTTCGGGCAGTTCGAACGAACGGCCGTAGACAAGCTCGTTCTCGAGGAAGACCACGGGGTCTTCCGAACGGATCGCCGCCTTCAGCAGGCCCTTGGCATCCGAAGCGTCATAAGGCGCGATCACGACGAGGCCCGGAACCGAGGCATACCATGGGCCATAGTTCTGGCTGTGCTGCGCGCCGACGCGGGCCGCCGCGCCGTTGGGACCGCGGAACACGACCGGGCAGCGCATCTGGCCACCCGACATGTAGTTGGTCTTGGCCGCCGAGTTGATGATGTGGTCGATCGCCTGCATCGCGAAGTTGAAGGTCATGAACTCGACGATCGGGCGCAGGCCGCCCATCGCCGCGCCCGTACCGATACCGGCGAAGCCGTATTCGGTGATCGGCGTGTCGATGACGCGCTTGGGGCCGAATTCCTCGAGCAGCCCCTGGGTCACCTTGTAGGCGCCCTGGTACTCGGCCACTTCCTCGCCGATCACGAAGACGCGGTCGTCGCGGCGCATTTCCTCGGCCATGGCGTCGCGCAGGGCCTCGCGGACGGTGGCGCTCTTCATGTTGGTGCCCGAACGGATCGCGGGATCCTGCGCGGGCTTGGCATCGCTGGCGAGCTGCGCGGTGCCCGTCTCGGCCTTTTTCGGCGCTTCGGCCTCGGCGGCCTTGGCCTCAGCCTCGGGCTCTTCGGCCTTGGGCTCGGCCGCAGCCGCAGGCTTTTCCTCGGACTTGCTCGCGGCGGGCGCCGGCGTTTCCTCGCCCTCGCCCTGGATCAGCGCGATGACCGTGCCGACCTTCACCCCATCGGTGCCCTCGGCGACGACGATCTTACCGACCGTGCCTTCGTCGACCGCCTCGAATTCCATCGTCGCCTTGTCGGTCTCGATCTCGGCGAGGATATCGCCCGATTTGACCTCGTCGCCTTCCTTGACGAGCCACTTGGCCAGCTTGCCCTCTTCCATCGTCGGCGAGAGCGCGGGCATCTTCAGTTCGATCGCCATCAGTAGCGCTCCACCAGAACGTCGGTGTAGAGTTCGGACGCCTCGGGCTCGGGCGAATTCTCGGCGAAGTCGGCGCTTTCGGAGACGGCCGCGCGGATGCGCTTGTCGATGTCCTTGAGCTTGTCCTCGGAGATCCCGCGCGCGATCAGCTCCTTCTTGGCGCCCTCGATCGGGTCGGACTTCTCGCGGACCTCGTTCACTTCCTCGCGCGTGCGGTACTTGGCCGGATCCGACATCGAGTGGCCGCGATAGCGATAGGTGTTGAGCTCCATCAGCACCGGACCGTTGCCCTGGCGGACATAGTCGAGCGCGATCTCCGCTGCCTGGCGCACTTCGAGCACGTCCATGCCGTTGACGTCCATGCCGGGGATGCGGAAGGCCGTCCCGCGACGGTAGAACTCGGTTTCGGCCGAGCCGCGCTTGACCGCAGTGCCCATGGCATAGCCGTTGTTCTCGATCACGAAGATGATCGGCAGCTTCCACAGCGAAGCCATGTTGAAGCTCTCGTAGACCTGGCCCTGGTTGGCCGCGCCGTCACCGAAATAGGCGAGGCAGACGCCGCCGTCCTCGCGGTACTTGTGCGCGAAGGCGAGACCCGCACCGAGCGAGACCTGCGCGCCGACGATGCCGTGGCCGCCGTAGAAGCGATGCTCGACGCTGAACATGTGCATCGAGCCGCCCTTGCCGCGCGAGATGCCCGAATGGCGCCCTGTGAGCTCGGCCATGATGACCTTGGGATCGATGCCATAGGCGAGCATGTGCCCGTGATCGCGGTAGCCGGTGATCACCGAGTCCTTGCTACTGTCGAGTGCCGACTGGAGCCCGACCGCAACGGCTTCCTGGCCGATGTAGAGATGGCAGAAGCCGCCGATCAGGCCGAGGCCGTAGAGCTGGCCGGCACGCTCCTCGAAGCGGCGGATCAGCAGCATCTGTTCGTAGAACGCGAGCAGCTCCTCGTCGCTCGCCTGGTAGCGCTTCTCGTTGCCGTGCGCTTCCTGAAG